>NZ_JAMWXW010000008.1:0-287220 GCF_031570135.1 Paraburkholderia sp. USG1 | reverse complement strand
GGGACGCGAAGAAGATGTTCCCGAATCTGGACTGGTTCAGCGCGGTCTCGTATCACATGATGGGCGTGCCCACCGCCATGTTCACGCCGCTCTTCGTGATCGCGCGTACGGCGGGCTGGAGCGCGCATATCATCGAGCAGCGTATCGACAACAAGATCATCCGTCCGAGCGCGAATTACACCGGGCCCGAGAATTTGAAGTACCTGCCGCTAAATAGGAGAAAATAGCGGTCGCTGTGCGCTTTCAAAGCGCGTGCAGTTCAACCACGCGGTCGCCAGGACCGGTCGCCCGCGGAATGTTTAACTGAAACTAGATAGAAAGGTTTTCTCCATGAAAAAGCTGATGATCGCCGCCGTGATTGGCGCCCTGTCCACGACGATGCTGTCGGTCGCGACTGACGCCGCCGCGCAACCGGCGACCACCACGAAACCGGCTACCAAGGCTGTGCCGAAAAAGCCGCAGCCGAAGCGCCTGATCAAGCGCAAACCGAACCCGGCCAAGGAAGCGAAGGTCGATCCGGTGCCGGAAGGCGCGGAAAAGTGGTCGTGCAACGAAGGTCTGGCGTTCGAACTGAAGGGCGACATGAAGCGTGACCAGATCGTCACGGTTCACTGGGCTAACAAAAATTACAATCTGCCGCGCGAAGCGACCACCACGGGTGCAGACCGCTTCCACGACGCCGCAACCGGTATGGATCTCGTCGTGATCCCGACGAAGGCCATGTTGTTCTCGGACAAGGACAGTTCGCGTCTGGCCGACGAGTGCAAGACGGCAGCCATGATCGAAGGCGCGCCGGCTCCGACGCAATCGAACGCGATCAACAAGACCAGCAACTAATTATCCTCATCAGGAAAACACCCCGATGTCCGCTCCGATTACCAACGTGCGACCCGACCCGGACCAAGTCCTGGTCGATATCGTCGATTACGTGCTGGAGTATCCGATCGACAGCACGCTCGCGCTGGAAACCGCGCGTCACTGCCTGATCGATACGCTCGGCTGCGGACTCGAGGCGCTCACCTACCCGGCCTGCACCAAGCTGATGGGACCGATTGTGCCGGGCACGATCGTCCCCAACGGCGCGAAGGTGCCCGGTACGTCGTTCCAGCTGGATCCGGTTCAGGCCGCCTTCAACATCGGCGCCATGATCCGCTGGCTCGACTTCAACGACACATGGCTGGCCGCCGAATGGGGCCACCCGTCGGACAATCTCGGCGGAATTCTCGCGACGGCCGACTGGCTCTCGCGCGGCGCCATCGCAGCCGGCAAACAGCCGCTGGCGATGAAAGACGTGTTGATCGCCATGATCAAGGCGCACGAAATTCAAGGCTGTATCGCGCTCGAAAACTCCTTCAACAAGGTCGGGCTCGATCATGTGCTGCTGGTGAAACTGGCGTCGACCGCGGTGGTCGGCCAGTTGATCGGTCTCACTCGCGACGAGCTGATCAATGCGGTCTCGCAGGCGTTTGTCGATGGGCATGCGCTGCGCACGTACCGCCACGCGCCGAATACCGGCTCGCGCAAGTCATGGGCTGCGGGCGACGCGACATCGCGCGCAGTGCGCCTCGCGTTGATTGCGAAGACCGGCGAGATGGGCTACCCCTCGGTGCTGACCGCGAAAACATGGGGCTTTTACGACGTGCTCTTCAAGGGCAACGCGTTCAGGTTCCAGCGCCCGTATGGTTCATACGTGATGGAGAACGTGCTGTTCAAGATTTCGTTCCCGGCGGAATTCCACGCGCAAACGGCGGCGGAAGCCGCAATGAACCTGCATGCGCAACTCAACGCAGCCGGCAAGCGTGTAGAGGACATTCGCAAGATCACGATCCGCACGCACGAGGCTGCGATTCGCATCATCGATAAAAAAGGCCCGCTGAACAATCCAGCCGACCGCGATCATTGCATTCAGTACATGATCGCCGTGCCGCTGATCCACGGCCGCCTGACGGCCGCCGATTATGAAGATTCGACCGCACAGGACGCGCGCATCGACGTGCTGCGCGCAAAGATGGAATGTGTCGAAGACCCGCAGTTCACGAAGGATTACCACGATCCCGAGAAGCGTTCGATCGCCAATGCACTGACGATCGAATTCAACGACGGTTCGACATTCGACGAAGTCGTAGTCGAATACCCGATCGGTCATAAACGTCGTCGCGAAGACGGGATTCCGTTGCTGGTCGAGAAGTTCAAGACCAACCTCGCGCGCCGCTTTCCGGTCAAGCAACAGCTGGCGATTCTCGACGTGTCGCTGGACCAGGCAAGGCTCGAAGCCATGCCGGTCAATGAATACGTCGATCTGTACGTCATCTAGTCAAGTCAAGTACCGTAGTTCCGCGATCAAACCAAGGAAAACACCATGGCCCACAACCTCCACAAAACGCTCAAGGAATTCGACAGCGGTTCCGGCAAAGGCAAGTTCTACTCCCTGCCGCAACTCGGCAAGGCACTGGACATCAAGATCGACCGCCTGCCGGTTTCGATCCGAATCGTGCTGGAATCGGTGCTGCGTAACTACGACGGCAAGAAAATCGCCGAAGAACACATCGAGCAACTCGCCAACTGGAAGCCAACTGCTTCGCGCGTCGATGAAATCCCGTTCGTCGTGTCGCGCGTCGTGCTGCAAGACTTTACCGGCGTGCCGCTGCTCGCCGACATCGCTGCCATGCGCGGTGTCGCGAAACACATGGGCAAGGATCCGAAGTCGATCGAACCGCTGGTCCCGGTCGATCTGGTGGTCGATCACTCGGTGCAGATCGACCACTTCCGCGAAAAGAATGCGCTCGACCTGAACATGAAACTGGAATTCCAGCGCAACAACGAGCGCTACCAGTTCATGAAGTGGGGCATGCAGGCATTCGACACGTTCAAGGTCGTGCCGCCGGGCGTCGGTATCGTTCACCAGGTGAACCTGGAATACCTCGCACGCGGCGTGCACAAGAAGGCTGAAGGCGCGGACACGGTGTACTACCCGGATTCGCTGGTCGGCACCGACAGCCACACCACCATGATCAACGGCATCGGCGTGGTGGGCTGGGGCGTGGGCGGTATCGAGGCGGAAGCCGGCATGCTCGGCCAGCCGGTGTACTTCCTGACGCCGGACGTGGTCGGCGTGAACCTGAAGGGCAAGCTGCGCGAAGGCGTGACGGCAACCGACCTGGTGCTGACCATCACCGAACTGCTGCGTAAGGAAAAGGTTGTCGGCAAGTTCGTCGAGTTCTTCGGCGAAGGCACGCGCTCGCTGTCGCTGCCGGACCGCGCTACGATCGGCAACATGGCGCCGGAATACGGCGCGACCATGGGCTTCTTCCCGGTCGACGAAAAGACGATCGACTACTTCAAGGGCACGGGCCGCACGGACGCAGAAATCGCGGCGTTCCAGAACTACTTCAAGGCACAGAACCTGTTCGGCATTCCGAAGGAAGGCGATATCGACTACACCAAGGTCGTCACGCTGGATCTCGGCTCGGTGGCACCGTCGCTGGCAGGCCCGAAGCGCCCGCAGGACCGTATCGAAATCGGCAATGTGAAGGCAACGTTCAGCGACCTGTTCTCGAAGCCGGTTGCGGAAAACGGCTTTGCCAAGAAGGCGGAAGATCTCGAAGCGCAATACACGACGAGCAACGGCGTCGACGTGAAGAACGGCGACGTGCTGATCGCCGCGATCACCTCGTGCACGAACACGTCGAACCCGAGCGTGCTGCTGGCCGCAGGCCTGCTGGCGAAGAAGGCCGTGGAAGCCGGCCTGACGGTCGCTCCGCACATCAAGACGTCGCTCGCGCCGGGATCGCGCATCGTCACAGAATACCTGACGAAGACCGACTTGATGAAGTACCTCGACAAGCTCGGTTTCACGCTGGCCGCTTACGGTTGCACGACCTGTATCGGTAACGCGGGCGATCTGACGCCAGAACTGAACGAAGCGATCACGAAGAACGATATCGTCGCGGCAGCGGTTCTGTCGGGCAACCGTAACTTCGAAGCGCGTATTCACCCGAACATTCGCGCCAACTTCCTGGCCTCGCCGCCGCTGGTCGTCGCTTACGCGATCGCCGGCAACATCACGCGCGACCTGATGACCGAACCGGTCGGTAAGGGCAAGGGCGGTAAGGACATCTACCTGGGCGACATCTGGCCGACCAGCGAAGAAGTCAACGACCTGCTCAAGTTCGCGCTGGATCCGGAAGCGTTCCGCAAGAACTACTCGTCGCTGACCAAGAAGGGCGACCTGTGGAGCAAGATCGAAGGCGAAGAAGGTCAAGTCTACGACTGGCCGAAGTCGACCTACATCGCTGAGCCGCCGTTCTTCGGCAAGGACTTCTCGATGACGCCGGCCGACAGCATCGCTGCCGTGACGAACGCACGCGCACTGGGCATCTTCGGTGACTCGGTCACGACCGACCACATCAGCCCGGCTGGCTCGATCAAGGAAGACTCGCCGGCAGGCAAGTGGCTGAAGGAAAACGGCGTGCAGAAGGCCGACTTCAACAGCTACGGCTCGCGCCGCGGCAACCACGACGTGATGATGCGCGGCACGTTCGCGAACGTTCGGATCAAGAACCTGATGATCCCGACGAAGGCAGACGGCTCGCGCGTGGAAGGCGGCCTGACGATTCATCAGCCGAGCGGCGAACAACTGTCGATCTATGACGCAGCCATGAAGTACATCGACGCCGGCACGCCGACCATCGTGTTTGCGGGCGAAGAGTACGGCACGGGCTCGTCGCGCGACTGGGCAGCGAAGGGTACGCAGTTGCTGGGCGTGAAGGCCGTGGTCGCACGCAGCTTCGAGCGGATCCACCGCTCGAACCTGGTCGGCATGGGCGTTCTGCCGCTACAGTTCAAGGGCTCGGATAGCGTGCAATCGCTCGGTATCACCGGCGAAGAAACGTACGACATCGAAGGCCTCGGCGCAGACTTCAAGCCGCAACAGGAAGTGACGCTGGTGATTCGCGGCAAGGACGGCAAGGAAAAGCGCGTTCAGGTGCTGCTGCGTATCGACACGCCGATCGAAGTCGACTACTACAAGCACGGCGGGATTCTGCCGTTCGTGCTGCGTTCGCTGCTGGCTGCCTGAAGCTGGCGATAACGCAAACAGCACGGCTGTTTTGCAGGGGCTGCGTCCTGTGGAGGGCGCAGCCGACTTTGAAGCCCGACCACTGGTCGGGCTTTTTTTTGGGCTGCTACTGCATGCTGCGGCTCGTGTTGAAGGCGTCAGGGTTGTCAGTGACCCTGCGCTGGGTCATGCGGGCGTTCCAGTCGGTGTCACCCGGCGTGGGCACGCCGGCGTGCGTCGTGATTGCAGCGCGCCGCTGCTGCGCGGCCCAGTCGAATAGTGTTGCGCGCTCGGCTGTTTCGTTCACGGACGAGGAGCGTGCGGTCCATTCGCCCGACTTCGACGGGGAAGGCTGTGTGGCTGCGTTGGTGATGCGGCTCAATGCGAGACGCCCGTCGACGTGGAGTTTGCTCAAACGCGCGATGGAAACCTGGCGATTGGCCTTTGCGGGCCGGCTCGGCGCTGCCTGATCCGCGGACACTCGCGTGGCCCACTGTTTCACGAGGTGTTCGACACGTTGTGACTCTGACGTAGGGACGTTGCCAAACGCCGCCCCCGGCGTCGCATTGGCCGGCGCAGACGCTTTGGAAGCCGCCGGCTTCGGTGTCGAATTAGCCGCCGAAGATCCGCTTTGCGTAACCGTGCCGGTAAATTCAACCGGCGGACGAACCGCCACCCGCCCTATCACAGCCGTGGCCGCCTTGTCGGCGCCGTGCGTCGCACAGGTGGTCAGCAACCAGGCCAGCGCAATGCCGCAGCCCGCGAAGATCGCCGCTCCCAGGACATGATCCGAACGGGTCGAGCGCGGACGTACCCCTCCTATCTCCAGATAATGCCTGGCTTCGGCCAACTGCTCGTCAAAGCGACGCGAATGGTCGCGTTGTTGCGGCAACTTATAGAACAAAAGAAACTTCACGCCCGGTGGGAACGTCCCACGGCGTATCGCCGACGCCTGGGGTTGTACGGCATTCTGAATTGCCCGTTGCGCGTCGGTGCGTGATTTGGGCCGCGGTTCGCGTGGTGCCGCGGCCTGCGCGGGCCCGCGCCGGGAGCCGAAGGGCGGCGGCAACGCATCGAACGGCCGCGCGCTCGGAAGCGCCAGGTCGCCTTCGATCAAGGCCAGTGGTCGGTTCATCGCGAAGGGCTCCGGTATGCGCGAGCTGCTGCTTCAAGTTGCACGACGAGGATTTTCGCTCTCGCCAATAGTGTGTCGACTGAAGTTGCGCCGCGTTTGTGTGGAGATTTACTCGCTCGCCGCAACGCCTCCATCAAGCCGCTCGCACCGACAAGACCCACGGCTCCGCTCAACCTGTGCAGCACACCATGCAGATGATCGTGTTGACCTTCACGGAGCAACCCACTGAGTCGCCCGAGATCCTCATTCATTGCGTCGCGCCAATTGCTGAGAAACGCTTGAAGATCGACCCCCTCTTCAGACAATGCGTCCAGATAATGACTGTCAAAAGGCTCAAAGGAGGCACTCGCGGAAACTTCGCCTGACTGCGTTGCACTGGAAAAAAGGGGCATCTGTACGCTGCCGCGAGCCGTTTTCGCGGAGGGCGCCCATCGTTCGACGCCGAACGGCGCGTTGAAAATTGCTCGAGGGCCTTTCTCGGTTCCGCTCGTGACGGAGAGCTCGCCGCGCATACGCTGCGCCAGTATTCGGCAGAGCGGCAAACAGGCGTCAGCGTCGGCGAGCCATTTCGCCACGTACGGATCCTCTATGGCTGGGTCGAAAAGTGGCGGCAACGCGTCGGGCGCGCACTTTACCACCGCATCGACTACGCTGATAAAAATTCGCTGGGAACCCGAATTCAAAGGCTGCGCCCGCACGATAAGCGAAATCTCTCCCTGCGCGGAGAGTTGGATCGTTCGGTTGAGCAAATGGAAAACCAGCTGGCCTAACCGGGCACCGTCGGCGAGAATCGTTTCAGCCACCGATTGATCGATGCGCGCGCGCAAGCGCAACTCGCGACAACGCGCAAACGGAGTGAGCAGTGCGGCAACACCGTGGATGACTTCACGCAAGTTCGTCACGCTCTCGTCAAGGACGAAAGCGCGAGCCTCCAGCGGCGAGGCGTCCAGCAGATCGCCAAGCGTTTGGCCCCATGTACGCGAAGAAGAACGAGACAGGCCGGCAGTGTTCATAGCCCGCAGAACCTCCATGTACGCGAAGAAGAACGAGACAGGCCGGCAGTGTTCATAGCCCGCAGAACCTAGTCGATCAAACGGTGCGTAGCCGCGAACTCAATCAGCCCTGCCAACGACGAAAGACCGAGTTTTTCCTGAATACGGCTCTTATACGTGCTGACGGTTTTGTCGCTGATGAACAGGGCATCTCCAATTGCCTTGTTGGACATGCCTTTTGACAACATCTGCAGAATCACGAGTTCTTTATCCGACAGCAGTCCAATCCTTTGCTCTTCTCCTCCCGCGCCGGCAGCGGCTACGATGCCGGCGCCATTGGCCGTCACAGGGAATACGGTATAGCCGGCCAGTACCGCCTCCACGCCGCGCATGATCTCTCTCATCTCCTGTGACTTGCCGACGAAGCCGTGGACACCCGAGCGCATCGCGCGCGGCGCGAACGTGGCCGGGTCGTGGCCCGACAACACCATCACTCGAATAGGAGGGTGAACGAGCCTGAGACGGGGAATCACATCGAGTCCACTAATGCGCGGAATGTCGAGATCCAGTATGGCGAGTTCCGGGGTGTGCAGCCGGGCCATCTCCACAGCCGTCTGGCCATTATCGGCTTCGATCACTTCTTCCACGCCAAGCAATTGCATGAGCTGCATTTTGATGACCATTCGGAACGCCGGATGGTCATCGATAACCAGAATAGTTGACATATTTTTTTCCTTCTGAACGCACGCGTTGCAGCGCCGATGGATGTCAGCGCCAAGCTTGAGGACGCACGAATGTGTGCGGCACAATGGCCCGTGGCGAATGGTGGTACGACACGGACTCGTCGAAACGATCGACCTTCTGCGCGCTGTTGTTCGCGCGCCGGAACGCAGGATCGTGTTAGATGCAAGAACACACTAGGAACGCGCCGCGACAGGTTCGATCTCGACGCGGCGATTCGGCGCGAGGCATTGCATCAAGGCATCGCGCTTCGTTCGCCGGCAGTCGACCAGAGGATTCGCGCTGCCTCTGCCTTGCGCAGTCATCGGCAAGCTCACGCCATGCGCTCGCAGATATCGCTCGACCGTCCGCGCACGTTGCATGGACAAATCGAGGTTGTATGACTTGTCGCCGAGGCGGTCGGCATAGCCGGTGATCTTCAACTCATGCAGCGCAGGAGCGTTCTTCAGACCTGTTGCCACATCGTCAAGCTGGCGCTTGCCGGCCGGCAGCATGGCGGCTTCGTCGCCGCCGTTGAAACGAAAAAGAGAATCGGCCTTCAGCGTGATCTTTTGCTGCGGCCTGGCAGCAGGAACCGGCACCGGTGCGGACGTGGATGCGGGCGCTTGCACCGCCGGCGTGCATTGCAGCGCTCTTTGCGCCGACTGCCGCAAGTTGTCCTGCACCTCGGGCAAGCGCTTTTCGGCGTTGGTGAAGCTGCGGCGCCATGCATCATGTCCGGCTTGTGCGAGTTCGACTTCGGCGCAGGCGAGCGGCTGCTGCGCCTGCGGGCATTGAACAACCGCGGGATCCGCCTTGATGGTATTGACGATTTTCCACAGATCGGGGCGCACCGTGGACACAGTGCGCAACGCGGGATTGGCGGCGGATAACGGCGTGCCGTTCTCGAGGCCCATCGTGATGGTGGCCGCCTGGCCGATCGCTTCCTGGACGAAGCCCCACTGGTCGTTAGCTTGACGCGCCTGTTGGGCGGCATTGATCCAGCATTGTGCTTTGGCGTGAAAATAGCCGTTCTTATCGCCCGGCAAACGGTCGAGCCGCGTCTGCAGGCTGGCCAGCGCCGTATTGCCGCTTGCGATGGGTGCGTAGGTGCTGACCCATTGCGCGTTGACCGCGCCTGCGGCTTCGTCCTGGGTGGCGCCGAAACCGGTTTTCAGCAATGTGGCATCTTCGATGCCGAGTCGTTCACGCGCGGCGTGGTCCGCGCAGGCTGTCAAGGCCAGCGCGCACACAAGCACCGTTAGCTGGTGTTTCATTGATTCTCTGCGACGAGCGCATCTTCTTATCGACGGCTACGAGTATGAAGAGACGCAGATACGCAGGGAATGGGAACAATCTTAGAATAACGCCGACAATTTGCTATTTATGATGCATCTCGAATAAAGGCGGCCTTCCGATTGCACTGCACTCAAGCCTTGACCGCCCGTGCAGCATTTCGCCCACGCAGCCACTCGAGCGCCAGCAACAGGCTGGTCGAAAAGATAATCAGAATTGTCGCCAGCGCGGCGATGGTCGGGCTGATGTTTTCCCGAATGCCGGTGAACATCTGCCGGGGCAGCGTAGTCTGATCCGCGCCCGCGAGGAACAGGGTCACGACGACTTCATCGAATGAAGTCGCGAACGCGAACAGCGCGCCCGAGATCACGCCCGGCGCGATCACCGGCAACGTGATGCGGAAAAACGTCTTCACCGGATTCGCACCCAGCGACAAACTCGCGCGCACCAGGTTGTAGTTGAAACCCTGCAACGTCGCCGCAACCGTGGTCACGACAAACGGCACACCGAGCGACGCATGCGCGAGAATCAGGCCGATATACGTATTGGCCAGCCCGAGCGGCGCGAAGAACAGATACATGCCCACGCCGACCACCACCACCGGCACGATCATCGGCGAGATCAGGATCGCCATGAGCAGCCCCTTGCCGCGGAAGTTCGCCTTGGTCAGGCCGATCGCCGCCAGCGTGCCGAGCACGGTTGCGACCACCGTCGCCGAGGGCGCGACGATAAAGCTGTTCTTGGCGGCCATGCGCCATTCGTCGGATGCAATCAGGTTCTGATACCAGCGCAGCGACCAGCCCGGAATCGGATACACCAGGAACGTGCTCGACGAAAACGACAACGGTACGATCGCCAGCACCGGCAAGATGAGATACAGCAACGTCAGCACGGCGAGACCGCGCAGCGCGAAATACCAGACGCGCTCGACCCACGACGTATGCGGCGCGAACAATGGCTTGGCAAGTTTCATCGCAATGACTCCGTTCAGCCGAGGCTCAGTGACGAACGCGTGAAGCGCCCGTAAATGACGTACAGCACGAGCGTCGCGGCGAGCAGCAAGCCGCCGAGCGCGCACGCCATGCCCCAGTTGATCGTCACGTTGGTGTAGTACGCCACGTAGTAGCTGACCATCTGATCGTTCGGTCCGCCCAGCAACGCCGGCGTGATGTAGTAGCCGATCGCCAGAATGAACACCAGCAACGCGCCCGCGCCGATGCCCGGATAGGTTTGCGGCACATACACGCGCCAGAACGCAGCGAACGGATGGCTGCCGAGCGAAACCGCGGCGCGCTGATAGGTCGGCGGGATCGACTTCATCACGCTATAGAGCGGCAGGATCATGAACGGCAGCAGAATATGCGTCATCGAGATGTAGACACCGGTACGGTTGAACAGCAGCGACAGCGGATCATGCAGCAGCCCGCTGCCGACCAACGCCTTGTTCACCAGCCCTTCGCTTTGCAGAATCACGATCCACGCCGCCACGCGCACGAGAATCGAGGTCCAGAATGGAATCAGCACGAGAATCATCACCAGATTCGCGCGACGTTCCGGCAGCGTCGAAATCCAGTATGCGAGCGGGTAGCCGAGCAGCAGCGCGAAGAGGGTCACCGCCGCGCCGATCACAAAGGTGCGGCTGAATACGGCGAGATAGATCTGTTGCTCGGGATCGGTCGGAATGACGTGGCCGAACGCGTCCTGCTTGTGATCCAGCGAAGCGAGCAGATAGAACGGCGAATACGCGCTCGAATTTTTTGCAATGGCTTGCCAGTAGGCGATGTCGTTCCAGCGTTCGTCCAGCTCGACGAATTTGGCGCGGAGCTGGGCGGGCGTCAGTTGCAAGGGTTTGCTGTTGTCGTCGGCGAACGGCATGGCGCGCGCGGACTTGGCGATCAGCGAGCGATAACCCGGAATCTCGACGTTCAGGCGGCGCGCAAGTGCGCCCATGCCATCGCTGTCGGCGACCGCGGCGAGGTCGGTAGCGAGGGCGACATACGCGGCGTCCGGAGGCGGGGTCTTGCGGTCCCACGCGCTCAATGCCGTCAGCGTATGCGGCAGCGCGTTGACGACTTCGGGATTCTGCGCGGCGCGCGTGAGCAGCGCGCCGATCGGCACGACGAAAATCAGTAGCAGAAAGATGGCGAGCGGTGCGATCAGCAGCAGGGCCACGGCCCGCTTTCTGGACTCCGCGGCTCTCAACTCGCGCTTGAGCCGGCCGCTTGATTCAGGCGTCGAATCGGCAGCGATGGTCATCGTAGTCACACCCGTTCTCCTTTGTCGACCAGAGCGCTTTAGCGCTTGCTCTGGTCCCATGCAAAGCTGCCGTTCCGGGACAAGCGGTTCACCCTTCGCCCCGGCCCGCGCGTTCCATCACATCAACACAGCGCGGCTTCGCCGAAGCTCAAGCCGCGCCTTCTCACACCAGGCTCGTTACTTCGAAGCCCACGACGAAAAACGCTGCTCCAGTTCGTCGCCGTGATCGGTCCAGAACGCGAGGTTCTGCAGCACCGCGTTCTTGCCGTTAGCCGGCGAGTTCGGCAGATTGGCGAGCGTCTTCGGATCGAGCGCCTTGATGGCCGCCACGTTCACCGGGCCGTACGCGATGTTGTGCGCGTAATCCTGCTGCGGCTTCGACGAAATCGAATAGGCGATGTACTTCTCGGCCAGCGCCTTGTTCGGCGTGCCCTTCGGAATCGCCCAGTAGTCGAGGTCGTAGATGCTGCCGTTCCACACCACCTTCAGGTTCTTGCCTTCCTTCTGCGCGGCGTCGATCCGGCCGTTGTACGCGGTGGACATCACCACGTCGCCCGCAACGAGGAATTGCGGCGGCTGCGCGCCCGCTTCCCACCACTGAATGTTCGGCTTCAGTTCGTCGAGCTTCTTGAACGCGCGGTCCTGGCCTGCCTTGGTGGCGAGCACCTTGTAGACGTCCTTCGGCGGCACGCCGTCGGCCATCAATGCGAATTCGAGGTTGTAGCGCGCGCCCTTGCGCATTGCGCGCTTGCCCGGGAATTTCTTGACGTCCCAGAAATCGGCCCAGCCGGCCGGCGCCGTTTTCAGCTTGTCGGCGTTGTACGCGAGTGCCGTCGACCACACGAAGAAGCCCACGCCGCAGGTTTGCGGTGCGTCAGGAATCAGATCCGACTTCTTGCCGATCTTCGACCAATCGAGTTTCTCGTACAGCCCTTCATCACAGCCACGGCCGATGTCGCCCGATTCGACTTCCACCACGTCCCAGTTCACGTGCTTGGCTTCGACCATCGCTTTCACTTTGGCCTGCTCACCGTTGTATTCGACGGCGGTGACTTTATTGCCGGTCTCCTTTTCGAACGGCTGGTTGAATGCGACCTTTTGCGCATCGCCGTTTGCACCGCCGAAATTGACGACCGTCAATTCGGCGGCATTGACTTGCGCGGCGCCCAGCGCGAGCGCCACAGCACCGACAGCGATGGCGCAGCGCGATTTCCCGATCTTGCTCATGGTGTGTTGCTCTCCTTTGGTGGTGTGCTTCCAGCTCAATACAGTGCGACTTTGTTATGTACTGCCTGATCCGACCTGCCTGCGTCGAACACATTGCGTGTCCGGCGCATTCACGCCCCTGCGAATACCCGCAGATGCTCGGGTGCGAACTCCAGCGCGACCGGTGCGCCAGGCGCGAAGGTTTCGAGCGCGTCGGTGCCGAGCGGCACCTTGACGAAGCACTCGTCCTGTTCCGGCAAACCACAGCGCATGCGCACGTGGTCGCCGAAATAGATCAGCCCGCGCGCTTCACCGGCGAGCGCATTGGCGCCGGGCCGCGACAGGCCGTTGGCGAGCTTCATGCGCTCGGGGCGAATGCACGCGACCGCCGGCGTGCCCGCCCGCGCACCGCCGATGTTGCGCCCAGTGAGACGCGTGCCGTCGCTCAGACGAAATTCGCAATACTCACCGTCGACATTCGCGATCGTGCCGCGCAGCCTGTTGCTGTCCCCGATAAAGTTCGCCACGAACTCGTTGCACGGCGATTCGTATAGACGATCCACGGTATCGAGTTGCTGCACGATGCCTTTGTCGAACACGGCCACGCGATCGGACATGGTCAGCGCCTCGCCCTGATCGTGCGTGACGTACACGAACGTCACGCCGAGTTTCTCGTGCAATGATTTAAGTTCGTACTGCATGTGTTCGCGCAACTGTTTGTCCAGCGCGCCGAGCGGCTCGTCCATCAGCACGAGCTTCGGCTCGAACACCAGCGCACGGGCGAGCGCGATACGCTGCTGCTGCCCGCCGGAAAGCTGCGCCGGATAGCGCTTCGCGAAGCTCTCCATACGCACCATCTTCAGCGCGTTGTTGGTGCGATGCGCGCGCTCCTGCGCCGAAATCTTGCGCACGGTCAACGGATAAGCAACGTTCTGCTCAACCGTCAGATGCGGAAACAGCGCATAGTTCTGAAACACCATGCCGATGTTGCGCTTATGCGGGGGCACGGTGTTGAGCAACGTGCCGTCCAGCCAGATCTCTCCGCCGGTGGGAAACTCAAAACCCGCCAGCATCATCAGACAGGTGGTTTTCCCTGATCCGGACGGCCCGAGTAGCGTCAGAAATTCGCCCTGGTATATATCCAGATCAAGTTGTTTGACGACCAGCGTTTCTCCGTCGTACGTCTTGCGCACACCTCGAAAGCTGACGATCACGTCATCGGTTTTCATCGTCCAGGTCTCCTCTGCGGTCCGGCTAACTCCCGTGCAAAGCAGCGGGATTGCATCCATTGCGTGGACCACTATAGACCGTTACGGTTCTACAATATGGAACCATTTCATTATTCCGGATAGAACCACTTGGACACCGTGATCTTGTCGGATTGGCTTGCCGCGCGGCTCGATCGCTCGGCCGCTGAACCGGTCTACAGACAGACGTTGCGGCTCATGCAGCAGGCCATCCTGACCGGCCAGCTGCCGCCGGGCACCAAGCTGCCCAGTTCGCGCACGCTCGCCGAAGACCTCGGCATTGCGCGCAACACGGTGCTGCACGTCTACGACCAGTTGACCGCTGAAGGCTACGTCATTTCGACCACCGGCAGCGGCACTTATGTCGCCGACACGCGGCCGGACACGGCCGCCGTGAATGCGCGCAAGAAGCCAGTGGTGGTGGGCGGCGTCGAAACAGATGCCGACGCGGCCATTGAAACCACCAGGCGGCCGAAACGCGATCTGGGCGACCTCTCGACTCGCGGACGCCGTCTGATCGATACCGCCGGCGTTTCCGCCAAGCAATGGGGCGCATTCATGCCGGGCGTGCCCGACGTCGCGGAATTCCCGGCGCGCACGTGGAGCCGCCTGCAGGCGCGTTTGTGGAAGGAAGCCAATCCCGACCTGCTCACCTACGCACCCGGCGGCGGCTATCGGCCATTGCGGCGGGCGTTGTCGGATTATTTGCGCGTGGCGCGCTCGGTGAATTGCACGCCGGATCAGATCATCATCACCACGGGTATTCACCAATCCATCGATCTCGCCGTGCGTTTGTTGACCGATGTCGGCGACCGTGCGTGGGTCGAAGAACCCTGCTATTGGGGCGCGCGCAGTGTGCTGCAATCGTCCGGGATCACCCTGGTGCCGGTGCCGGTGGACGACGAAGGCCTGAATCCGCGCGAACAGGATCTGCAACAGCCGCCACGGCTCGCGCTCGTCACGCCGTCGCATCAATATCCGCTCGGCATGGTGATGAGCCTCGCGCGCCGCCGCACGCTGCTCGAATACGCGCGCCAGCACAACGTGTGGATCATTGAGGACGACTACGATAGCGAGTTCCGTTACGGCAGCCGTCCGCTCGCCTCGCTGCAAGGACTCGACGACGCCGGCCAGGTGATCTACGTCGGCAGCCTGGGGAAGATGCTGTTTCCGGGTTTGCGGATCGGCTACATGATCGCGCCGGAACATCTGGTCGACACGTTCCGCACGGGCGTTGCCGAGTTATACCGTGAGGGTCAGTTGATGCAGCAAGCGGTGATGACCGACTTCATCATGGACGGCCATCTCACCTCGCACGTGCGGCGCATGCGCGCGCTGTACGGCGAACGCCGGCAGATTCTGATCGACGCCATCACCGCGCGTTTCGGCACCGAGTTGCCGGTGATGGGCGACGAAGCCGGCCTGCATCTCGTGCTCGGCCTGCCGGATCACGCGAACGATCGCGCGGTGACGGCCGCCGCTTACGATGCCGGCGTGATCGTGCGCCCG
Source organism: Paraburkholderia sp. USG1 (assembly GCF_031570135.1). NCBI lineage: Bacteria > Pseudomonadati > Pseudomonadota > Betaproteobacteria > Burkholderiales > Burkholderiaceae > Paraburkholderia > Paraburkholderia sp. USG1. The sequence continues at coordinate 271,803 of NZ_JAMWXW010000008.1, read as the reverse complement.
CTCGCGAGCTACTACAGCAGCGATACGCCCGCGCGGCGCGGACTGCTGCTCGGCTATGCGTGCGTGCCGAACGACAAGATCGGTCCCGCGTTCGACACACTCGCGCGCGTGATCGAGCAAACCGCACTGAAGGCGCCGACACGCGCCGCTTGAGCGCCACCGCCGCGAATAGCGGCGACCGGCGACTACGCGCTCGACTTCCGGGTCGCTCACTTCAACCCGAAGTCCACACGCGTCGTTGCACCCTTGTCCTTGATGCCGTCGGCATTCAGTTTCGGTGCGACGATAAACACGCGGCTGCTGTCGATCTTGCCGTCCAGATACTGGTGCACGCTCTGCGCGCGCTGTTGTGCGAGCTGGCGCAGACTGGCGTCGTCGATCGGTGCGTTGGCGGCGAGCGCACTCTTCATCTCGTCGTCCGGCAAGCTCTTCGTCAAGCCGACAAAATTGCGCGGCTTCTTGAAGTCCGCCGACTTGTAGGCCTTGCTCAGATACTTGTCGTACTCCTTTGGATCAACCGTGACGGTCGACAGATCGACGCTCTCGCCATTGCCCACCACGTCCTTGATCTTCTGCTGCTTGACGAGGCGCTCGACATAGCCGGTGCGCAAGGCGGGCTCGTCGACGGCTGGATCGACACGGCCAATCAGGTCCATGCGGATCGACGGTTTGTCGGCCAACGCCTTCACGATCGTGTCGAGCTTCCGGGTGTCGGCGTCCGTGAGTTTCGCCGAGCCTGGCTCGAACTCCACATAACCCAGTTCCTCGCCACTGCCGCCGAATGCGTTGGCGATCAGCGAGAACGGCGCGGTCACCGCCTTCTGCAGCAGATTGAGCACTGCATGCCAGATCAGGCCGCCAATACTGAACTCGGGATTCGACAGCGAGCCCGACACCGGCAGGTTCACATCGATTTCACCACGCGAATTCTTCAGCAGCGAGATCGCGAGGCGCACGGGCAGCTTGGTCGCCGTATCGTTTTCGACGTGATCGCCGAACGTGAGCTGATCGATGAAAATGTGATTGTTCGCGTTCAGTTGATCGTTTTCGAGCGTGTAGTGCAGATCGACGTTCAGCTTGCCCTTGGTGATCGGATAGCCGGCATATTTCGCCGAATACGGCGTGAGATTGGTCAGTTCGATATCGTGCGCGACCGCCGTGAGATCGAGCGCCGGCTTCGCAATCAGCGGATTGATCGTGCCGCGAATCGACAGCGGACCGTTGGCGGCCAGTTTAGCGGCAATGTCGACCGGCGCGGCGGTGGTGGATTGCGTGCCGAACGCACCGACGGTGCCCTGAATGCCGACCAGGTTCGCCGTGTAGTTCGGCTTGATGAAATTGTCCGTGTACGTCACGCGACCCTGTTGCAGCACCAGTTGACCGAAGTGCAGCTTGACCGGGCTTTGCGGCGCCGTGGCAGCCGTAACCGTGGCGGCGGAGGCCGACGCCGGCACGGGTGCGGATGCGGCGGCGACCGTGGATGCCGACTGCGGCGTCAGCGACACGGGGTCCGCACCGCTCTTGTCGCGCGTCAGCGATTGCGCGGCACCGGTTTCGTGCGCGACCACATCGTTCAGGTTGAGCTTGCCCTGCGCGTCGAGCAACACGCGCCCATAGAACTTCGTGAACGTGACGCGGCCCGCATCGACCACCGTGCCATGCTCGTCGTAATCGGCCTTCAGGTTGGACAACGCGAGCGAACCCCAACCCGCGAACGGATCCGAGGTCGCCTTGTCGAGCATGCGGACATCGACGAGCGCCATGTCGCCGCGATACGTTGCTTTCAGCGACTTGGCCTGGCTCAGCGCGAGGTCGCCGTTCGCATTGAGCAGCGCGCTCGCGATCACCGCATTCAGCTTGCCGCCGAAGTACGGTTCGAAAGCCGCCGCGTCGAGCCGGTTGGCATTCACCTTGACGGCCACCTTGAGCGGCGTCGCCGTCACGTCGCCCTTGACGCCGAGCGTGCCCTTCCTGTTCAGCGTGGCCTGCAGGTCGACGGGCAGCGGACGGCTCAGGTCGTCGCTGATGTTCTGCACCTTCAGTTGCAGCGGCGTGATGTTCAGCTTCACCGGCTGCGGCGTGGTGTTGTCCGTGAAGTTGGCGGTGGCATCTTTCAGGACCAGTTCGCCGATCTTGTAGTGCCACGCGGGCCCTTCAGCCTGCGCCTTCTTCACCGCGTGGATCGCCGTACGCTGCGGTGCGACCTCGTGCTGCCCGCCGAGCGCCGCGAGGTTGATGCTGCCGTCTTTCAAGCGTTGGGCGTCGATCGCGAGGCCGGTCGTGTCGATGCTGGCGATCTCGGCGCTGCGCGCCGCCACGTCCACCTGCTTGAGCTTCACGCTGCCTTGCGCGAGCGAGATCAGCGGATCCTTGCTGCTGCGCGTCGCGACCTTCAGCGATTGCAGGTCCAGTTGCGAATCAGTGACCATCACCGCTACCGGCGACTTCGACCAGTTCGCACCGACATTGGCGGTGGCGGAAAGCGCGCCGTCCGTGACTTGCGCCACGGTCGCGGTGTCGATATAGGGTTGCAGCAACGGCAACTTCACCGACTTCAGATCGAGCTTCGCGCTCGCCGTCTTCGCAGCCAGGCCGAACGCGCCGGCCACACCGAGTGACCCTCCGCTGTCCTTGAGATCGGTGTTCAGCGTGTAGTGCGCGGGTGCCGCGGCAAGCGTCGAAAAATCGGTCAGCGTCACGGCCAGTTTTTGCAGGCCGGCATCGACAGGCCGCGAGGCGGCGTTGTCGCGAACATTGACGGTGCCGTCATTGAGCACGAAGCGTTTGATCGCGAGGTCCAGCGGCGGCGCCGCCTTTGCCGCGGCATTGGCGGCTGATGCGGCAACCGGCGCGCTCGCAGCCGGTTGCGCCGCGGCCGGCCCGGGCGCGAACATCTTCTCGACGCTCAGCACGCCGTCTTTATCGCGCGCGAGATTGGCGGTCGGCGCGTCGATACGGATCTCGTCGAAGTGATAGAGGTTCCTGAACGGTTCGAGCGTGGCGGCGGCCACATGCACCGCGCGCGCCGCGAAGAACGGCGTCTTGCCTTGATCCTGCACGTCCACGTCGTTCAGATCGACGGTGCCCGCCACGCGCAGCGAAGGCGCGTCGTTGGAGACCACGAAGTTGAGCTTGAGATCCGTGGACAGTTTGCCGGACTGCACGATCACCGGCAGTTTGGTCGGCACGTAGGACATGAGACGCGGCACATCGAGCCCGTCGAAGCGCAACGACACTTCCGACTCGCGCGACGCGGCAAACGGCTTGGTCTTGCCATCGATGGCAAGCGGACTGCCGTCGATCCGCGCACGCAGCAGCGGCTCGACGAAGATATTGGTTTTCGAAGGCAGCGTGGCAATGAACGGAATGCCGAGCTTCCATTGATCGATCACGTGCGTGGCGCCGAGTAGCTTGTCGTCGAACGTGATCTGGCCGTTTTCAACGCGAATATTCGATACGGAGAACAGCGTCGGCTTGCTATCCGGCTTGGCCGGCTGCTTCGAGAATTTCTCGATCAGGTCCGTGAAATTGAAGCGTTGCGCATCGTAGCGAACAATATGAAAGCGCGGCGAATCGAGCTGCACCTGATCGATGATCGGTGCCGCGCGAAACAGCGAACTCCATGACGGCTGCACGATGAGCCGCGAAATGTCCACGAAGTCGCCCGCGCCGCCGCGCTCGCCGATATGCACACGGTCGGCTTCGAGCCGGAGCGTGTACGGATTGAGCGCAATGCGGCCAATCGTGGCAGGGCGGTCGAGCTGTTTGCTGAGCTGTTGCTCGGCAACGTGGCGAATCAGCGGCGGCGCCGCAAAGAAGCCGAGTAGACCGAACACTACAAGGAAGATCAGCAGGCCGGTGATGACACGCCGGGTGCGGCGTGACTGCGCGACATCGCGCACGGTCTGCATGGACGAGGCTAGTGATGCTTTATTGAGGCTTGCCATGCTCGGTATTGGGTAATGCGGCGGCAAGCCCGCCGCGAAAACGAAAATCCCGCAAGCGGCAGTATAAGTCGTGAATCTTTCGCGGGATATAAATGTAAGGCGAGGCTTACACATTCCCTTGCGCGATAGCGCCGCATGTCCGCCGCGATGAAGTGGCGGACATGCTTTGCCCGATGTTTGCCCGATACTTTTGCCCGATTCGTTTCCGGGTCGTTACTGAAGCACCGCTGTCATGTCAGCGACACGCAGCAATCACTGACGCACGACGGCCGGCGGTTGCCAGCTGCCGTCGGTGGCTTGCGGCTTGGGGGCGTACAGACGCAGCACGAGTTTCAGATCGGCACGCGGCGCCGGCAGCCAGTTGCCGCTCTTGCTGCGAGTGGACGACACGGTCACGTCGAGCGAGCCGTCGCGATTGCGGCGTGCGCCATTGCGGTCGCCGACCGCCAGACGCGCCGGCGCGCTCTCGCCCAAGGCGCCGTCTTTCGTGTACGCGGTGATCGACCAGAAGCCGCGCACCGGCGGCAACTGATTCGGCGCGAAGTGGATCACGTAACGGTTTGCGCCGTTGAGCGCATGACCGTCGCTGTCCTGGGTGACGACCGCGCGAACTTCGTCGTCTTTCGTGCCGATGCCCGGTTGCGCGTAAGCCGCATAGGCGCGCAGCGCGTAGTCGGGACCGTAGGTGCCCACGCCGTCGCCGAACCAGCTCCAGCCGTTGCCGGTCAGCAGATTGGACGGCGGCGTGACCACGCGATCATGGCCATCGGCAAGGCCCGCCGTAATGGCTTCCGGCGCCTTCGGCAGCTTGACCGGTTCGCCGGGCGTCACGCCGAGGTCCGAGAGGAATTTGAGCGCATGCGGATCGGCCGGCGTCGGCGGATTGTCGGGCAAGGCCTGCGCGAGCCGGCTGAAGAAATCGTTCGCGTCGAGCGCCGCGACTTGCGCGGCCGGCGTGCCGGAAGCGGCTGCTGCCGCGGCGGCGTCGGCGGCGTTGCTGCGCGGCGGCGCGATCGTCGCGGAACGGGTGTCACCCGCGTAGACGCTCAGCGGCGCGACACGAATGGCGCGCTGCAGCTTGCGGACCGCTGTCAGATCGCGCGTGCCGTTCGACTGGATACGCACGCTCACCCATGCGTTGCGGGTCGGCACGTCGACGCGCTTCACACCCTTGGGCAACTCTCCCTGCCAGCCCGGACCCGCGAAGGCGATCGTCTGCGCCTTGATGCCTGCCGCGCGAGTGGCGAACTGCGAACTGGTCGACCAGACCACGTTAGTCCACATGTCGAGCACGCGAGCGTCGACGTAGCGGCCATGCGAATCGGGCAAAGATACGATCACCGGTTCACTGCCGAGGTCCAGCCAGCCGGTCGAATCGAACGTATCGAGACTAGGCTGCATCGGATTGGCCGCGCCGATCGGCGGCAATGCCTGCGCGTGGCGCAGCGTATTGAGTGGCGCCTGGCCCGGATCGGTGCCGACCGCCGCGTCGCGCGCAACGCCCATCAGCACCAGCGGATAACCGAACACATACGAATCGGCGACTTCATCCTTGATCCAGCCGGTGGATTTCTGCGACGCGGTGGGAGTCGACGCGCAACCGGCCAGAAATGCGAGGCCTGCGAGCGATGCGCAGGTCCAGTGAATCGAAAACAACTCTCGGCGATTTTTTATCATTCGTTCAGGTGGCGGAACGTGCGGTCCTAAGGGAGACGCCGGTGCGCTACGAACCCTGCTTGCGCGGCCTCCCAAAGCCCAACGCATCCAGTCCGCGGTTCGCGATGCCGACAACATCGGGTTGTATCGTATCCTTGCTCACCAGGCAAGCGCAAAGGCAGCAATAGCGCCGGTTCGGGCGCGCGCACGGCCTTTTCGCGGTACGGTTGACGTTTTTTTATTACATCCGGCCCGGCGCCCCACGCCTTGGGCGATTTTTCATCGCTGCTCTTTCGTCCTCTCGTATCCGGAGCGTTTCATGTACATGCCCGCCCATTTCGAAGAGAACCGTCCAGAGGTTCTCCACCGCCTGATCGCCGAGCAGCCTTTCGGCGCACTGATTACCAACGGGCCGAACGGGCTCGATGCGAATCATTTGCCGTTCGAATTCGAAGTGCCGCCTGCGGGGGACAAGTCCGATGCGGCCTCGGGTGAGACTCACGGCATCCTGCGCGCTCACGTCGCCCGCGCCAACCCGGTATGGCAGGAAGCCGGAGCGAACCCCGAAGCGCTCGTGATCTTCCAGGGCCCGTCCGCGTATATCTCGCCGAACTGGTATCCGGGCAAGCATGAAGCGCATCGGCAGGTGCCGACTTATAACTATATGGTGGTGCATGCGCACGGCCGGATCGTCGTGCGCGACGACGAGTCGTTCGTGCGCGGCCTCGTCGCGCGCCTGACCCGCAAGATGGAAGCCGGCGAACCGGTGCCGTGGAAGATGGGCGATGCGCCCGCCGACTTCATCGCGCAGATGCTCGGCGCGATCGTCGGCATCGAGATCGAGGTGACGCGGCTGGTCGGAAAGTGGAAGCTCGGCCAGAACAAGGCTGCGGCCGACCGTCGCGGCGCGGCGGAAACCTTGCTGGCGCGCCCGGGTGATGAACAGCAGGCCGTCGGCCAGGCCATGCTGGACGCGCCGCCGGCTTTCTGAGCGGCACTTTGCCCATGCATCGGTCGCTTTGAGGCAATCCTGCAATTCACTCTTGACCTTCCCATCATGGGAAGGTCAATACTGGCCTCATGATGCGGCCTGCTGCCGCGACGAGCCCTGCCTGCCATGACCGAACTTGCCACCGCCCTGCGCCCCGCGGACGCCGCCGACACTTCCGCCCACACCGCCGAACTCGACATCGGCGGCATGACTTGCGCCTCGTGCGCGATGCGCGTCGAAAAGGCGCTCTCCAAAGTGCCGGGCGTCGTGAGCGCGTCGGTGAATCTCGCGACCGAAACGGCGACCGTCGATCTGGACGGCGCGGCCGCCGGCCCGGACGCGCTGATCGCCGCCGTCAGGAAAGCGGGCTATGAAGCGACCCTGGTCGCGCCGCCGGACACACCCGCCGCTGCCGACGCCGAGTCGGCCCCCGCCAACCGCAAGCGCGACCAGACCCGCCGCGAACTGGCAGCCGTGCTCGCCTCCGCCGTGCTGACGCTGCCGCTCATCGGCCCAATGGTCGGCGAATGGTTCGGTTTCCACGCAATGCTGTCGCCCTGGCTGCAATTCGCGCTCGCTTCGGTCGTGCAGTTCGTATTCGGCGCGCGCTTCTATCGCGCGGCCTTTCGCGCCGTGCGAGCCGGCGCCGGCAACATGGACTTGCTAGTGGCGCTCGGCACGTCGGCGGCGTATGGCATCAGCGTCTACGAACTGGCGACCCATCCCGGCGACATGATGCATCTGTATTTCGAAGCGTCGGCGGTCGTGATCACGCTGGTGCGCTTCGGCAAGTGGCTCGAAGCGCGCGCCAAGCGCCAGACCACGGACGCCATCCGTGCCCTCAACGCGCTGCGCCCCGACCGCGCGCGCATTCGGGTCGGCGCGGACGAACGCGACGTGCCGCTCGCGCAAGTGCGGGTCGGCACGATCGTGATCGTGCGCCCCGGCGAGCGCGTGCCGGTCGACGGCGCGGTGCTCGAAGGCCGCACGCATATCGACGAATCCCTGATCACCGGCGAAAGCCTGCCGGTGCCGAAGCAGGTAGCCGACGCAGTCACCGCCGGCTCGATCAACGGCGAAGGCGCGATTGCCGTGACGACCACGGCGATCGGCGCGGAGACGACACTTGCGCGCATCATCCGCCTCGTGGAAAGCGCGCAGGCCGAGAAGGCGCCGATCCAGCGCCTGGTGGACCGGGTCAGCGAAATCTTCGTGCCGGCGATCCTCGCCATCGCCGCGCTCACGCTGGTCGGCTGGCTGATCGCCGGCGCGGGCGGTGAAACGGCGATTCTGAACGCGGTCGCCGTGCTGGTGATCGCCTGCCCATGCGCGCTCGGACTGGCCACGCCGGCGGCCATCATGGCCGGCACCGGCGTCGCCGCGCGGCGCGGTGTGCTGATCAAGGACGCCGAGGCATTGGAAACCGCCCATCGGGTGACGATAGTCGCGTTCGACAAGACCGGCACGCTGACGCTCGGCCAGCCGTCGGTGACGGCGTTCGAGCCGATCGGCGGCATCAGCCGCGACGAGGCGCTGGAACTTGCCGCGGCGGTGCAGCGCAACAGCGAGCACCCGCTGGCGCGCGCGGTGGTCAAGGCGTACGAAGCGGCAGCGACAGAGGCCGCCGACATGCCTGCGGCAATTGGCGAAACCGTTGCCTCGCCCACTCAAACGCGTGCGCTGCACGCCAGCGCCGCGCGCGCCGTGGCGGGCCGGGGCGTCGAAGCGGACGTCGACGGCCGCACCCTCGCGTTGGGCAGCGGACGCTGGCTCGGCGAACTCGGCATTGAATTGCCGCCCGAATTCGCCGCGCGGGCCCGCGAGCTCGAAGCCGCCGGCAACACGGTTTCCTGGCTCATGCAGCGCGCCCCGCAAGCGCCGGCAGCACTGGCATTGATCGCTTTCGGCGACACCGTCAAACCGACAGCGCGCGCGGCCGTCGAGCGGCTGGCGCAAATGGGCGTTACGAGCGTGCTGGTCACCGGCGACAACCGCGGCAGCGCGGCGAGCGTCGCCCGGGCGCTCGGCATCGACGAATTCCATGCGGAAGTGCTGCCCGAAGACAAAGCCCGCGTCATCCGCGACCTGAAAATTCGCAGCGCCGGCATTGTGGCAATGGCGGGCGACGGCATCAACGACGCTCCCGCGCTCGCCGCCGCCGACATCGGCATCGCGATGGCGACCGGCACCGACGTCGCCATGCACGCGGCCGGCATCACGCTGATGCGCGGCGATCCGGCGCTGGTGGCCGACGCCATCGACATTTCGCGCAGAACATGGCGCAAGATCCGGCAGAACCTGTTCTGGGCCTTCGTCTACAACCTGATCGGCATTCCGCTGGCCGCCTTCGGCTTGCTAAACCCGATGCTCGCCGGCGCGGCGATGGCTTTTTCGAGCGTCAGCGTGGTCACCAATGCGCTGCTGCTGCGCACCTGGCGCGGTGCGCAGAATGGTCCGGGACGCTAAGCGAGTGCGCGCGGAAACACCCCGCGGACGGCACGGTCATTACGAAATGCTTTCAGATTGCTAAAGAAGACGGACGCAGCAGCCGTAAACCAGCCATCGATGCCGGCCATGCCCACGCATGGCCCATGCATCCCGCTCGTGCTCTCTTACTCCGCAATCGCCCATGGAATTTCTCTCTTTGCGCCGCGCCAGCGTCGGCGCGCGGCTCGCCATTCTTTCGTGCGTGCTGGTGGCGTTGATCTTCGCCGCGTTCACGTGGGCACTCACCCGCACCGCCGGCACGCAGATCAGCGGCCAGGTGCTCGAACGCATCGCGGATAAAGACCGTTCGATCGCCGCGATGATCAAACTGTTCGACAAGGCTTTGTCGAACGAAGTCGACCGCTCGATGTCGCTGTTCGCGAGTTTCCTGCCCACCGGCTATACGCTCGACGAGACCCAGAAGGTCGACATCGGCGGTGTCGCCACGCCGACCATCAAGGCGGGCGACAAAGTCCTGAACATGGACTTTTCCATTCCCGATCTGTTTCTCGAACGCAGCGGCGCGGTCGCCACCGTCTTCGCGCGCAACGGCGACGACTTCGTGCGCGTCACGACTTCGCTGAAGAAACAGGACGGCTCGCGCGCCATCGGCACGTTGCTCGATCGCAAGGCACCGGCCTATGCGCTGCTCCTCGCGAACAGATCCTATACGGGACTTGCCGCGCTCTTTGGCAAACGTTTGATCACGCAATACCGGCCGATCACCGACGCGAGCGGCCGCGTGATCGGCGCGCTGTTCGTCGGCGTCAATGTGGACGAGGAAATCCAGTCGGTCGAAGACGGCATTCGCAATCTGAAGATCGGTGACAGCGGCTACTACTTCGTCGTCGACGCGTCGAAGGGCGCGGATCGCGGCAAGCTGATCGTGCATCCGGCAGCGGCCGGTCAGAACGCCGACAACGCGAACGCACCTTATCAACAGATGCTCGACATGAAAGACGGCCAGCTCGAATACAGCTCGGCCGACGCCACCCTCGGCGAACGCGGCGCGCGCGACAAGTTCGTCTCGTTCGTTACCGTGCCGGAATGGCAATGGCTGGTTGGCGGTGTCGCGCCGCGCGACGAAGTGATGGCCGACGTCGTTGCCACCCGCAATGAATTCCTGCTGCTCGGCTTCATCCTCGTCGGCGTGTTCGCGGTGGTGTTCCTGATTGCGGTGCGGCGCCTCGTGAGCCGACCGCTCGAGGAAGCCGCCAAGGCGTCCGAGCGTTTCGCCTCGGGCGATCTGAGCGTGCGCGTGGCAAACGGCACAAACGCGCGCGCCGATGAAATCGGCCGCCTGATGCAGTCGATCGACGGCATCGGCGAAGGACTCGCGCGCATTGTTTCGCAAGTGCGCAACGCGTCGGCGGATATGTCCCACGGCACCGAGAAGATCGCCACCGGCAGCGGCAATATCGCCGCGCGGATCGCCACGCAGGCGAGCAGCCTCGAGGAAACGGCGGCCAGCATGGAAGAGATCACCTCGACCGTGCAGCAGAACGCCGACCACGCCGCGCAAGCCAACACGCTCGTCACACGCGCCGCCGACGCCGCGCTCGAAGGCGGCCGTGCGGTCGAACGTGTGGTCTCGACAATGGGCGAGATCAGCCGCTCGTCGCAGAAGATCGCGGAGATCACGTCCGTGATCGAAGGCATCGCCTTCCAGACCAATATCCTTGCGCTGAACGCCGCCGTGGAAGCGGCGCGGGCCGGCGAACACGGCAAGGGCTTCGCGGTGGTGGCATCGGAAGTGCGCGCGCTGGCGCAACGCAGCGCGGCCTCAGTCAAGGAGATCGAAAGCCTGATCGCGACTTCCACGGCGACCGTGCAAAGCGGTTTCCGGATCGCCGAAGAAGCCAGCTCGACGATGCAGGGCATCGTTCAACAGGTCGGCCAGGTGCGCGCGATCATGGGCGAAATTAGCGTCGCCTCGCGCGAGCAGTCGGGCGGCATCGAACAGGTCAATCTCGCCGTCACGCAGATCGGCGAAGCAACGCAGCAGAACGCTATGATTGTCGGCGAGGCGGAACTGGCGGCAGCGGAGTTACGCGATCAGGCCGCGCGTCTCGCACAGGTGGTCAGTGTGTTCAAGCTGGAAAGCGGGCGCGATTGAGTTTGATTAATGGCTAACGGCCATTGCGGGCGCGGTGCTGCTTGGCGCGGCGCGCACCGCCGCCAGCCGTCTGCACGCCGCGCTTGTTCAACGCGCCCGCTTCAGAACTCGACGTCCAGTTCGTCGATCTCTTCCACTTCCTGTTGCGCGTCGGCGATCCATTCCTGCATCTCGGGCAGCGCCATGATCCGCTGTCCGTATTCGACAATTTCCGGATCGAGTTTGACGTCGTAGGTGACGAAACGCGTCACCACCGGCGCATACATCGCGTCCGCCGTGGTCCGCTCGCCAAACAGAAACGGGCCGCCGTACTGCTTCAGGCAATCGCTCCAGATCGCCACGATCCGATCAATGTCCGATTGAGCACGCGCCCACACCTTGAAGCCTGGGAAATGCGCTTTGAGGTTCATCGGCAAGGCCGAGCGCAGGGAGCCGAAACCCGAATGCATCTCGCCGCATATCGAGCGGCAATGCGCGCGTGCGCGAATATCCCTGGGCAGCAGTTTCGCGTCCGGCTTCAGTTCGTTCAGATATTCCGCAATCGCCAGCGTGTCCCAGATCTTGATGCCGTCGTGAAACAGACACGGCACCAGTATCGACGGTGACAGCAACAGCAGTTCAGCGCGTGCGGCGGGATCGTCGATCGGCATGACGATCTCTTCGAAAGGCAAGCCGCTGAACTTGGTCAACAGCCAGCCGCGCAACGACCACGACGAATAATTCTTGCTGCTGATGGTGAGCGTGGTATTCGCCATACGATTCTCCTCCAGATGAGGCGTTCGGTCGACGCCTGACGCCGTGCGTGCACGTTGCCGTGCGCGCGCGCACCAAAGCGCGGCAATTTCGGCCCGTTGACTTCACTCGCGCAAATGCTATGCCAACGTGCAGTCAGGGCCGCGCCTGTGCGTATGCATGATTGGCACATGACTTGCCTCTATTTGGGTTCCTTCCTCTTCAGCATTCGTGCGAAGGTTATGAACCTGTTCGCATATCCCACATATCAGGCTTTCGCCGACATGATGCTGCCGATGCGGCACGGTGCGGCTCTCATGAATCACTCGCTCGACGCCTGGCCCGCGTTCGGCGAAACACCGCATGGACGCTCGATCCGCGCCGCCTGTGAGTTGTTGACGCTCGCCGGTCTCACGCCCGTGCGACCGCCGTTCGGCATCGACAGTGTAGTGACGGAAGGCAAATCCGTCGCGATCGTCGAGGAAGTTGCCGCGCACACGCCGTTCTGTTCGCTGCTGCATTTCCGTAAGGAGACCCAGCCGTCGGTGCCGCAGCCCCGCGTGCTGGTGATCGCGCCCATGTCCGGCCACTTTGCGACGCTGCTGCGTGGCACTGTGCGCACGATGCTGGCCGAACACGACGTCTACATCACCGATTGGCATAACCCGCGCGACGTGCCCTTGAGCCAGGGCCGCTTCGGCTTCGACGAATTCGTGCAGCACGTGATCGACTTCACCGAGACGATGGGGCCCGGCGCGCATCTGCTGGCCGTGTGCCAGCCGACCGTCGCCGCGCTGGCCGCGGTCGCGCTCATGGCCGCCGACGATCATCCCGCGCAGCCGGCGAGCATGACGCTGATGGCCGGCCCGCTCGACACTCGCATCAACCCGACGCGCGTCAACGACCTCGCCAAGAGCAAGCCGATCGAGTGGTTCGAGCAGAATCTGATCAGCGCGGTGCCGTTCGGTTTTGCGGGTGCGCACCGGCGCGTGTATCCGGGCTTCGTGCAATTGACCGCGTTCATGGCGATGAATCTCAACCGCCATCTCGACTCGTTCGAGACGATGTATTACGAGCGCGCCAAAGGCGATCCGGCAAAGGCCGACACGATTCACACGTTCTACGAAGAATACTTCGCGACAATGGATCTGACGGCCGACTTCTATCTGGAGACCGTCGATACGGTTTTTCAGCGGCATGCGCTGCCGTTGCATGCCCTCGAAGTGAAGGGCCGCCTCGTCGAGCCGTCCAGGATTCGCCGCACCGCGTTGCTCACGGTGGAAGGCGAGAAGGACGATATCTGCGCCGTCGGGCAGACGCTTGCGGCACAGGATATGTGCGACAAGTTGCGGCCGTATCTGAAGACGCACCACGTGCAGACCGGCGTCGGGCATTACGGGGTATTCAACGGACACCGCTGGGAACGGCAGGTCTATCCGCGCGTGCGGGCCGTGATTTACGACAACGAACCGCGCGCAGTACTGGTGGGCTCGCGGGCGCACACGATCCGGCCGGTGCCCGCGGCAACGGCCGCCGCGGTCACGGCGGCAGCGCCCGCTGCGGCGGCGGTGGTCGACGTGGAAGTGGATGCGGCGATGGCGGCCGGTTCGAACGAATCTGACGCCGCGTCGGGTGCGGGTTCAACTGCTGCCATCAAACCGCAGACGTCGCGCGCTCCGCGCAGGCGACCACCGGCGACATAACGCGCGCGGGGGCGGCTCAGCGCCTTCCAGCGAAACGGCCGCGTGCGTGGGGCGTGCGTGATGTTCGCGCTGCGCGCGCACGCAGACGCGCTGCTTGCGCTAAGCGGTGACGCCCTTCCACGGCGTCACCGCGGGTACGTCACATGGCCCTTCGACTTCGATCGATTTGAAGTCCGCCGGCGAGACAATTTCGATGTACTCCATATCGTCCGAGTAATCGAACAGATAGTGGACGATGCCCGGCGCCTGGTGCACGCAGTCACCGGCGGCGACGAGCGTCTCCTTGTCGCCGTACATGAAACGCGCCCAGCCCTTCAGCATGATCACAATGTGGAAATCGGCCTCATGACGGTGCCAACCAGTGCCTTGCTCTGGTGCGTGATTCGCCTTGACGAGTTGCGCGAGCACCTTGCCGCCGGTCGCCTGCGCAATGCCTAAATCACGATAGAGAAAAAAGTCGCGTAAGCCCTGATCCTCGTAGGACGTGTCTTGCGGACGGACATGGCTGAATTGCGTGGCGAATTCGGTGGACATGATCGCGCTCCTGGAAGTGAGCCGGCAGTTGAAAACGACGCGTTGGAGCGTCGGTTGCAAGCATCAAGCGGGCCAGTGTGCGGGCTGCGGTTTCGCGCGATTCAGCGGCGATGCGGTGAACGCCGCGCCGCCTTGCACGGCGCGACGTGTTTTCAAACGCGGCGGCGCTTATACGCTCGGGCGGAACATCTGGAACATGTCGCCGATTTCCGCGTAGTCAGCGCGGTACCCGGCGCGCATGATCGGCTGCGCGGCGTGAGTGTCGAACAGGCCGTCTTTCAGATACGCCTCGTTGATGTGGACGCCGACCACCTGGCCGAGCGACAGGTAGTTATCCATCGGCGTGCCGTCGAGCGTGTGCAGACGCACCACTTGCAGCAGTTTGCATTCGAGCGCGGCCGGCGATTCGGCGACGTGCGGCACGGCAACGTTGCGGCCCGGCGCAGGCGTGAGGCCGGCGAGTTCGAACTCATCGACAGACGGCGGGACCGGCGCCGACGAACGATTCATCTGCTCGGCGAGCGGTTTGGTGGCGAGGTTCCAGACAAATTCGCCGGTGGCTTCGATGTTGGTGACGCTGTCCTTATGACCTTCGCTGCAAAAACCGATGATCGGCGGGAAGGTGGCGAACGCGCCGAAGAAACTGTACGGCGCGAGGTTCAAGGTGCCTTCGGTATCGCGCGACGAAATCCAGCCGATCAGACGCGGGGCGACGATGGCTTTGAACGGATCGTGCGCAAGGCCGTGGCCGGTGGCGGGATCGTAGAAGTAGTGGGACATGGAGATGGGTTGGCTTTGCGGATTTTGGCTAGATGGCATTTATACCGCAGAGCGGCGGCCGCCGCTCTGCTTGCACTGACCGCGAAGCATTTCCTCGTGTCGTTGCACATGAAGCCTCGTCCGCGTCGGTCATATCAGCCGCCTTCGCCGCGATCGCTCATTAACCGCGACTGATCACGCGCCTGCGCCCTTCCTTCACCTGCGCCAGATGCGCATCGTCCCATTCGTAAAAGCCGGCGCCGCTGCGCACGCCGACCCGCCCTGCATCGACCTGCTCGCGTAACAAGTCGAGCACACCTTCGTCTTTGGCCAGTTCCGGCATCAGATGCGAGGAGATATCGAGGAAGGTGTCGAGGCCGCCCATGTCCGCGCCCTCGAACGGTCCGACGATCCCCCAGCGACGGCCGAGCGACGCCTTCATCACCCGATCGACCACGTCGGGCGTCGCCGCGCCGGAGCGGACGATATTCAACGCCTCCCGCAGTACCGCGAACTGCAACCGGTTGCCGACGAAACCCGGAATCGCCTTCGCCAGCACCACCGGCTCCATGCCGATCGCGCTCATCAACGCGGCGGTCTGCTGCGTCACTTCCGGCGCGGTCGCAGTGCCCGGCACGACTTCGACGAGCGGAATCATGTGCGGCGGGTTCCAGAAATGCGCGATCACGAAGCGCTCTTTCGCGCGCAACGGCGCGACCAGTTGATCGGGCGGGAAGCCGCTGGTGTTGCTCGCGAGAATTGCGTCGTCAGTCAGCAACCCGGTCAGCGCCGCATACAGGCGATGCTTCAGTTCGAGTACTTCGGGAATTGCCTCGATCACGAATTGCGCCGACGCCATCACGTCAAGTTGCGCATGGGTTTCGATGCGAGCCAGCGCTGCCTGGCTCGCCGCCCGGTCGATACGCCCGACATCGATCAGTTCGTCGAGCACGGCTTGCGCTTTCGACGCGACGCTCGCCAGACGCGCCGGATCCACGTCGTGGACGAGCGTCCTGTGTCCGTGCAATGCACTTTGCGTCGCAATACCGACGCCCATCAATCCCGTGCCCACTACGCCTATCACTGCCTTGTCCACGCCGCTCTCCTGCTGCCGTCGAAAGCTTTGAAGCATAGCGCAGCGCGCGGATTTGCAAGGCTGAACGTGACAAGGCCGGTCTTCCGCGAGGAAGGACCGGCCTTGTTTGCTTCACGCCTGCTTGGTGCCTGCTTGCTGGTGCCGGCTTCACGCCGCGTTACGCGGCGGCGTCACGCGCGGATCAGTAATGCTGCGGCGGACGATGGTCGCCGTGATGATGCGGATCGTAGTCGTGCGGATGATGGCGCATCCAGTCGTCATGAGCCCAGTAGCGATGGCCGTCGTAGTAACGATCGCCATGCCAGCCGATGTTGATCGACACGCCAACCGGCATCATATGCGGCTGACCGTAGACCGCCGGTCCCGGACCGTTCTCCACCACCCGTTCCTGGGCGAATGCGCTGCCCGCTGCGAGCAGCGCGCCGCCCGCAAGCAGGGTTGCAATGAGCGAACGCGATGTCTTGTTAAAGGTTTTCATACTGACCTCCCGTCAAAAGTTTTGTATCGAGCCAGCGTCCGTGCTCGATTGGCCTCGACCTGCAATCTCAGGCTCGAATCGGACGCCGTACGCTTGAGGGCAACTTTAGCGGCGCGAACTACGGGAAGACGTGAGCACTTGTAAGCGCTCATTTCAATGTTAGGGACGGATGAGCGGTGGCCGTTTCAGCCTCTAACGCCGACGTATCAAGCCATGCGCGATGGTTCGGCCCTGCGGCGAAGCGGCGCAGTGTCAGGCGCCGTTACATTCATTTCGGTATGGAAATATTCGGACAGAAAGACCGAGCGGGGAGGCGGTCCAAAAACAAAAGCCACAGTACGCGTTTCGCGAACTGTGGCTTCAATAATTAATGCGATGCGCACCCGTAATGCGAGCCCGCGCGCGATTGTCCGCACTTCGGGCCGGTACAGCCCGGCTTTTAGTCGCTCAGCTTGATGCCGAACAACGTAGCCTGTGAGCGGCGCACGCGCTCTGCTTCGCGGCTGCGTGCCTTGTACGAGTAATCCGCATCCAGCGGCAGATGGGGCGACGCAAAGAGGTCGCTGACCTTTTGGAACAATGCAAAGATGAAGCTCATGGCGACTCCCGGTTGGTGACTGCATTTGCTAGGGTTTTCCCTTAAGAATAATTATAGGGTTTTCCCTAGTTAAATGCTAGTGCAATGCAGCAATTTTTTGGGCGCGGTCCGTGGACGCGGGTTTTCCGCGCATGGTGCGTTGCATCATGACAACGTCCCCGTTTTTTAGATTTCAGGGCCGGAAGGAATGGCTTATTGCCGAGTGATCTAACCCGGTGCTATGTCGCCGCCGGTTTTCGCGAGAGAGGAACTGAGGAACCGCTGGTAGGCGGTCGTCGAGCGGAATGCCGCAGCCGGCTTGGTCGCCGGCGCGGCGGTCGCTGACCGTCAATGCGGGCTGGCCGCTTTCGGCTTGTGCGGATGCTGCGCCCGTGCGGTGCGCCTCGTGTGCGCCGACGGGGCGGTGGCTTGCTGAGGTGCAGCGGGCGCGGCCGTGGCCGCGTCGGAAGCAGCATTCGCAGCGGTTGCGTTCGCCATCGCCAAGTGGGTGTCGAGTAAGCTGGTCATGGCCGCCTGCTGGTTCTGCATCATCTGTTCCATACGGTGCTGCTGCGCGGTGGTCTCACGCGTCAGGCGCATCAGCAGCACGGTTTGCGTGATGCCGATGGCGACCGTGGCCAACAACGCGCCCACCACGATCGATAGCATCCACTTCATGCGTCGCGAATGATCGGTCGCGGCGCGGCGCTGATCGGCGATCACACCATACAGCGCATCGACGGTATCGGCGAAGGCGGTTGCCCGCGCGCGATCAAGTTCCGGCGCGGCGCGCAACGCGGCCGCAGCCGCCTCGGCGCGCCGGGCTTCGCGCCACGGAGCGGCGAACTCGGCGCTCGCCTGAGCAGATACCGATGAATTCACCAGTGTCTCCTTGCCGGGCTTCGACTCGGTGGGCGCAGCGTCTGATTCGGCCGGAGCGGGTTCATCCACCGCGCTTGCCGTTTCAGCCGTAGGCGCTTCCCGCGATGCCGATGCCGATGCCGAAGCCGATGCCGCCTTGGCGAAAGTCGCGGCGAAACGTTGCGGCGCCTTGCCGACGCCCGAGGTCGATGCAATTGCGGTATCAGTGGTCGCGCCCGGCTCGGACGCCTGCCGCAGCGCGGTCACGCTGCGCGCCACGGTTGCAGCCGCCATAGCCGGCGTCAGCGGCGCCGACACCGCCGGTTTCTCTTCGGCGTTAGCGTCCGTTGCCGGTTTCGTGTCACCCAGAGCCGGTTCGCCAGCCGGCGGAACCATTGCCGCCACCGGCTCGATTTCGAGCCCACTCAGTTGCGCATTGACCGGCACCGGCTCATCGGACTTCGGGGCACGCGGCGCGCGGCGAGCCGCGCGCGCCTCAAGCGACGCGCTGTCGCCCGTATCGACCGCGCCGACCGCGGCCAGCACCACATCGGGTAATTCGAAACCATGCAGCGTGCCTTGCCGGATATCGATATTCATCGCTTCCAGCGTCGCGCGGGTGGGATCGTCGGGAAATAGATCGAGCGTGGCGTCGTCGCGAGAGGCGTCGCTCAATTGCGCGAGACGTTGTGCCGAGCGCGCGGCGCGCGCCAGCTTGTTTTCAGTTTCGGTCGAGACGGTGGCCTGACGCCGCTTCTTCGAAGCTGCGCGCGAAGGCCGGGACTGCGTGGATGCTACGGAATCTGCCATAGAGAAAAAAGCGGTCGTCGCCGGAAAGCGGGCGCCGGACACCGCTCGTCAATGCCGTTGGAATTTTTCGAGACCGCATTGTCGCATGGCCGCCCGCGCCCGCCGAAGCCATTCGCCGAGGATTTTCCGTTTTTACGAAGTCGCGTCGTCCTGCCGGAACTGCTTGACGCCATGCAACTGACGCAAGCGGCTGCAGATCGCCTCATATTCCGTATTCGACACACGATGCAAGGTGATCACCACCTCGTCGCACTCGGGCGCGTCCTCGCTTTGCTGCATCACGAACTGTTTGACGCGCGGGCTCGCGGCGCCGAGCTCGTCGTGCAGCGAGTGGAACGTCATGGCGCCGCGCTCGACGATCATCGTCAGTTGGCGCCGTTGCTTGACGGTGATGAA
The DNA here is from genome assembly GCF_031570135.1 of Paraburkholderia sp. USG1. Classification (NCBI taxonomy): domain Bacteria; kingdom Pseudomonadati; phylum Pseudomonadota; class Betaproteobacteria; order Burkholderiales; family Burkholderiaceae; genus Paraburkholderia; species Paraburkholderia sp. USG1. Next base: position 252,660 of record NZ_JAMWXW010000008.1, on the reverse strand, counting down.
GCGGCGCTCCAGCGGCTTGATGCCGGCAAGGATGATCAGAATGATGATGGTCGCCGCGATCGACGCCGTATACAGTCCGCCGCCAACCGCCAGACCGATGGCGGCCACCGACCACAGGCTCGCCGCCGTGGTCAGCCCGCGCACGATCTCGCCGCGCAGCAGGATCGAGCCCGCACCGAGAAAGCCGATGCCCGACACCACCTGCGCGGCCATCCGCGACGGATCGAGCACCACGTGCTCGCCGCTCAGCACTTCCGCAAAGCCATAGGCCGATACGATCATGATGAGCGTCGAACCGACGCACACCAGCATGTGCGTACGCAAACCCGCGGCCCATGAAAGCCGTTCCCGCTCGAAGCCGATGACGCTGCCGAGCGCCGCGGCCAGCACCAGACGGGCGATGAGTTCGAGATTCCCCAACATTGTTGTTCCTCCTTGTCGGCAATTATTTGAAGTGTTTTCCGCGTCGGCGCCGGAGTGCCAGCGGGATCCGTTTGCTTTATGCTAAGCCGCACGCCGCCAGGCGGTTAAGCGGGTCGCGCGGCAAGTCGTCGTGCTGCTGCTGGCCCGTAAAGCAGGTAGCATCCGCGCTCACCAACAGGCTTGCCGGTAACCGCGCCGCGCAGCAACTCAGGCTACGGCATGAGTCCGTGGGCGCTTCGAAATACGAGCTGAATCAATTTGACTATGCAGAGCATGAACCCTCCCGCCGCTTCCACCATCGCGCTCGCTACCCGGCTGCGCGATCACTTCACAGGCGTAGTGCTGCCCATGTGGCGCGGCCCGGGTTTTAATACCGCACTGAAGCTGCCCTACGAAGCGCTCAGCGCCGAGGACCATCAGCCGTTACCTCCCGCGCGTTACCGGGCTATGGCCTGCGCGCGGCAACTGTTCGTGTTCTCGCAAGCGGGCGACGAAGCGCATGCGCGAGTGCTGTTCGACTCGTTGACGCATACCTTTCAGGACACCCGCCACGGCGGATGGTTCTACAGCGTCGATCCGCAAGGCGCACCGCTCGACACCACGAAGGATCTGTACACGCACGCGTTCGTCGTGTTTGCTTGCGCGGAATATGGCCGGCGCTCCGGCAATCGCGACGCGCTGGAAATCGTGCATCGCACGTCGGCGCTGATCCAGTCGAACTTCGCCGCTGAAGGCGATCTGTTCAACGCCGCGCTGAGCGCGGATTTCGCCAGCGTAACGGGCACGCCGATCCAGAATCCGTTGATGCACCTGACCGAAGCCTGGCTGGCCGCTCGCGAAGCCACGCACGACAACGCTTTCGACGCCGCGTTGCGGCGCCTCGCCGGCGCGGTCGCCCGTCACTTCATCCATGCGCCTACGGGTTGTATCGCCGAATTGCCGATTGGTGCGGACGATAACCGTCTGGAACCCGGTCACCAGTTCGAGTGGTTCTGGCTGGTCAGGCAGGCGGGCGCCGTGTTCGAAGGCTCCGGTCTTGCCGAAGCCATGCCGCGTGCGTTCAGTTTCGCGCAGCAAAACGGGGTGGACCGGGAGACAGGCGGCGTGTGCGCCTCGCTCGACGAAACCGGGCGGGTCAAGGACGCGACCCAGCGGATCTGGGCGCAAACGGAATATCTGCGCGCGCTGGCAAGCTACGACGAGCCAACCGCGCTCGCCGCGCTGCCACGGCAAATCGAACTGTTCCAGCAACGTTTCCTGCGTCCGCAGGGCTGGTTCGAATGCAAGACGCCGGCGGGTGAGGTGGCGCGCGCCGACATGCCGTCGACCACGCCCTATCACCTCGCGACTGCCTATGAAGCGTTGCCGGCCTGACACCACCGGCAAGCCACGCAACGGGCGCGGCCACCGCGCGGCCGCGAGAACCGGCCGCCCGATCAATACTCTTCGCGCTGCCAGGGGCTCCAGTCGGAGCCGGCAGATTTAAAACGCATATAAGTTGCGCTCTGCCCGGTGGGGATATCCGATGCGTCGCCGTCCGGCTTCTGATCGGTTGTATGAAGGGCGAAAGCCTGGCGGTCTACGGTATCGACAGTAATACGGCCGACCGGGTCAGGGGCGCCTTCTTGAGGGGATTTAGACTCCAATATCGCCAGATAGGGGGTCAAACGACTCCAGAACGAGGTAAGTTCTTCTTGCAAATAATGTGTCAATGTTTTTCCTGGAAGAGTAATACAAGCAGTTTACCCTACCGGACGGAGCACCCTTCCAATTGCTCGCCAGGCCGAAAAAAGGCCGATGCCGGGGAATACCCGAATACTGGTTGGTTGGCGTCCATCATAAAGACGTGATACAACTCCTACTTCGCGCTCGATCTCGCGTTGAGAAATAGCGGTCGCGAATGCAACACACAACATTTACTGGATTAAAAATGGCAACAGGTACTGTGAAGTGGTTTAACGATGCAAAGGGCTTTGGCTTCATCACGCCGGACGACGGCGGCGAAGACCTGTTCGCGCACTTTTCGGAAGTTCAAGGCAGCGGCTTCAAGTCCCTGCAGGAAAACCAGAAGGTGACGTTTGAAGTTAAGCAAGGCCCGAAGGGCAAGCAAGCTGCGAACATCCAGCCGGCCTAAGTACCGTCAGGTACGTTGAGGCACCCTTAGGCGCTTGCGTCTGATGCAAAATGGCCCGCTTTGGCGGGCCATTTTCTTTTCCCAGACGGCCCTTCCTGAGCGTGCACGAGCTTAAATTGCGCGCATGCCCGACAACGCGAAATCGAGCGGTCGGCCCCGTGCTTCGTCGATTTGTTGCGTGCGCAACACAGATTCAGAAATTTCGAACACGGAAACAGCCTGCTTCAACTGCTGCGTCTGCTGATGCAGCGAAGCCGCCGCCGCCGCTGCCTGTTCAACGAGCGCCGCGTTCTGCTGCGTCATCTCATCCATCTGCACCACCGCCTGGTTGACCTGCTCGATACCCGTGCTCTGTTCGAGCGACGATGCGCTGATTTCCGCCATCATCTGCGTGACGCGCGAAATTGATGTCGACACGTTGCTCATCGCTTCTCCGGCATGCTCGACCAGCGTCGAACCGCCCCGGATCTCGGCCACCGATTCGCTGATCAACGTTTTGATTTCCTTCGCCGATTGCGCGCTGCGCTGCGCGAGGCCCCGCACTTCGCCCGCCACCACGGCGAAACCGCGCCCCTGCTCGCCCGCGCGCGCCGCTTCGACGGCCGCGTTCAACGCGAGAATATTGGTCTGGAACGCGATACCGTCGATCACCGAAATGATCTCGGCGATTTTGTCCGAACTCTGCGCGATGCCGCGCATCTTCTCCACCACCTGGTTGACCACCTCGCTGCCGCGCGAGGTCGCTTCGAGCGCGGTCCCGGCGAGTGCGTTGGCCTCACGGGCGTGATCGGCGTTCTGGCGCACGGTGGCGGTCAGCTCCTCCATGCTCGACGCGGTTTCTTCGAGCGACGCCGCCTGGTTTTCCGTGCGCGCCGACAGATCGGCGTTGCCGGTCGCGATTTCGTCGGCGCCGAGGTGGATCGAGTCCGCGGATTCGCGCACGGTTTGCACGGTACGCGCCACGCTCGCCTGCATTTTGGCGAGGCCCGAGAACAGGCGGCCGATTTCATTGGTGCCGTGCGCGGCGATCGGCTGGTCCAACCGGCCTTGCGCGATACGGTCGAAGTGACGGCCCGCTTCTTCCAGCGGCGCCACCACGCCCCGGCGCAACGCCGTGTGCACGGCGAACGTGCCGGCCACCAGCGCCGCGAGAATCACGATGCTGACCGCGCGAAACGTCGCCATGCGCGTATCGATCGAATCGAGCGATGCCTGGCTCGCGGCGGTGCCGAACTGCACGAAGTTATGCGACTCGCCGAGGTACGCGTCCTGGAACGACTGGGTCGGCTGATCGAGGAAAGCCTGAATATTGTTCGAGTCGAGAAACTGCACCAGTTCCGCGAGCGCATCGTGCAGCTTCTTGTAGCGCTCGGCAAGCGCGGCGGCGCGGGCGCCGTTTTCGTCGCCGGTCTTGGGCGCGCTCATGAAGGCAGCGAACGACTGGTCAGCGGCCGTCAACTGTTCGCGGGCGTGCTGCACGATGTCGGTCGGCTCCGAGCCGCCGCGCACCATGCGCGTCCCGGCCCGCGAGAGGTTGATGCGCGCGTCCATCAGACGCTGGGTCGTTTCGTTGACCGCGTTCACCTGCTTCAAGGCGATGTTCGACAGATCGTTCACGTCGTTATGAGTGTGCGTGAGCGACCAGAACCCCAAACCGATCGTGACAAGCTGGAAAACACAGAACGCGGCCAGAACACACAGCAGGCCGGATGCGACCTTGATCTTGCTGAACATCGTGAATACCTGAAGACAAAGAATAACGGGAGCTACGTCAGGGTTAACGGCATAGGCGAGCCGCCCTTGAGGCCAATTCCATCAAAGATCGTCTTACATCCCCTTTTCATCGGCCAACTTCACTACTGCAATCGTTTCGCACAACAATGCAGGGCGCAGATTGCCGATTCACCTTGACGCGGTGCGTGCGCGCTTCCTAGAGTGGGTAGGGACTGCACAACGCAGGCCAGTGCAGATTGCCACCGCGGGCCACGCCCGAAGGAATCACAATGACCGACCTCCTCGACCGGGCGCGCGGCGCACTGCATGCCCAGCCGTTCAGCATGCTGTTGGGCGCAGAGTTGATGCACACGGGCACCAATGAACTCACGCTGAGCCTGCCGATCCGCGACGAGTTGCGGCAACAGCACGGCTTCGTGCATGGCGGCGTGATCGGCTATCTCGTCGACAATGCGCTGACGTTCGCCGGCGCGCTGCTGCTGGGGCCGAAGGTCGTGACCGGGGAATACAAGATCAATTATCTGCGCCCGGCCGTCAACGGCATGCTGATCGCGCGCGCAAAGGTGGTCTATGCGGGTCAGCATCAAGCAACCTGCCAATGCAACGTGTTTGTCATGGAAGGCAATCGCGAAAAGCTGATTGCCGTCGCGCAAGGCACCGTCAACCGGATCAGCGAGAGCGGCGAGCACGAACACGGGAACTGACGCCTTCGCCTCTTTCCGAAGCACTTCGCGCCATCGTGCAGCCGCTTGTCCACGTTTCATCATTTAGCTAATATACGAAACGTTATCGACTCATGGCTCCGTTGGACGCGCCGCTTCATGAAAGACGACCTCACCCGCATCAACGCGCTTGCGAACGCCAGCCGGCTCGCCGTCATGCGCTGGCTGAAGGAGCCGACGCTGCATTTCCCCTATCAGGATCACGCCGATATCGAAACGGTCGGCGTGTGCTGCACGTTCATCACGGAGAAGCTCGGCATCGCGCCTGCCACGACCACGCGTCACATGCGCATCCTCGCCGACGCGGGACTCGTGCGCGCGCAGCGGATGGGCAAATTCACCTATTACAAGCGGATCGACGCCGAATTGCAGAAGCTCGGCCGCGACCTCGCCAATCTCTAGGCGCAGGGTCTTCACGAGATCACGCCGCCACCTTTCGATACTTGATTGATTCAGGGAGCCCTATGGACGAACTCGCACTTGCCGCCGACGCTGACCGGCGCGCGCACGCTTACCTTGCCGGCATCGGTAAGCGCCGGGTGTTTCCGGACGCGGCCGCGCTCGCGCAACTCGCCGCCTTCGACGAGGCCTTCCCGCAACACGGCCACGCGCCCGCCGACGTGCTGCGCCTGCTCGACGAAAGCGGAACGCCTGCCACGGTCGCCTCGAACGATCCGCGCTATTACGGCTTCGTGATCGGCGCGGTGCTGCCGGCCGCCGCCGCGGCCGAGCGTCTGATGGGCGCGTGGGATCAGTGCGCGTCGACCTTCGACAACTCGCCGGTCGCGGCCACGCTCGAGAAAATCGCCGCGCGCTGGGTACTCGACGCGCTCGATCTGCCGCGCCAAGCGGCGATCGGCTTCGGCACCAGCGCAACGGCGTGCACGCTCGTTTGCATTGCGGCCGCGCGGCGCGCGCTGCTCGCACGCAAGGGCTGGGATTTCGACAACGACGGTCTGGACGGTGCGCCATCGGTGCGGGTCGTGATCTCGGAGATGGCCCATATCACGGTGAAGAAAGCGCTGCGTGTGCTCGGCTTCGGCATGAAGCGCGTGATCAGCGCGCCCGTGGATGAGCATGGCCGTATCGATCCCGCGCAGTTGCCGCCGCTCGACGACATGACGATCTTCTGCGTGCAAGCCGGCGAAGTGAACACCGGCGAATTCGATCCGTTCGCGGATCTGATTCCTCGCGCCAAAGCCGCCGGTGCGTGGGTTCATGTGGATGGCGCGTTCGGCCTGTGGGCGCGCGCGTCGTCGCAACGGGCGCTGACCGAGGGCATCGACGGTGCCGACAGCTGGACCACCGACGGCCACAAATGGCTCAATACGCCCTATGACGGCGCGATGGCGATCTGTCGCGACGCCCAGGCGCTCTCGACGGCGATGAACAGCGACGCGGTCTATCTGAGCGGCGCGCATGACGCGCAGAAGAATCTGAACCTCGAATTCTCGCGCCGTGCGCGCGGCATTCCGATCTGGGCGGCGCTGCGTTCGCTCGGGCGCAGCGGCGTGCAGGAGATGGTCGACCGGCATTGCGCGCAGGCGTCGCGGATTGCCGAAGGTCTGCGCGCCGCGGGCTTCGAGGTGGTGAACCGCGTCGTGCTGAACCAGGTACTGGTGCGGGCGAACACCGACGCGCAGACGGTCGCGATTCGCGAAGCCGCGCAGGCGTCGGGCGAAACGTGGTTCGGCCAGACTGTCTGGCAAGGCCGGCCGGCGTTTCGGATCAGCGTGTCGTCGTGGCGCACTGAGGACAAGCACGTCGATCAATTGGTGGCGTTGCTTGCGCGACTGCTCGCGGAACAGCGCGGCTGATCTGCAGCGCGCACAAAAAAGGCGGTTCCTGCCTGTAGATGCAGAAATCGCCTTTCTTCATGCAGCAAAGCTCGCGAGCGAAATTTACTCCGCCGCGTAAGTCTTCTGCGTTTGCTCGCCCAGACCTTCGATCCCCAGACGGATCGTCTGGCCCGGCTTCAGGAACACCGGATTCGGTTTCACGCCCATGCCGACGCCCGGCGGCGTGCCGGTCGAAATCACGTCGCCCGGTTGCAGGCTCATGCACTGCGACACGTACGAGACCAGTTTCGCGACGCCGAACACCATCGTCTTCGTGCTGCCGTTCTGATAGCGATGGCCGTCCACTTCGAGCCACAGGCTCAGATTCTGCGGATCGGCGACTTCGTCGCGCGTGACCACCCACGGACCGATCGGGCCGAACGTGTCAAAGCCCTTGCCCTTGTCCCACGTGCCGCCCTTTTCGATCTGCCATTCGCGTTCCGACACGTCGTTGATCACGCAGTAACCGGCGACGTAATCGAGCGCGTTGGTTTCGTCGATATATTTCGCAGGCTTACCGATCACCACGCCAAGTTCGACTTCCCAATCCGTTTTCTTCGAGCCACGCGGAATTTCCACGTCGTCGTTCGGGCCGCTGATCGCGCTCGTCCACTTGTTGAAGATGACCGGCTCGGCCGGCACCGCGAGATTCGATTCCGCCGCGTGATCCGCGTAATTCAAGCCGATGCAGATGAACTTGCCGATCTTGCCGACACACGGGCCGATGCGCGGATTGCCTTCGACCAGCGGCAGCGAGGCCGGATCGAGCGCGCGCAGTTTGGCGAGACCTTCGTCGGTCAGCGCGGCGCCGTCGATATCGGCGACCACTTTCGACAGATCACGAATCTTGCCTTGTGCGTCGAGCAAGCCCGGCTTTTCCTGGCCTTTCGGCCCATAACGAAGCAGTTTCATCCTGACACTTCCTTTCAGTGGTATTCGGTTCGTAGTTCGGCGCGCATGAACCTGCGTCAGTTCGACCAGCCGCCGTCGATCACATGCGCGTGGCCCGTGGTGAACGACGATTCGTCGGACGCGAGATACAGCGCCAATGCGGCGATCTCTTCCGGCTTGCCGATACGGCCCATCGGCTGACGGGCGACAAAAGCCGCCTGCACGGCGTCCAGCGTCGCGCCCTGTGCCTGAGCCTGGTCGACGATCCGCTGTTCGAGCGACGGCGAAGCCACCGTGCCCGGGCAGATCGCGTTACAGCGTACACCACGCGTGATGAAGTCGGCAGCAACGGATTTGGTCAGCCCGATCACCGCGGCCTTGGAGGCGCTGTACGCGAAGCGGTTCGGCACGCCCTTCACGCTAGACGCCGCCGACGACATATTGATGATCGAACCGCCGCCGTTGTCCAGCATGGCGGGCAGAAACGCGCGGATCGTGCGGTACATCGCCTTCGCGTTCAGGTCGAACGCGAAGTCCCAATCCTCTTCGCTGCATTCGAGAATGTTGCCCGCATGCACGAAACCCGCGCAGTTGAACAGCACGTCGATCGCGCCCAGTTCGGCGGCCAGCGCCTTGATCGCCGCGTTGTCACGCACATCGAGCTTGCGGGCGTCGACCGGCTTGCCGGCAAGTTCGTCGATGCGGATGTCAGTGGCGATCACACGCGCGCCTTCGCGTGCGAAGAGTTCGGCGGTGGCGAGTCCGATGCCTTGTCCTGCCGCCGTGATCAGGGCCGTCTTGCCGGCCAATCTTTGTGTCATCTACGACTCCAGTTGAATGGGCTGTTGCTTGTCTCTTTTCGCAATTCACAGTCGATAAAACGCGGCGGCGTTGCCGCCGAACACCGCTTCGCGCTCGCCGTCGCTCAAGGAGATGAGCAAGGTGTTCGCCACCGAATGCCAGAGCAGATAGTCTCCGTTCAGATCGAGCACCGGCCAGTCGCTGCCCCACATCAAACGCGCCGGGCCGAATGACTTCAGCAGATGGTCAGCATACGGCTGCAGCGTTGCCTCGGTCCAGCCGGGCGAAGCCTCGGTGGCGAGGCCCGACAGCTTGCAATGCACGTGCGGCAGTTGCGCGAGACGTGTGATCGCGTCGGCCCAGCTTTGATAGCCCGCGCGTCCGTAGCGGATGGGCGGCTTCGCGCCATGATCGACCACGATGCGCAGCGCCGGAAACCGCGTTGCGAAGATTTCGAAGGGCTCGGCGTGGCGCGCGTAAATCAACGCGTCGAACGCGAGGTCGTGCGCGATCAGCGCTTCGATCGCCGGCGCGAGATCGGGGTTCGCGATCCATGTATCGTCCGGCAAATCCTGCAGCATCGGCCGCACGCCCTTGAACTTCGGCTCATGCGCCAGTGCTTCGATTACCGCCGGTGCCGTGGGCAGCAGCAACGGTACCCAGCCGACCACGCCCGCGATCGACGGCTCATGCCGCGCAATGTCCAGCAAATAACGTGTTTCGTCGATGGTCGACGCGGCCTGCACCACCACCGTCCGTTCGATGCCCGCGCGCTCGCGCAACGGTTTGAGATCCGCCGGGCCAAACGCACGGTACAGGATCTTCAACTCCGGCGTGAGCCACTCGTAATCGCCACGATCAGGATCCCAGTAGTGCTGGTGGGCATCGATATGCATCGTCAACTCAATCCTCCGGCACGGGCGCGCGGCTGTCGAGCAAGCCTTCGTCACGCAACGCGGACCACAAGCCCGCAGGGATCGGCTGCCCGAACGACGCGGCGTTCTCGCGCAATTCGTCGGCACTGCGCGCGCCGGTCAACACGGTAGCGACCGCCGGATGCGCGTACGGAAACTGCAAGGCGGCGGCCGCCAGCGGCACACCGTGCGCACGGCACACCGCTTCGAGCCGCGCGACGCGCTCGATCACTTCGCGCGGCGCCTCGCCGTAATTGAACTTCAGATCACCTTCGACGCCGCGCGCCAGAATGCCCGAGTTGAACGCGCCGCCTAACAGGATGCTGACGCCGCGCTTTTCACAGGCCGGCAACAGGTCGTTGAGCGTACTCTGTTCGAGGAGCGTATAACGGCCCGCGAGCAACGCGCAATCGATATCGAACTCGGCCATCGCGTCGAGAATGACCGCGCCCTCGTTGACCCCGAGTCCGACGGCCTTGATCGCGCCCGCCGAGCGCAACCCGTCCAGCGCGCGAAAACCGCCGCCTTCGGTGAGTTGCCGCCAGTAGTGCGGATGGTTGTCGCCGTGCGTAATGCGGCCGATATCGTGCACCAGCAGAATGTCGATATCGACAATGCCGAGCCGCTGCTGGCTGTCTTCGAACGAGCGCAGAATGCCGTCGTGCGTGTAGTCGTAGATTGCTTCGAAAGGCAGCGGGTTTTGCCAGCCTTCCCTGTCGTCGAAAGGCGTGGTGCGCGGCACGAACCGGCGTCCCACTTTGGTGGACAACACATAGTCGCCGCGCGGATAACGCCGCAAAACGTCGCCCAGCCTATGCTCGGCCTTCGTGTTGCCGTAGTGCGGCGCGGTGTCGAAATAGCGCACGCCTGCGTCCCACGCGGCGGCGATGGTGGCGTGAGCCTCCTCGTCGGACAGATCGCGGTAGAGGCCGCCGAGAGGCGCCGTACCGAGTGCCAGTCCTGTCACCTGCAACGCCGTGCGGCCGATGCGGCGCCGTTGCCCGATCTTCGATGCGATCGTTGCCGTCATTGAGCGCGTCTCCTTACGCCAATCCCATTCATCTTTTACCATGCACGAGCGGGACTTGTCCGCAGCGTATATCAGCCGCTTGCTGCCACGCCCGCGAACAAGCCACCGGGTGCCCCCCGGTACGACTCACTGCGGCTCGATCGCGACCACCCGGTGCTGCGGCGCGGCACTCGACGGCAAGCAAGCCGGCCCCACTGGCTCGAAAGTCTTGTAGGTCAGAATGAATTCCTGGTGACCCAGCGTTTCCGACTTCGAGGCCGCGCCACGCGACACCGCCACCGTTTGCTCGAACACTTCGCGGCCCACTTCGTCGAGCGTGCCGCGGCCTTCGAGAATACGGCCTGCATCGACATCCATATCGCCGGCGAGATTGCGATACGTCGCCGGATTCGCGCACACCTTGATGACCGGCGAGATCGCCGAGCCCACCACCGAGCCGCGTCCGGTCGTGAACAGAATCACATGCGCACCGCACGCGATCAGTTCGCCGATCTCCGCGTTGTCGCTGATGTTCGGAAAGCCGAAGCGCGGTTCGCCGTCCGGCACCACGTCGAGCAGATACAGGCCGCCGGTCGGCGGAATGTCGCCGGGTTTGACGATGCCGACAATCGGCGACGCCCCGCTCTTGGCATACGCGCCCAGCGATTTTTCTTCCTGCGTGGTGAGACCGCCGTCCGCGTTGCCGACCGCAAAACTGCCGTGGCCGAGAATCGAGTAATAGCGAGCCGCCTTCGCGACGCAAGCCACGATCTCCTCGCCGAGTTCGGGCCGCGCCGCGCGCGTTTTCATATGGAATTCGCAGCCCACCAACTCGCCGGTTTCTTCGAAAATACACGTCGCGCCCGCGTCGATCAGATGATCGAACGCGCGGCCCACGGCCGGGTTCGCGGTGATGCCGCTCGTGCCGTCCGAGCCGCCGCAAATCGTACCGATGACCAGTTCGCTCAGCGCCATCGGCACTTTTTCTTGTACGGCGAGTTGCCCGCGCGCCTCGCGAATCCAGTCCACGCCGTATTGAATCGTGCTGCGCGTACCGCCCTTTTCCTGGATGGTCAGCACTTCGACGGGACGGCCACTCGCGCGCACCACGTCCACCAGATAGTGCTTGTTCATGCTCTCGCAACCGAGCGACACGAACAGCACCGCGCCCACATTGGGATGCGTGGTGAGCCGCTCGAGCATTTTCTCGGCGTAGCTGTTCGGATAGCAGCCGGGGAAACCGATCAGATGCACGGGCGGTTCGCGCTCGGCGGAAGGATCGTCGAACGCATCCAGCGGTTCGCGAAACTGCGTGACGATCTCGCGCGCGACGTGATGCGCGCACTCGACCAGGTACGCCACCGCGACCACATTGCGGATGCCCTTGCGGCCGTCGCGGCGCAGGTAACCTTGCAGCGTGGGCTGCTGCGATGCGGCGGATGGAGATGCTACGGAAGTGTCAGTCATGATCGTTCCAGCGCGGCGCGAAGGCCACGATTGTGCTCACATCAGTGATGGACGAACTCGTGGCCCGCGTCGTGCGTGTACGTCGGCAGGTAATCGCTTTCGAGATTGTGCGTATGCAGATGCGCACCGCGCGCCACCGCCTCCGTCACGTGACCGATCACCGCGCCATAGCGCAGCACCTTGTCGTCTTTCGCGAGTTCACGGCGCGCCACCTTGTGTCCGAGTTCGATGGTTTTGGCCAGCGTCACGCGCTCGCCTTCGATCTCGACCTGCGTGCCGCCGTCCAGGCGCGCCGCCGCGATCAGGCAATTGTCGGCGGGGCTGAGGAGGATCAGGCGTGAGTCCGTTTGGTCCGTTTGGTCCGTTTGCAATGGGCGGCTGGTCAAGTAAGTTCTCCGGAATGCGTGCGCATCAGTTCTGGCCTTCGCCGCTTGCGAGGCGCGCCACCATCAGCGAGCCGAGAATGATCGCGCCGTAGATCGCCTGGATCCAGAAAGACGGCACCTGGGCAAGCGTCAGCAGGTTTTGCACCACGCCGAGCAGCAGCACGCCGGTGAGCGCACCGAACATGGTGCCCTTGCCGCCGTCGAGCGAAATGCCGCCGATCACCGCGGCCGCGAACACCGTGAAAATCATCCCGTTGCCCTGGTTCGCGTTGATCGCGCCGACATAGCCGGTGACGATCAAACCGCCCAGCGAGGCGAGCATGCTGCCGAGCACGAACACGCCCCACGTGATGCGCTCCACACGAATGCCCGCAGCGCGTGCTGCTTCCGGGTTGCCGCCGATCGCGTACAGCGCGCGACCCAGCCGGTGATAGCGCAACACGAAGGCCGCGATCGCGAACGCCACCGCGGCGAGCCACACGGACAACGGCAAGCCCAACACGATGGTGGTCGCGAGCGTGAAAAACGACGGCGGCATATCGAACAGCGTGCCGCCCTTGGTCGCGCCGACCAGCATGCCGCGCAGCACGATCAGCATGGCCAGCGTGACGATGAACGCGTTCAGCCGCAAACGCACCACGAGAAAGCCGTTGATAAAACCGATCACCGCGCCCACCGCCACGATGGCGAGCAAGCCGGCCGCCGCCGGCCATTGCATGCCGAAGCCCGCGGACGCCGCCGGCATCACCAGCATCGCGCCCACGGCAGGCGCAATGCCGACCGTCGATTCGAGCGACAGGTCGAACTTGCCGGTCAACACGATCAGCGATTCGGCGAGCACGACCAGCGCCAGCGCCGCCGAAGCACCCAGCACGCTGATGAGATTCGCTTTGGTCAGAAAACTGGGACTGACAAACGCGCCGATCACGATCAGCAACGCGAGCGCGGGCAGCAACGCCAGTTCGCGCAAACGCGCAAGTTCGGAGCGAGCGCGTTTGCCGCGCGTAGCCTGCGCGAGCGGCTGGGCCTGAGCTTGCGCGGTGCCGAAGGCGGGACTGGGCACACTATTCTTCATGGAGACTGACTCCTTCAACGGATGCGATCAGGTCGTGGTCCTGCCAACCCGCGGAAAATTCGGCCGCGACACGGCCACGGAACATGACCAGCACGCGGTCACAGGTGCGCAGATCGTCGAGTTCGCCGGACACGACCAGCACGGCCTTGCCGTCTTCGCGCACACGGTCCACGACGGAGAGCAGCGCTTCTTTCGATTTCACGTCGACGCCCGCCGTGGGGTCGATCAGCACGAGCACATTGGGATTAGTGGCGAGCGCGCGCGCCATCACCACCTTTTGCTGATTGCCGCCCGACAGACCGGACACCACATGCTCCGGACCCTGCGCGACGATGCCGAGCGCGTCGATCATCTTCTGGCCGAAGGCGTTCTTCTTCGCGGGCGGCGCGATGCCGAATTTGCCGAGCAAACGCGCGATCGTCATCGAAGCGTTTTCCGCAACCGATTGCGTGAGCACGAGGCCTTCGTGGTGGCGATCCTTCGGCACGCAACCGATGCCGTGCGCGAGTGCCGCGGGCACATCGCCGGGCGGCAAGGTTTTGCCGTCCACGCGGATCGTGCCGCGTTTGGCGGCACGCAGGCCGGCAATCGCTTCGGCCACGCTCGTGCGGCCGCTGCTCGTCGCGCCGGTCAAGCCGACCACTTCGCCGCGCTTGACGGTGAACGACACGCCTTCGTAATCGGAACCCGCGAGGCCTTCGACTTGCAACGCGGTCGCCGTGTCGGCGGGCAACGCGTCGCGCGCCGCCGCATCGGCGACGGCGAGACCGCCGCGCTCGCCGGTCATCGCTTCGATCAACTGCTCGCGCGGCAGCGCGGAAACCGGCGCGCTGACGATATGCCGCGCGTCGCGCAGCACCGTCACGGCCTGGCAAATCTCGTAGACTTCCTGAAGATGGTGCGAGATGAACAGGAAGGTCACGCCTTCGCGCTGCAACTCGCTGATGCGCCGGAACAGGCGCTTGATTTCGTCGCCGTCTAGCTGCGCAGTCGGTTCGTCGAGAATGATGAAGCGCGCGCCATACGACAGCGCGCGCGCAATTTCCACCAGTTGCCGTGCCTCTACCGTCAGATCGCCGGCGCGAGCATCTTCGCGCACGTCGATCTTCCAGTGATCGAGTAACGTGCGCGCGTCGCGCCGCATGGCCTGCCAATCGATCATGCCGCCGCGCAACGGCTGCCGGTTGATAAACAGATTCTCCGCCACGCTCAGGTCGCGGATGATCGTTGAATGCTGATAGACGCACGCCACACGTTCGCGCCACGCGTCGCGATCCGCGATCGACGGCGCGGCCACGCCGCTGAAACGCACCTCGCCGGTGTCGGGCTTGCGCAGGCCGGTGAGGATCGACACCAGCGTCGATTTACCCGCGCCGTTGCGCCCGACGAGCGCATGCGACTCGCCGGGCATCACGCGGATGCTCACGTCTTTCAGCGCAGCCGTCGAGCCGAAGCGTTTGGTGATCTCGAACGCTTCGACAACGGGCGCGGAGGGCGTGAGTTCGCTCATTTGACCGTGTTACCCCACAAAGCCTTGTCGTCGACGTTCGACTTCGTCACGAGCGGTGCGGGCAACTGGTCTTCCAGAACGCCCGGCGCCAACTGGATGATGTTGCTGCCGTGATCGGTCGGGCCCGGCTTGAAAGTCTGCCCTGCCAACGCCGCCTTGATATAGAACAGCCCATATTTCGCGTACGAATCGGCGGGCTGCGACACGGTCGCGTCGATATCGCCACGGCGGATTGCGTCGAACTCCTGAGGAATGCCGTCGTTGCTGACGATCACCACGTGCTTCGGGTCGCCGGCCGGAAAGAGCATCTGCTTGCGGCGCAAGGTTTGCAGCGTCGGCGACAGATAGACGCCGCCAGCCTGCATGTAGATGCCTTTCACGTCGGGATTCGCGGTCAGCAGGCTGTCGAGCGCGGTCGCCGCGACGTCGCCTTTCCAGGCCGCAGGGATCTCCAGCACCGACACGCCAGGATAGCCTTTCATGCATGAGCGGAACGCTTCGGACCGGTCGCGTCCGTTGACCGAGGCGAGGTCGCCCATGATCTGCACGACCTTGCCCGACTTCACGTGATCGCCAATGTACTTGCAGGCCTTCTCGCCATACGCGCGATTGTCGGCGCGCACCACCATCGCGACCTTGCCTTGCGTCGGCGCGACGTCCACGGCGACCACGGGCACGTTCTTCGCCGCGGCGGCGTCGAGCGCCCGGCTGATCGCCGCCGAATCCAGCGGGCCGACCACGATGCCCTTCGCACCTAGGTTCAGCAGGTTGTTCATGTCCGTGATCTGCTGCGCGGGATCGCCGTTCGAATTGACCGGCGCAAGAATGTCGAGGCCCATGTCCTTCGCGTATTTGGGCAGATAGTTGTTGTACGACTGCCAGAACGGCGACGTCAGCAGCGGCAGATCGAGGCCGATCTTGCCTGTTTCGGCGGCTTGCGCGGCGCCTGTCACGCCGAGGCCGGCGAAACACACGGCGGCCGCCGCGGCGGATAGCGAACTGCGGAACAAACGGCGAGCCGCGTGCGGCTCTTTCGCGAACGACATGGTTGTCTCCTGATATGCGTTGTTGAACTTGCGTGAACCGGCACGTGGGATGCCGGCACTTCGTCCTGCGCTTGTTATCTAGTATTGGCGTGCGTTCATTCACCAATGAACGTATTATTCATATACGGACTTTTCGAAGTCAAGCAATGTGCACTGCACCAACCGTCCGTGTTTTCCCTGGACCGGTGACATCTCGCATGAGATTCGTCACGCACGTACACTCACGCGCCAGATAATGAGAACAGCACACAAAACCTCGCTCACGATGGACGCAGAAGACAAAGACGACGCCGACCGTTATCGCGCCCCGGCGCTGGACAAAGGCCTCGACATCCTCGAACTGCTCGCCGAGCAGAAGGAAGGGCTGACGCGCGCCGAAATCACCAAGCTGCTGGGACGCAACGCCAGCGAGATGTATCGCATGCTCGAACGGCTGGTCGCGCGTCAGTACGTGGTGCGCTCGGCGGCGGGCGACCGCTATTCGCTCAGTCTCAAGCTGTACGCGCTCGCCCATCGTCATCCGCCGATGAACCGGCTGATCTCCGAAGCGCTGCCGCTCATGCAGCGCTTTGCCGATGCTGCCGAACAATCGTGTCACCTCGTGGTGTACGACCGCGGCAATCTGCTGGTGATCGCGCAGGTGGATGGGCCGGGTACGTGGGGCATGTCGGTGCGGCTCGGTTCGCGCGTCGGGCTGATCGATACGGGTTCGGGCCGCGTGATGCTGGCGTTTCAAAGCATCGAGCAGCGTGAACAGATGCTGGCCGAACACACCAAGGTGAAGGGCGAGGTCACGATCGATCGTGACGCGCTCGAACAGGCCTGCGAGCGGATTCGCGCGGCGGGTTTTTCGCAGAAGGACAGCCAGCAGACGTTCGGCGTGACCGACGTGACGTTTCCGATCCAGGGTCCGTCCGGCCAGGCGATTGCCGCGCTCACCTGTCCGTATCTGCGGCGTATCGACGAATACGTCGCGCCGACGCTGGAAGCCGCCACCGCGCTGCTGCGCGAGACGGTAGAGGCGCTGTCGATGTTTCATGAGGACGCCGCGTAGCGTGACGAACCGTCGCGTGTGTTCACCAGGGTTAGCAACTACTATGCGAGGCTGCTGGGATTCCCCCACGCAACTGCGAGTTCACTCGCACATGAAACTCTGCCATGCACGAGAAGCTTCCCCGAACTGCGCGTTATCGATATTTCACCCTTGCCGCTCTGGGCGTCGCAGCTCTCGCCGCACTGACAGTTAGCGCGCCTGCTGATGCTGCGTTTCCCCAATGCTCAATCACGGGCAACGGGTCAGTCGACTTTGGCACGGTGACCGTGCCGCACGACGCTCAAGTCGGTACGTCGATTGGTCCGCCTATGTCCACCACATTGAGGGTAAGTTGTCCGAATAATGTTAATGCTGGAGGCAACGGCTATTATCTCAAGTTCGACGCCTATGCAGGAGTGGACGCAACCGTGCATGATGTGTGGGATACGAACCTGACGGGCATCGGAATCCGGGTCACCGACGTCACTTATAACAATTCAGTTTTGTCGAAGACAAGGTCGGGGGATTTTGGGCCGGCTGTCGCATCTGGGACAACGTATAACGCCGACTATGTTTTCACATATCAATTTGTGAAAACCTCTGCCGAAGCAAGCAGCGGACAGATCCTTAACTTTCCCTTGGCGTTGCTGAAAAGTCACGACATTGCTCACAATGTCGATTCCGCCGTGCTAAATACGCTTTCGATCGGTACAGCGACAATCGCCGCTAGTACCTGCGACGTGACGACTCCGTCTTTGGGCGTCCCACTACCGCCGGTTGCAATCAATGCATTCCCCGTGCGGGGTGCGACGGCCGGCAATACGAATTTCACCATCGACCTATCCTGCCAGGCCGGCTCCAACGTTTTCGTTACGCTGACCGACGCTACTGATTCGGGCAACACAACCAGCAATCTAACGCTCACAGGCGATTCGACCGCCTCGGGAATAAGCCTGCGTGTGCTGGACAGTAGCGGATCGCCGGTCAGCTTCGGACCAGACTCGGCGGCACCGGGTACGACAAATCAATGGCTAGTCGGCCCGTCGGCGAACACGACTGGCATCCCGCTCACGGCCCAATATATCTCGACCGGCAAGGTTGAATCAGGCACGGTACGCGGGCGGATGACCTTTACGTTGAGCTATCAATAAGCCAGCACCCGGACTGGAAAACCGGCCGCTCGCACACATGGTTTAGAATGGCGACCCTCTCAAAAATCACGCCGCATGGGTTCGCTCATGCGCGCTCATCAATAAGCAATGGCGAAACTTCTGACCGATTCCGAATTCCAGCGTTTTTCCGAACTCCAGCAGAAGCAGTCGAGCTTCACGATCACGCCTGAAGAAGCCGACGAACTGCGCGACATCGTCGCTCATGCGCAAAAGCGCCGTGATGATCGCGCGGCGGCGATGCAGAGCATCGAGACCTTCATCCAGCAATTCGACATCAGCCCGGACGAGCTGTTTTCGGCCGAGCAGATCGGCGACGCCGCGCGCACCTTCGGTCTGATTCCGGCCGCGAAGAAAGAACGCGTGCTGCCGCCGCAATTCACGTTTAACGGCAAACCGTATCAGTGGACGACCCGTCCGCTGCCCGACGATATTCGCGTGCCCTTGTTCGACGCGTTCAAAGCCGGTGACTCGGTCAAGTCGTTCATCGCGACGCCGAAGGATGCGAACCGTTGCGCGGCGACCATCGCGCGCCTGGAGCGCGAAACCGGTGCGGTGTATGGCGACGCATGGCTCGAAGAACTGTCGGTAACGCGCACGCAAGTCGACGAAGCCGCTGCCAAACTGCCGGCCTGAAGAAGGTG
Organism: Paraburkholderia sp. USG1; assembly: GCF_031570135.1. NCBI lineage: Bacteria > Pseudomonadati > Pseudomonadota > Betaproteobacteria > Burkholderiales > Burkholderiaceae > Paraburkholderia > Paraburkholderia sp. USG1. The sequence goes on along the minus strand of NZ_JAMWXW010000008.1, from coordinate 233,864 downwards.
CTCCCTTCCTTCACGCTTCTTGTGGCGAGAGGCCTTCAGCGCCTCTCGCTGCTTCGATCACCGCCGCAGCAACTATCTTGGCCGTTTGCGCAGCCTGCTGTAAAGGCAACGCAACAGTGATCCGTTCAACCCGGCGCGGTTGGCGCCGCGCTCCCCGTGCCCGGTTCGGCCGGTTCATCCAGCGCCATACGAAAGCCGACGACACCCGGATCTTCCGTTCGCGTCATCGTGAAGCCGCTAGCTTTGGCGAGCGCGATCATCGCGACGTTCTCGCGCAGCGCTTCGCCGATCAGCCAATGGATGCCGCGCGCCCGCGCGTATCTGATAATCCGGTCCATCAGCAACTGGCCGAGGCGCCGGCCTTTCTGGTCCGAGCGCACCGCCACCGCGAATTCGGCTGTTTCGTTGTCGGGATCGGCGACCGCCCGCACCACGCCCAGCGTCCGCGTGAAACCTTCTTCGCTTTGCACGGTGGCGATCAGCGCCATTTCGCGGTCGTAGTCGATCTGCGTCATTCGCGCGAGTTGCGAGTGGTCGAAACTGCCCACCGCGCCGAAGAATCGCAGGCGCAAATCTTCAGGCGTCATGGCTTCGACAAAGTCATGGTGCGCGGTCTCGTCTTCCGGACGGATCGGCCGCACCGTTACCCGCAAGCCTTGCCAGTCCAGCGTCTCTTCGAAGCGGCGCGGATAGGGCACGATCGCGAGACGGCTGCGCGTTGCCGCAACGCTCAATGAAGGACCGACGACCGTCACGCGATCGCGATACACCCGCAGTGTCAGCCTGAGACCGACGATTTCCCTTACATCGCACACCGCTTGCGAGAGCGCCGTCAGCGCAGCCAATGCCGGGTCCGGCGTAATCAGCTGCGCGTAGCGCGAACGCGCGACGATGTCGCGCGCGAGCATGGGATTGAGCGGCGGCAAACCGTAGACGCGCAGCGGTTCGGATATGCCGTCGACCGCTGGTGCCGTGAAACGGAATACGGGGCCGAAGTTGTCGTCGTCGTGAAGCTCGACGACGATGTCGACGATGGGCTTGCCAGTTGAACCGGGGCTCGCTTCCGCGCCGTCCAATGCCTGCGGGGCCGTTTCCACCTGTAAGCCAAAACGCTCAAGAAACTGCGCCGCCGCTACGCCGATTAGTTGATGCCCACCTTCCGCGAGCGCCTCGCGCGCCTGTGCTTGAGCTGCATCGATCGCGGCGGGGATTTGCGCCGGCAAACCCTCGGGCGTTTGCATCAGCAGTTCGCGCCCCATTCGATAGTCGACCAGCCGCGCGAAGGCGCGCGCGAGCCGCTGCGGCGTCGTGTGAACCGGAATGCCCTGAGCGTGCAGCGCGTCGCGCGTGGCGGCATCCACGCCGCCAAAAAAGCACGCGAGCAAGCCGCGATACGCGAAGCGCTGATTCGCGATCAAGGCCTGCGCCACCTCGCCCACCGGCGCACTGTGCGTCGACGCATGCACGACGAACGCCGTTCCCGAACCGCGCTGGTTCGCGAGCAGTTCGAGGGCGGTCCCGAAGTGCTCGGGGCGCGCGTCGTCGCCAAGCCGCAGCGGATTGCCGCCGACGGCATGCGGCAATGCCTGCCGCAGAGCCTCGGACGCTTCGTCGGGCCACGGCGCGAGCGTATCACCGGCCGCGGCAAAGGCGTCGCAGGCGAGCGTGGCAAGGCCGCTGTCGCTGGTAATCAGCGTGGCCGTGGCGCCCGCCGCCACGCGGCCCACGCCCAGCGTCTCGATTTCGTCGAGCAGATCGTCGAGCGAATCGACCCGCACCATGCCCGCGCGGCGGAAAGCGGCCGTGTAGAGCGCGTCGGCGGGATCGGCGCGGCCGGAGCGTAGCGCCAGAACCGGTTTGTTGCGCGCCGCCGCGCGGGCCGCCGACATGAACTTGCGCGCCGCGCGCACGCTGTCCAGTTCGAGCAGGATGGCGCGCGTACCGGGATCGCTGGCCAGATAGTCGAGCACGTCGCCCGCGTCCACGTCCGCCTCTGCGCCGAGCGCCACGGCATGCGAAAAGCCGAGGCCGCGCGCCTGTGCCCAGCCGAGCACGGCATTGGTCAGCGCATTCGACTGCGACACCCACGCGACACCGCCCGCCTTCACCGTGCACGACGGCGCACCCAGATGCGCGTGCAGCGCCGGCGACACCACGCCGAGACTGCCTGGCCCGACGATCCGCAGCAGATTGGGCCGTGCCGCCGAGAGCGCATGCCGCAACGCGAGCCGGTCGTCATCGCTGCGCACCTCGCCCACGATGATCGCCGCGCGCGTGCCCAAGCCGCCGAGCTTATGGATGATGCCCGGCCATGTGGCCGGAGGCGTGCAGATCACGGCGACCGTGGGCGCTTCCGGCAAGTCGCCGGTCTCGCCGATCACGGCATGGCCGCCGAGCGTCGGGTACTTCGGGTTGACCGGCCAGAGCGGGCCTTCGAAGCCGCCGTCCAGCACGCGCGTCCACACCATCGCGCCGGTGCTGCCCGGCCGCTCGGAAGCGCCGATCACGGCGACGGATTTGGGTCGAAACAAGGCGTCGAGATTGCGAACGGTCACGGGCGCTCCGGAAACTGGGGAAGGCAAGCCGCCTGGCGGTCAGGCGTGCGTCTTCGTCAGCATAGGCGAAGTCGGGCGCTCGCGCGGCGCTTCCGTCAGGCAGCCGGTTGGCACCGCACCAGGAAGGGCGTGTCTTTGGGAGACAACGCGCGGCTGGCCGACGCAGCATACAAATCGTCGTAGCGCCGTTAACGCAAATGGCCCCGTTTCTGGCGGGGCCATTTGCTTGTCTTGCTTTGCCTTGCTTTGCGTTCGACTACCGTCGCTGCGGATTTACATCGCCCTCTTGAACGGTGCGCCAGAATGCTCGCGCAATTCGTTGAACACGATTTTCGGCCATGCCTTCTGCGCGACTTCGATCTCCGACACGTGCGACGCGAGATAAGTCGGTGCATCCGAAGCGTCGAGCGCAATCCGCGCCGCGTATGAATCGGTGAAGCGGCGCAGTTCGGCGGCATCGTCGCAAGTCACCCAGCGCGACATGCGGTAACGCGCCGGCGCCATGCGCACGTCGACCTTGTATTCGGTCGACAAACGGTGCGACACCACTTCGAACTGCAGTTGCCCGACCGCGCCGAGAATCATCAAGCCGCCCACTTCCGGACGGAACACCTGGATCGCGCCTTCCTCGCCGAGTTGCTTGAGCGCTTCGCCAAGTTGCTTGGCGCGCATGGGATCGACCACTTCCACCGTCTGGAAAATTTCCGGTGCGAAGAACGGCAGGCCGACGAACTGCAGTTGCTCGCCTTCGGTCAGCGTATCGCCGAGACTCAGCGTGCCATGATTCGGAATACCGATGATGTCGCCCGGATAGGCCTCGCTCACCGTCTCACGACGCTGCGACAGGAACGTCACCACGTTGTTCGCGCGGAACGTCTTGTTCGTGCGCGTCACCTTCACGGCCATGCCGCGTTCGAAATGCCCCGAGCACACACGGATGAATGCCACGCGGTCGCGGTGGGCCAGATCCATGTTCGCCTGCACCTTGAACACGACGCCGGTGAACTTCGGTTCGTCCGGCATCACGGGCCGCTGCACGGTCATGCGCATGGAAGGCGGCGGCGCCAGATCGACCAGCGCGTCGAGAATTTCCTTCACGCCGAAGTTGTTGATCGCCGAGCCGAACAGCACCGGCGATTGCTGACCGGCGAGAAACTGCTCGCGATCGAAATCCGGCGACGCGCCGGTGATCAGATCGATCTCTTCCTTCGCCTTGACCCAGGCATGGCCGAAGCGGCGTTCGCCTTCTTCGTCGCTGAGCGCGTGCAGCGTTTCGACCTCGCCGCCCGCCTTGTCCTGCCCCGCGCGGAACAGGCGCACCTGATCGCGCTGGATGTCGTAGACGCCCTGGAAATCCTTGCCCATGCCGATCGGCCATGTGAACGGCACGGCGGCGACACCCAGGTGCTGCTCGATTTCGTCGAGCAGTTCGAGCGGCTCGCGCACTTCCCGGTCGAGCTTGTTGATGAAAGTGACGATCGGCGTCTTGCGGCTGCGGCAGACTTCGAGCAGTTTGAGCGTTTGCGCTTCGACACCGTTCGCGCCGTCGATCACCATCACGGCGGCGTCGACCGCGGTGAGCACGCGGTAGGTATCTTCAGAGAAGTCTTCGTGGCCCGGCGTGTCGAGCAGATTGATGACGGCGTCGCCGTACTCGAACTGCATCACCGAACTCGCCACCGAAATGCCCCGCTGCTTTTCGATCTCCATCCAGTCGGACGTCGCGTAGCGGTTGCTCTTGCGGCCCTTCACGGTGCCCGCGATCTGAATCGCGCCCGAGAACAGCAGCAGCTTTTCCGTGAGCGTGGTCTTACCCGCGTCCGGGTGGGAAATGACCGCGAACGTGCGGCGGCGTTTGAGTTCGGAGACTGACATCGGGTCTGGCGGTCACGGATAGGGGTTCGGGCGGTTCCCGGCGGCTTGTGGCTACCGGTGTGCCACGCCTTGCGCGGCGGCGTCGGGCTGCGGGAGTTGGGCCGGCGGCCCGCGTCACAACGGCAACTCGACCGCGTTGGAAACAGGTCACGAACGAGCGTTCGACAATACGGGAATCGCCAGCGCAGAACAGCGCAGGGAACGAATGATACACGTCATGGGGAATGACGTATCGAAAAGGGGCTGGTGCGGCGGAGAAGCTTCAGGCGGGTCCACCCCAAAAGCTTTACTGATACGACATCGTGAAAGTGGCGAGTGCTGTGATCGAGCCAGCCTCCACGTCCCCCGTTCGCACCTATTGCACGGTCAAAGGCACTTGTAGCCGGCCGTCAGGTGACGCACCGATGAGCCATTGGTTGGTCGTAAAGGGCTCCGATGAGTCCGATCCGAACGACACCAGCGCGCCTTTGTTATTCAATATCTGAAGACCAATCCCCTTTGCGGTCGAGTCCGCGGCCGGAGTGAGAACATTGGACCGATTGAACGGGTCCGTGTTGTCCGTCAAGACGACCGGATCGTTGTGGACAGAACTTGAACGCAGACATTTAATTGCTCTTCGAATTTGTTTGCCTGGTACTGCCGGAAGCAAGGTTCGCCTTTTCGGTTAGCGTCTCACCCACGCAGTGCCCTTCCACAGACGTGTAGGCCGCTCCTGCCTTACCTGTTTGCGGCGGCAACATGTAATCGATACGACATTGCCCGGAGGCCGACGCGCCCCATTTCACGAACAGCGAGCCTTTGTCCTCGAGTCCGCGCGCGAAAATCCGGCTGTCCTGCGCGACGATACCCACGGTCTTGCCGTTGCCGTCGACCACGTCCGCGCCAAATGGCAGCGCCTTGTCGCCAGGCTGCGGTGCACGAATCAACGCCGCGCGGCCGGTCACCGTCTTGTACTTGATCATCACCACCGAACCCAATCGCGGCACCGCCTGCTCCGACGTCGACTCAAATTCCACATCGGTCGACGTGCCCTTCGGATCGATATCCACGGTGTTGATGCCGTATGGCGTCAGGTACGGAACGACCGCAAAGCCGCGTCCATTGAGCTTGACGCCGGGGGAACTGGTCACGCTCGCGCCTGCGGCGCCGGGTGCTTCGATCACGCCGAACGTGTCGCCCACCGTCTGCGAGAACGTGACACCCCCCGGATGCGCGACGATCGACCCGCTGATACCCGCCGACACCTGGCTCGAGCCGGTTCCCCCGCTCGCCGATCCCGTCAACTGCGCGTATGGCGCGCGATAGGTGCCGCTCGCGCCCGCGCTCGCGGTACTGGCGCCCGAGCCGTCGCCGTACGCCCCATACGCGCTATACGAATACTGGTTGCGCTCGCCCAGCGAGCCGCTCACGTTGGCCTGCAGGTTGGTGTTTCCGCCCGAACTGCCGAGGTTCGTCGACAGCAGGGGCGAATACTGGTCACGACCGAGCGGCAACGTGGTACTCAACATGATCTGGTCCGACATTGACCCGTTCGAGTTGCGTGTGCGCCCTGCGCTGATACTGTACGTGCCGTACTTGAAACGATTGTTATAACCAGCCTGGTAGAACACATCGCTGCCGCTGCGATTCCAGTATTGCTGAGCGGAAGCGTTCAGAAAGACCGTCCCGTATTCCTTGAAATTCTGATTGAGCGTGACCTGAAAACGGTTGCGCTGCCGGTACACCGAATCCGGATCGCCGCCGTGCATAGCGAGGTCACGCACGGACGCTGCATCCGACAGGTTCATGTACCCCGCCGTCGAATAGCGATACGCCGCGAGTGCAATGTTCGTGTTGGTCGGATCGATGAACTTGCTGTATCCGATGCGCAAGCTGGTGCCGCGCGACATACCCTGATCCGGAATCTGCGTTTGAGCGCCTGTCACGTCAGCTGACAGCGCGCCGAACTTCGTGTTCAGTGCGGCGCCCACGTCGGCGGCCATATAACCGTTAGCAGCCACGGCGCCACCATAGACCGTGACCAGATTGGTTAGCCCCCGCTGTAACGTGAACTGCGCGAAATTCGGGTTTGTCTCCAGCGTGGAATTGCGGAGCTCGCCGGCGGTGACTGAAAACCGTGTGGTGCCGGGCCGCAACGACTGGGCAACCGAGGCGTAAGGCACAGTGAAGCTTTTCGTACGGCCGTTGGCTTCGGTGACGGTGACATCCAGGTTGCCGCCATAGCCGGTCGCGTAAAGGTCGTTGATTTCGAACGGACCCGGCGAGACGGTGGTTTCGTAGATCACCTGGCCGTTCTGACGAACCGTCACGCGTGCGTTCGATTCAGCCGTGCCACGCACGATCGGCGCGTAGCCTCGCAGGGATTCTGGCAGCATGCGGTCGTCGGTGGCGATCTGCGCGCCGCGAAATTGCACGCTGTCGAAAACATCGCCGGTCGTATAGCCGTCGCCGACGGTCAATTGCGACTTCATCGTGATGATGTCACGCTGAAGGTAGGTCGCAATGTTGTCGAATTGCGTGGCGGCGCCACCTTGCTGGGTCACCGACGACTGATGGCGAAAGTGCCATGCGCCGAGGTTCACCCCGGCATTCAAACCGACATAGCTCTGGGTCGATTCGACTCCAGATCCGCCGCTGTGGTAAGCGTTCGCGTTGTAGCTCAGGAAAGCTGCGTTGACTCCGTTCTGCCACATCTCGGGCGGCACGTAACCGCGCGCAACGTTTCGCATATATTTTTGCGGTACGTTAAGGGCAATCTTTTGTTCCGCGAAGTCGAAGTCCGCCGTAGCGTCGGGCACGGCTGCCGCGAGGTCGATGCATTCGCCGGTAGCGCCGGCGTCGGTTACCGCCTTCGCCTCGTTATTCGCAGCGACCTTGGCAAAGTCGACGCCAAGCGTTTCCAGCATTTGCCGGCTGAAGCAAGGTCGCGCCGCAGTCTTTTCGCTCGCGGCCACAAAACGCACATCATGGCGCGCAACACGAATACCGTTGATAAACAGGTCGACGGAATAAACGCCTGCGGATACCGCGTTGCCATGCGCAAACCGCGTGACGTCCACCGTTGCATTCGAATCGACGCGCAGAAATGTTGTGTCGAACTCCACGGCTGCGCCCGCTTGAACCGGTTCGGACGCCTGTGCGCGTACCGGCTGAACACTGCCCAGGACCGCGCATGCCAGCGTGACGACAGCAGCGGCTGGGTCGAGTCTGAACGCACCAGCGAGTTCAGTGCTGCGAACGGACGACCGGCAACAGGGTAAGTCCTTCATGATGTGATCGGAATCAATGTCCCGCCACGGGCGTACGTCGCCTCTGTACGTTGCCTGTGCAACGCACGCCGTGTAGGAGAAGGGGGTTGGCTGCCCCCTGGCAGGATGTAGCGGTGCTAGTCGCCGAGAGCGGCGTCGCCGTCGATCGGGCCGCCGTAGTCGTTGATTGCGATGTAGTGCACCTTCGCGCCCGCGGCAACACCATTCATCTTCGCGATCGGCAGGGCCGCTGAAGTGCGCGGCGCAACCATTCCGCCCTGATCGTTCCTGAAGGTGTGGCCACCGCTTTCGACGCCGATCTCACTGAACGAAACGTAGTAAGGCGTCGGATTCGAAACGCTGACCGCCTGCCCCTTGCCATCCGCCGACGCAGTAATACTCCAACGCAGTTGCGCGGCCGCATCTTCAGGCTTGCCGGGTAGCTTGTCCGGCCGCGCGAAAACCTTGATACGGGTGCGATACGCCAGGCTCAAAGTATTGGCGTCCGGCACAGCACCTGCCTTCGGTGGAATATCCAGAACATTGAGCCAATAAACCGACTCGCGGTCCTGGGGCAATGGTTCGCCGGTGTACATTACGCGCAACGTCTGCGCCTTTTTCGCGTCCATACGGAAAATCGGCGGCGTAATCACGAACGGCACTTTGATTTCACCGGGTTTGGCATCCGGCTTGCCGTCGTCGATCCAGACCTGCACGAGCGAGGGTTTGTTGCTGTCGTTATCCAGCTTGACCGTCACTTCACGCTGCTCAAGTGGATACACCACGCGCGTACCGCCGATCGTCACGCTTGCATGTATGCTGCCGGCCAGCAGCGCACATACAAAGCCGATTCCTATCGGCAATTTTCTGAGCAGCTTCATTGCGGTCTGTCTATCGGTGTTTCAGAAAAAGCGCGCAAAAGGGCCTTCGCTCACTGATACTCCATCGTGTATTGAACGGACGAGCTGACCGTGCCGGGAGCCGCAACGCCCGTCGCGTAATACTGCGCGAAGTACTGCAGGGTTGCCTTGTCGCCCGTGATGGTTGCCGCGTTCGTCGCGATATCGTTGTTCGCGCCCGTCGCGACGTTGATCGGCTGCATCTGTGCGTTAAGGAGACGAACCTCCACGTTTTGCGCGGTGCCGCCCATGTTCGAGAGATAGCCATTCGATTGGTCGACCGACGGACCGTTCTCAAAGCGTGCAATCGCCTTGGTGGCCGTGCCGCTGCAGCCCGTCAGATTCAATTGCAGATCCGTGGGGTTCGACGTACCGGCTACTGCGCCTGCCGACGCAAGCGAACCGCTCGAAACCGGCGCCAACGTGACCGATTTATCGGCGGGAGTGCCGCTCGCGTTGCCATTGATCGAACACGTGCTATCCGTCACGGTGCCCGTGAAGGAGATCGTGCCATCCGCCGCATGGGCGCCAAGGGGGACGAGACCGAACAGACTGCAGGCGGCGATCGCGACTGCGGGGAGGGATAACTTCATAACGTTTGGTCCAATAAACTAAGCAAAGCTGATCAAATCAAAAAACGATCCCTGTCTGGCACAAGGATCGCCACATACGTCAAGCGCGCCGATCATTCAGTTAAGGAATACGATTCTTCCTGCTCTAAACGCTTGACCTGTCCACCAGAGATAAGACAATGCAATGTTAAGTTGTCCCACATCAAATTACGTGAGACAAATCGCCTCTTTCCAAGATGTGGCAATCTGCCACGCGAGAAATACGTCCATGCTCTGGTGGAGACACGCCGACGAGCTTCGAGATCGTCAACATGTTCAGCGTGAAAATCGCGAACGCACTAATCAGGAATACACGACGCGGCAATTTGATGGTCAACCAGATGTCGATCGACGCGCCAGGTACGAGAAACCCATTCAGCAGAAAATCCGCGCCCGAATCGCTGTTAAGATCCATCGCCTTCAGAAGGGTCGGCAAAAACGTATAAACCGCGAAGCAAGAAATGACGAGACACACGAAGAGCGCGCAATTGAAAATTTATGCGGCGGATCAGAGCCGGTTTGAATAGACGCCTTCCGCCCGTCAATTTCCAAACGGATAGCAAAAAAGTACACCCGCGCGGAGCACCTCTATCTGGGTTTACTGATATTGGATCGTGTATTGAATCGACGTATAGACCGAACCCGCCTGAGCGGCATCGAGCGCGTAATACCGTGCGTAATACTGCAGCGTTGCCGCCCCGCCGGCAATGGCCACCCCGTTCGTGCCGATATCGTTGTTCGTGCCCGTCAGCACATTGATCGGCTGCATTTGCTCGTTGAGCAGTTGAACTTCCACATTTTTCGCGGTGCCGCCCTGGTTCGCCAGAAGGCCCGTTGACTGGTCGATCGTCTGGCCATTCTCGAAGTTCGCAATCGCCTTGGTGGCCGCGCCAGTGCAACCCGTCAAGACAAGTCTCACATCCGCCGCGTTCGATATACCGGCCACGGCGCCTGATGTCGTAAGCGCACTGGCCGAAACCGACGGCAACGTGACTGACAGGTTGGCGGAAGTACCACTCGCCGTGCCGTTGATCGAGCAAGTGGTGTCTAACACAGCGCCGCTGAAATTGATCGTACCGTCAGCCGCATGGGCGCCAACCGGCGCAAGACTCAACACACCGCCGGTAGCTATCAGGATTGAGGAGATCATGGATTTCATTGCTTGTATTCCTAAAGACGAAACTGAAAGACTCAACGGCGATCGCGGAGTTACGCGGGGCCGTCGTTCACCTCGAGTGCCTCGATATTGCAAGCCAGATATGCAATGTTTTCACTAGCGATCTTGATATCACTCAAAAGAAAACCAATCATAGATTTTCCCAGGTAAAAACTGTCTGGGACAAATCGCCTCTCTTAGGAATTGAACGGGGAAGCCGGGTGGCCGATGACGCGCTGTGAGCCCAGTGGAGTAAGCCATCAGCGCGCGCAGAATCGATCAAACTGGTTTTTGGTAAATAAACAGGGAGCGGCAATCCGCCGCGCAATATGCGGCGTCCACGAAAGCGACCAGCCTGTTCGAAACAAAAATCTGCCGTATCGTTGCCAATGCAGCAAGGTCTCTATAGTGTTCAGTAGCGTTCCAGCGCGCTGCGCGCCGCTAGCTTCGTTAAGCGTCAAACACTTGTTTCAGGCGCTCACGCGATCGACACCAACATGCCGATCCGCAACACCGCTGCAAGCACCATCATCGTGATGGGGAAACCGAGATGCACGATGCCGGGCGGCAACAGGAAAGTCCCGACAGCGCAGCAGGCACAATTCCAGCGGCGAGCGCACATAAAACTGCGCTAACGCGGCTGCGGTGATGATCAGAAAACAGAGCAGAAAGATCTTTTGTCGTCCCACGCGATCCGATAGCCAGCCGAATACCACCCTGCCGAAGAAAATACCCAGCAACGCGGAACTGCCGATCCATCGATACGAACGCGTAACCGATCGGGCCGAGCGCGAAACCTTCGGTAAGGTGCGCACCGAACGTCAGCCCGGCGATCTTGACGTGAAACGCGTTCAACGGAACGTCGTCGAGAGAAATGGGGCCGTGCGCGGCTTGCCGCCGGTCAAAATCCTCGCGCCCTTTGCAATGCGTCGGCAACATGCGTTTCGACTTTCTTCCGCGCAGCCTGATTGATCAGCGGACCTTGTTCGACCTCGCCTTGCAACGCGTTGCCACGCGCAACTTGCGCACCGCTTGCGTCAGCGCGGACGTGAACGCCGGGCCTTCGAATCCTTCGCCGATAAAGAGTAGTTTGGCCGTCGATGCGCTCATGGTCTTTCCGTCGGGGTTGAGGGGATGACCGATTGTGACGTTCGGCATCCGCGACCATGTATCGATGAGTTTTGATCCGGGGTATGAGGGGAACTCAACTCCCGGTTAGTCCCGAGCGCAGTAGCCTGCAGGTGTGGGAGAGCACAAAGGTGAGGGTTTTCGGGACTCGTGCCGATGCGCCCTTGAATTGCGTCAAAAGGTGAGCTTGCGGACGATCGGTCGCGCACCTGCGCAGTGAAATTCCGCACAGCGCTCAACACGGCAGGCGCAACCGGAAAAGTCTCGAGCGTTAGCCCCTGCGATTCTTCGCAGAGCCTGGGAATGCCCGCCAGCAAAGGCTGGCGAGGGTTTCAGAGAAATGGGCCAGTGACTGCGGCCTGCCAGCGGCAAGCTAGCCGCAAGGTACGCGTTCCGGCGAAACCAGGCTCACCGAACCAAACTGGCCCGCCGCAGTTCGCGCATGCGGACCCACAAGCTCACGGGCCAGGCTCACGCGAAAGGTGAGCGTTTTCGGGAACCGTGCGACGGTGCGAGAAAACCCGCACGGGACATCACTTCAGACAGTCCGGTGCACGACGGGCAGGCAAGGCGTGCACTGACGCGCCTCAGACTTCGATCAGAAAGCGCTCGCGATTCTTGCCCGCGAGCCATGCAGGCGAGCGGCCGCGGCCACTCCACGTCTCGCCGGTTTTCGGATTGCGATACTTGGCAACCGAAGCCGTTTTACGGCCCACGGTGCGCCTGCTCGTAAAACCCAGCTCTTCGGCAGTCAGGTCGTATTCGGCAACCTTCTGTTTGATCTCGGCGATCGCCTGCGCAATTTCCTTCTCACGCGCAGCCGCGACTTCCTTGTGGAGTTTTTCGAGCTGGGCAGTCAACTGCTTGTACGAGGCCATGACGGGTGCTCCGATCGTTTGGACGATAAAACTGAAGTGCGGACACTATCAGACGAATAAATTGCCGGATAGAGAGGCCCGACACCGCGCGCGGGTAACGCATCTAAAAGACGCCTGCCCTGACGCAGCCGGTTCACTCAATCGTCAATTGCATCGTACACGCGGCGTTCGAAGTCGACTGCCATAGGAAACGGTTCGATGGAGCGCCGCTGAATCAGCATCAGGCCAATCAGGTCTTCCACAGGATCGGCGAACCAGCTCGTGCCATATGCGCCCGGCCAGCCGAACGAACCCACCGAGCGATAGCCGAGCGGCAACTGCTGCGCCGGGTCGTCGACGATGGACAAGCCGAGGCCGAACCCCTGCCCTGCCCACTGCACATGCCCGAAGGCCGGCACGCGGCGTTGGTCGCGCGTCAGAAAATTGGAGCGCATCAGGTCGACGGAGCGATGCGACAGCAAACGCGTCACGCCGACCCGCCCGCGCCCGAGCAGCAGTTGCGCGAATTGCAGATAGTCCTGCGCGGTCGAAATCAGGCCGCCGCCGCCGCTCTGGAATCGGTCCGGATTCGCCCATCGGCTCGACGACGGGTGATCTTCGACCACCCGCCGCCGCGTGCCCGGTTCCACGCCATAGGCGGTGGCCAGTCGGGTAAGTTGTGCGTCGGGCACCCAGAAAGCGGTGTCGCGCATACCAAGCGGCTCGAAAATCCGGGTCCGGAAAAACTCGCCGAGCGGCATGCCGCTCACGCGTTCGATCAGCACGCCGAGCACATCGGTCGCGATGCCGTAGTGCCAGCGGGAGCCGGGCTGAAACATCAGCGGCAAATCCGCGATGCGGGCGAGCCAGGCGTTGCCGTCCATATGCGCTTCGAAACCGTTGAAAGCAGCAGCGTAAGCTTCCGAGAGCGGCCCGGTCGCCGTGAAATGATAGGCGAAACCGGCGCGGTGGGTCAGCAGATCCAGCACGGTGAGCGACGCTCTGGCCGGATCGGTCTGGTCCAGCGGGCCGGTGGGATCGCGCAGCACACGCGGCGCGGACAGTTCCGGCAACCAGAGGGAGACCGGCGTGTCGAGTGCGAGCCGATCCTCTTCGATCAGCATCAGGATCGCGGCGCTCGTCACCGGCTTGGTCATGGAGGCAATGCGGAACAGAGTGTCGCGCTCCATCGGCAACTGCGCGGCTTCATCTCGCAAACCAAGCGGCTCGAAGTAGCCAATCTCGCCGCGCCGCCAGACCATCGCGACCACCCCCGCAACTTCACCGCGCTCCACGTAGCCTTGCATGGCGTTGGTCAGCGCCGTCAGCCCAGACGCGGAGAGTCCTGCTGGTTGCATGTTTGTCCCGATCGGTGGAATTTTGCTGCACATGCTACCCGATCGAAGAAACCATCGCAGCCGTCGACCGTCACGGGCGTTCAACCTTTTTGCCGCTCCTCCAGCGCCGAAAGCGCGGCGTTGAGCCGCTTGACGCGGCTCGCCTGCGCCGGCACCCGCACCGCGCCGGAAACGGAATCAATGCGGCTGCGCCAATACGACAGCGGGATACGGTCTTCAGCGGAGATATGCGAGATTACGTGTTCAAGATGTTCAATATCTTTTTCGAGTTGGTGATGATTCATTGCTTTCCCCGTATTACTCGTTGAACTATTTTCAATGCGTAAATCGAAGCATGAAACGTGCCGCATCGGTCTCTTTCTTATCTGAAACGGAAAATCCTTCCTGAATTCCCTTTGCGTAAACTCTGAGCCGGCAAAACCTGCTTGCCGCTTGAATCCCGAGCGCGTGAGAAAAGCATACTGCCACCAAACTTCGCGTTCCGTTAGGTTCCGCACCGACTTCGCTTAATGGTGAAAAGCGGAGGTTTTCGATTATGCCCGCACGCAGGAAATAATATGAAGCGCGTCATTAAAACTCATTACGCATAAAAGTTCGGAGCCAAACCTGCATTAGACGCACATCTTTATGACCGCCATGCGTTTATCGACCCGACCTTGAAGCGTGAATGAGGCCGTTTGGCGGTCACGGGTGAAATCGACGGCGTGATGGAGACGCCCGCCAGCGTATTCGAGCGAGCAGCGGGCTGAACGAAGGAATGCCTGAGATGCATAACGCGCCGGCCTTGCGCGGCCGGCGCAGCCCGTTATTTCGCCCGGCAGGCGTAAATCAGGTTGAGCGTGCCGTTTTCGGTCGACTGGCGCACGACGTCGAATGCGCCGCCGCAGCTCGCGTTGGCCTGCTGCGAGCAGGAGTCGGAACCGGCCGGGCATTGCACCAGCGTCGTGGCGCGGCCGTCCGACAGGAACAACGGCGCGCTACTGCTGCAAGCGCCCAGCGCGACCACGGCGCCGATCGCCAGCGTGGCGCAGGCCCGGCGCGCGAAGGAGGAAAGACTGCGTTTCATCTGAAACCCCGATCACATCTTGTTTTTCGATCACGCGATTGTGCCACGCGGCAATTACGCTGCGTCACTCGACGTCGCCGAACGGGGTCAAACGCCGATGCCGTATGCCGCGATCTTCTTATAGAGGGTGGCACGGCCCATGCCGATCTGGCTGGCCGTCTCGATCACGCGACCGCCGTTGGCGCGTAAGGCGTCGGTCAGGAAACGCTTCTCGAAAGCCGCCATCGCGTCGCTCCACGAGGCTGGTTCAGGCGCGCCGGCTTCCGCATCGGGGGCTCGCGCCGGGGATAGCACATCGGGTGCCGCCTGACGACGATGCCCGCCGCCATGCGCCGAGCCGATAAACGGCGCCAGTGCCCGCCCGTCGATCCGCTCGCTGTCGGAAAGCATCACGGCGCGCTCCAGCGTGTTGCGCAATTCGCGCACGTTGCCCGGCCACCCATACGAACACAGCAGCCGCAACGCGTCGTCCTGCAATTCGAAGTGACTGGCGCCACTTGCCTGCGTCGACAGATCTTCGAGCATCGCATAGGCAAGCGCTTCGATATCGGACGTCCGCTCGCGCAAGGGGGGCGCGTGAATAGCCAGCACGTTCAGCCGGTAGAACAGATCCGCGCGAAAGCGCCCCGCCGCGACCAGCGCAGGCAGATCAGCCGAGGTTGCCGCGATGATCCGCACATCCGCGCGCACGATCCGGTTCGAGCCTAGCGGCTCGAACTCCTTGTCCTGCAGCACCCGCAGCAGCTTGCCTTGCAAAGGCAGCGGCATGTCGCCGATTTCGTCGAGAAACAGCGTACCGCCGTTCGCAAGTTCGAATTTGCCGACGCGCCCTTTGCGGTCCGCGCCTGTGTACGCGCCGGGCGCGGCGCCGAAGAATTCGACTTCGAGCAAGGTATCGGGAATCGCCGCGACGTTGACCGTCACCAGCGGCTGATTCGCGCGCGCCGAGCCGCCGTGGATGGCATGCGCGAGCAGCTCCTTGCCGGTGCCGGTTTCGCCGAGCAGCAGCACCGGCGATTCGAGTTGCGCCGCGCGGCGCGCCTGGCGCTTCACTTCGAGACTGGCCGCGCTCGTGCCGACAAAACTGCCGAACGTATATTTGGCCCGCCGCGCCTGCGCGAGCGACTGGCGCGTCGCAATCAACTCTTCCTGCACGCGCGAGTAGTGGGAAAAGAGCGGCGTGAGCGCCTTCAATTCATCGAAGAGCGCGAACCCGACGGCGCCGACCGTGGCGCCCGCGTCGTCCTTCAGCGGCAGACGCGTCACGACGAGCGGTTCGCGGTCCGTTTCCAGAATATCGAGCAGAATCGGTTTGCCGGTCTTCACGACCTCGCGCATCAGGCTGTTGGGAATCACGGCCTCGCAATCGCGGCCAATGGCCTGCTCCGGGTCCGAAAAACCGAAGCGCGCCGCATAGCGCTTGTTGATCCAGACCACGCGCGCGTCGGCGTCGACGATAAACGTGCCTTCGCTGAAATTTTCGAATGTGCGGAAGAGCGAATCCATCGCCCGGCGCAATACGTCGCCGTAAGTGGCAGGCAGGCCCGCCCAGTCGTTCATCATGCTGTCGCTGTCTCCGGCTACGTTTTATTATGTTTGTCTCATTTCGTAGACACAGCTTATCTCATCGGCGAGATCACCAGCAAGCCTATGGCATAAGGGTTTTACCTTGGTTTGGCCTATGTTCAGCTGATTTACGTCCCGTTCTGGAGACGTTTGGGTACAATCGGCCGCATCACGTTTCGAGCTTCGGGCCCGCGCAATCAGGCGGCCGGCCGTTGTCGCGTGCGTGGCACGGAACCTGCATTTGCCGGCGCCGTGCCGTCGCATCCTCGGGACGGCGACCATGTAGAACAACCAAGCTTTTGGAGACTCAATGTCCTTTGTCATCGTCCTCGCCGCACTGGCGTTTCTGATGTTTGCCGCATACCGCGGCTACAGCGTCATTCTATTTGCGCCTGTCGCCGCGCTCGGCGCCGTTCTGTTGACCGATCCGGCCGCCGTCGCGCCCGTTTTCACCGGCATCTTCATGGATAAGATGGTCGGCTTCGTGAAGCTCTATTTCCCGGTGTTCCTGTTAGGCGCCGTGTTCGGCAAGGTCATCGAACTGTCGGGCTTCTCGGAATCGATCGTGGCCGCCGCGATCCGCTATATCGGCCGCTCGCGTGCCAATGCGGTGATCGTTGCGGTGTGCGCGCTGCTCACCTACGGCGGCGTCTCGCTGTTCGTGGTGGTGTTCGCGGTCTATCCGTTCGCGGCCGAGCTGTACCGTCAAAGCAATATTCCGAAGCGCCTGATGCCCGGCGCAATCGCTCTCGGTGCATTCTCGTTCACAATGGATTCGCTGCCCGGCACGCCGCAGATCCAGAACATCATCCCGACCACCTTCTTCAAGACGACGTCGTGGGCCGCGCCCGCGCTCGGCGTGATCGGCTCGCTGTTCATCATCGTGGTCGGACTTACGTACCTGGAATGGCGCCGCCGCTCGGCGATGGCGACCGGCGAAGGTTACGGCACGGATCTGGTCAACGAGCCGGAGCGCGTGGAATCGAAGCAACTGCCGCATCCGTTGCTGGCGGTTGCGCCGCTGGTTCTGGTCGGCGTCGCGAACTTCCTGCTGACCCGCTGGATTCCGAACTGGTACGGCGCGTCGTACACCATTGCGCCGGACATCCTGCCGGGCATCCACGCACCGGTCACCACGACCATCAAGGCCGTAGTCGCAATCTGGGCCGTGGAAGGCGCACTGCTCCTCGGTATCGTCATGGTCGTCATCACGGCGTTCAACCGCGTGCGCGAACGCTTCGCGATCGGCACCAAGGCTGCGGTGGCCGGCGCACTGCTGGCTTCGCTGAATACGGCGTCGGAATATGGCTTCGGTGGTGTGATCGCGGCGTTGCCGGGCTTTCTGGTGGTCAGCAACGCGCTGAAGAGCATTCCTAATCCGCTCGTCAATGCAGCCGTTTCGGTGAGTTCGCTGGCCGGTATCACAGGTTCGGCGTCGGGCGGCATGAGCATCGCGCTCGCGGCCATGTCGGACGTGTTCATCAAGGGTGCGGAAGCCGCGCATATCCCGATGGAAGTGCTGCACCGTGTGGTCGCAATGGCGAGCGGCGGTATGGATACGCTGCCGCACAACGGCGCGGTGATTACGCTGCTGGCGGTCACGGGCTTGACGCATCGCCAGTCGTATCGCGACATTTTCGCGGTTACCGTGATCAAGACAATGGCGGTCTTCTTTGTGATCGCTGTCTATTACGCGACCGGCCTGGTCTGATCCGGCGGAGTGGCGAGAACACCGGCGTTCAGGTTTGAAAAATCTGATCCCGGTGTTCCACCCACTGCCCTTGCACAGTAAGTTTTCGCCGGCGTCCATTCCTTTCGCGAGAACTTCAGCCGGGAAGACTCTATTGCTCGTGCAGCTTCACAGGCGTCATGCGTGGCATTAACAGATGAATGATGCCGAGCGCGACCAGATAAGCCGATGCACCCACAGCAAAGAGCACCCAATATTCGCCGGTACGCTGCAACGTCTCGCCGATGACGCCCGAGTAGAAGAACGAGCCGATCATCCCCGCCACGCCGCCGATACCGATCACCGTACCGACCATCCGGCGCGGAAACACGTCGCCGACAGTGGTGACAAGATTCGCCGACCATCCCTGGTGAGCCGCCGCGGCAAGGCCGACAGCAAAGACTGCGTACCAGAGGCTCTGAAAATGCGAAAGCGTGGCAATGGGAAGCACGCACACCGCGCAGACACCCATCGCGACCTTGCGTGCGACATTGGGTTTGTGTGAACGCTGCATCAGCCGGGACGACAGCCATCCTCCCGCCACACTGCCGACGGATGCCATCGTATAGATGACAATCAACGGCAGACCCAGATTGCCGATATCGATGTGCCTCGACTCATTGAGCCATTTGGGCAGCCAGAACAGGTAGAACCACCACACCGGGTCGGTCAGCAGTTTGCCGAAAATGAACGCCCACGTTTCGCGGTACTTCAGCACTGAAAGCCAGCTTACGGACTGCTCAACGCTTTCGTCCCGGTCCGAATTGATGTAATCCAGTTCGCCCTTCGATACCGATGGATGCTCCGCGGGAGGACGGTACACCAGCAGCCACACCGCCAGCCACACGAAACCGGTCGCCCCTCCCGCCACGAACGTGGCACGCCAGCCCCACATGACGGCGGCAATCGGCACGAATGCGGGCGCCACGATCCCGCCGATGGTTGCGCCCATGTTCCACAGACCCGTGGCCAGCGCGCGCTCCTTCTTCGGGAACCATGTGGCTGTGGTGCGGATGGCGACAGGGAAATTGGCCGCTTCGCCGAATCCGAGCAAACCGCGCACGGCCGCGAAGCCGGGCACGGTCGCCGCCACCGCGTGCAGCATCGCGGCCAGGCTCCACATTGCCATGGCACTGCCGTAGACCACTTTGGTGCTGATCCGGTCCGCGATCCGGCCGAACGTCGCGAGACCCACTGCATAGGCGACCGTGAACACCATCACCGTCTGCGCGTACTGCACCTGATTCCAGCCAATGTCTTTTTGCAGCAGCGGCGCGAGCAGCCCGAGCATCTGACGATCCATGTAGTTGATCGTCGTGGCGAAAAAAATCAGCGCACAGATGGTCCACCTGTATCGTCCGACGGCCGTTTGATCGGCGACGGAATGGGTTCCCAACATTTTCATCGTGTCTCCGCAAAGTTTGTATGAATCGAGCGATGTCATTAGTTGAAGTGATATCGCTGTCATCGCCCCGTCTATAGCGCGAGGGCGGATCGCTCCTCACGAGGCTTCATCCGGGAAAAGAAGACGATCCCGGCGGCCACCACGGACATCACGGCCAACCCGGTAAGCCCGCCTTCAATCGAGCCGGTCTTCTGCTCAAGCAGGCCGAAGGCCGCCGGCGCGACGAAGCCGCCGAGGTTGCCGATCGAATTGATCAGGGCCAACACCGCCGCGGAAATGCGCGCGTCCAGGTAGCCTTGAGGAATGGGCCAGAACAAGGCCGACGCGGCTTTGAAACCGATCGCCGCGAAGCAGATCGCGACGAACGAAAAAATCGGGCTGCCCTTGCCGGCCGCATACATGCCGAGCGCGGCGATCAGCAGCACGGACGCCACCCATGCCTGCTGGAACTTGAAGCGCGCCGCGAGCATGGCGAAGAAGTACATCGCCGCGATCGAGATCAGCCACGGGATCGAATTGAAGAGCCCGACCTGGAAATCGTTGAAGTGGCCCATCTTGCGGATGATGCTCGGCAGCCAGAAAGTCGCGCCGTAGATCGTCAGCGAAACCGAGAAATAGATCAGGCAGAAGATCAGGATCTGCGGGTCGCGCAGCAGACTCCACACCGACGGCTTGACGGCATGCACTGCATCGCGCAAGCGCTGCTCTTCCTCTATCTCGCCGATCACCGCGTCCTGCTCGGCGCGGTTCAACCATCTGGCGTCGCGCGGCGCCGAGTCGAGCCAGAACCAGATGAAGCCGGCCAGCACCACAGAGGCCATGCCTTCGATCACGAACATCCACTGCCAGCCGTGCAGGCCCCCGCCGCTGATCTGCATCAGCGCGCCGGAGATCGGCCCGGAGAGCACCGAAGCGAGCGCCGAGCCGCTGAGGAAGATCGCCATCGCCTTGCCTCGCTCGTCGCGCGGCAGCCATTTGGTGAAATAGAAGAGCACGCCGGGAAAGAAGCCGGCCTCGGCCGCGCCGAGCAGCAGCCGCATTGCGTAGAACGACATCTCGCCTCGAACGAACGCCATGCCGACAGCGGCCAGACCCCACGTGAACATGATGCGCGTGAGCCACATCTTCTCGCCGAAGCGCTGCATCAGCATGTTCGATGGCACCTCGAAGACCGCGTAGCTGATAAAGAAGAGCCCCGCGCCGAGGCCGTAGGCCGCGGCGCCGATGCCCAGATCGGCGCTCAGGTGCTGGCGGACGAAACCGATGTTCACGCGGTCGATATAGTTGACGATGAACATCGCGACGAAGAGCGGCAGCACGTGCCACTTGATCTTGCGCACGGCACTCGCCAGCGCGTCGGCTCGCTCCGGGCGGGCCGCGGCCGGGATGGATCTGCTCATGGGGTTGTCTCCTTGGGCGGCAATGCGCGTCGCATGCCGCCGTCCGCGCTGGTCAGAAGCGCGGGTTCTTGCCGCTGAAGCTCGGGTCGTACTTCTGCATCTGCTTCAGGTCGTCGCGATTGCGCACGCCGCACGAGAGATACTGGGCATGCAGTTCGGCCAGCCGGTCGCGATCGAGTTCGACGCCGAGACCCGGTGTGGTGGGCACGCGTACCGCGCCGTTGTCGAAAGTTACGCGGCCGCCCTTGATGACCTCTTCCTCCTGCCACGGGTAGTGCGTATCGCACGCGTAGGTCAGATTGGGGATGCTCGCCGCGACATGCGTCATCGCCATCAGGCTGATGCCGAGGTGCGAGTTGGAGTGCATCGACATGCCCAGATCCCACAGCTTGCACATGCGCGCGAGCGTCTGGGTCACGCGCAGGCCGCCCCAGTAGTGATGGTCCGAAAGCAATACCTTCACCGAACCCATCTCGGCGCCGCGGCGGAAATCGTCCATGGTCGTGATCACCATGTTGGTCGCGAGCGGCAATCGGGTGTGCTTCGCCAGTTCGGCCATGCCCGCGAGCCCCGGACACGGGTCTTCGTAGTATTCGAGCAGTTCGTCGAGTTCGGGGGCTGCCTTGATGCTCGTTTCGAGCGTCCAGTTGGCGTTCGGATCGAGACGCAGCGGCACGCCGGGGAACGCTTGATGCAGCGCGCGCATGCATGCGATCTCGTGCGCCGGCTCGAACACGCCGCCCTTGAGCTTGATGCTCTGGAAGCCGTACAGGTCGATCATGCGGCGCGCCTGCGCGACGATCTGCGTGGCGCTCAGGCCTTCGCCCCAAGCGTCGGGCGCGTAAGGCCTGTCGATATGCTCGGCGTACTTGAAGAAGAGGTAGGCGCTGTAGGGCACGGCGTCGCGAACCTTGCCGCCGAGCAAATCGACGATCGGCGCGCCGACTATTTGCCCCTGCAAGTCGAGCATGGCGACTTCGAGCGTGCTGATGACTTTCGGCGCGTTCTTTGCCGAGTGCGAGCCGGGCGCAAGCTCGAATTCGACCGCGCCGGAGCCCGGCTTGATCGCGGCTAGCACGCGCTTTTCCATCCGGTTGAGGTCGAACGGGGACAGGCCGATCACCAGCGCCTTGGCCTGCTCGAGCACGCGCAGCATCGGTTCATCGCCGTATGTCTCGGAGATGCCTACGCGGCCATCGCTCGTCTCCAGTTCGACGATGGCGCGCAACGCCCACGGTTCGTGGATGCCGGCGGCGTTGAGCAACGGGCCGTCGCGGAAAGCGATCGGAGTAATTCGCACTTGGGTGACGGTGATGTCACGAGTCATGGTGGCAATCCGGCAATTAAACGTGTTGAAGTCGATGGGCGCATGGTAAAGCACTAATGTATTAGTGCGTTAGTGGGGAAAATACCCAGAACCGCAGGCATGCAAAACGGCTGCACGATGATTGAAAGCGTATGGGCGTCGGCTATAGTATTAATATTTCAGCGGGTTGGAGCGGAGGTTCCGCCTGCGCTCACGCTTCTGTTTCCCTGCCATGAAAACCCATGCTTCCCCGTCGACGGCGACCCGGCTCGACCGGTCCCGCCATGCCGCGCCGCAGGTATTCGAACGGCTGCGCGAAATGATCCTGTCGCTCGAACTGGCGCCCGGCACGGTGCTTTCGCGCGCCGATCTGGCGATTCAGTACGGGCTGAGCCAGACGCCCGTGCGCGACGCGCTGATGAAGCTCGGCGAGGAAGGTCTCGTCGACATCTTTCCGCAGCACGCCACGGTGGTTAGCCAGATCAACGTGACTTCAGCGTTGCAGGCGCACTTTCTGCGCCGTTCGATCGAACTGGAAGTCGTGCGCACGCTCGCGGAACAACGCGATGCTGCACTGACGGGTCAGTTGCGCGCCACGATTGCCCGGCAGATGGAACTGCGCGACCTCAAGAACTATGAGCAGTTCTCCGTGCTCGACCAGGCCTTTCATCGGCAGATGTACGAGGCGGCGGGCGTGCCGCAACTCTGGGATCTGGTGCGCAGGCTGAGCGGCCACATCGACCGGCTGCGTCGCCTGCACCTGCCGGTGGAGGGCAAGACGATGGCGGTGGTGCGCGATCACACCGAGATCGTCGAGGCAATCGAAAAGGGCGATGTCGAGGCAGCGCAGGCGGCGCTGCGCAAGCATCTCTCGGGTACGCTGAACCAGGTCGATCAGATCCGCAACAGTCATCCGAACTTCCTGACCGACGACTGAATACGCTCCGAGAGAGATGGGCAAACGCCGTGCCGAGTTTTGATCGGTTACCTTGTCATCCCGACATTCGAACTTGCCCATTGCACCCACCCATGAGCTCAACCCCTTCTTTCTGGATGATCCCCTCGGCACCCACGCCGGTCGGCCCGTTTTCGCACGCTGCCGAAGCCGACGGTTGGGTCTTCCTGACCGGCCAGATGCCGACCTCCCCCACGGACGACGCCGCGCCGCTTCCCGAGGGTGTCGTCGCCCAGACCAAGCGCGTGATGGACAATCTCGTGCTGGTTCTCCAGGGCTTGGGCCTCGGCCTGCAACACGTGGTTGCCACGCGCATCTTCCTGACCGAGTTCAAGCGCGATTACGCGCCGATGAACGAAATCTACCGCGCCTACTTCCCGGCCGACGCGCTGCCCGCTCGGACCTGCATCGGCGTCACCGGGCTGGCGCGCGATGCGCTGGTTGAAATCGATTTCGTCGTCAAACGGCCGGTTTGATCCCGCCGTGGCGGGCGGCGGCTCAACGCGCCGGTTGCTCGTCGAGTCCGTAGTGATCGGATAAGGCTTCGTGCAGCGAGATGGCGCGTTCGTCCATCTCGGTTGTCCACTCGCTGTTGTCGGCGCATAGCCTTTGCAATTGCCGGCATTGGTCGAAAAACTCCGGCTCCCGCACGACCACGAACGCACCGCTCGCGCTATGCGCCCAGCCGGCCAATGCCCGCACGTCTTCTTCCTCGACGATGGCGAGTAACCTGGGCAGATCTTTCCGCAAATGCTCCCTGAGCATCGCGGTGTAGCGCGCCTTGTCGTCCGAGCTGAGCATGCTCGCTACGTTGGCAACAGGCGCCACGGAGTCGGCCGATGCCGACGTCGATGCCGCCTTGGCGCGAACCGCTCGCGCCGGCGCGGGCACCACCGCCAGCAAAGCCGCCTGTAGTTCACTCAAAGACGCCGGCTTGGAAACGTACCCGCTAAAGCCGCGCTCGCGCCAGCTTTGAACCTGCTGCTCTTCGGCTGCGGCGCTAAAGGCCAGCACCGGCAGCTCAGCATGCCGCTCGCGCAATACCGTCAGCAGCTCATGGCCATCCATCACCGGCATATGGATGTCGGTCAGCACCACCTCGAACGGCGCCCGTTCGAAGAGTGCCAGCGCGTGCTTGCCATCCGCGGCAATCGTGGGCACGCAACCGAGCTCGACCAGTTGCTCGGCGATCAGGTTCTGGATCAGCGGATTGTCTTCCGCGACGAGGACCGCAAGACCCAGTAACGCGGGATCGATCTCGACAGCAGGCGTCAAGGCGGAGACGGCCGCGGGCGCTTCGTCCGTCGCGGCGGAGGCGCCCTCGACGGCCAGCTCGATTGCCGTCAGACACGCGGTCCGGCTGAATTCACTCACTTCGAGTACACCCTGAGCGCGCGCCTCTGGCCGGGTCGGGCCACCGCTCGTGATCCACACCGCCCCGACCGCCTGCAACGCGCGCAAGCGGACAATCGCCTCAAGATCGTATTCACCGGACACAATCAACACCACTGGGCGATTCGCTTTCAACCACGCCTCTGCGCCGGCCAGCGACGTCACCGTATGGCTCGACCAGCCCGCTCGCTGAAGCCAGCCGTCCAGAAACTCGCCCGCCTGCCGCTCCGTGCAGAGCACGAGCGCCGTCCCGCGCCACGCGGGGGTCGTGACCGGCGTGCGCTGATCGCCCGGCACCGCGACGAGCGGGATCGATACATGAAACACGCTGCCCACGCCGGGTACGCTTTCGGCGGAGATCCGGCCGCCCATCAATTCGCATAGCCGCGCGCAGATCACGAGCCCCAGACCGGTCCCGCCCGTTCCGCGCGACGTACCCAGCGCCCCTTGCACGAACGGCTTGAACAGACGTGCCAGCAGCTCCTCGCTCATGCCGGCGCCGGAGTCCGAAATCCTGCAGATGAGCGTCGGGCGGCCTTGCGGATCGTCCTTCACTTCCGCATACAGCGTGATCTTGCCGGAGGACGTAAATTTGAACGCGTTGCTCAGCAGGTTGTTGACGACTTGCGCGATGCGCATGCGATCGCCGATCAGGGTGCAGTCGAGCGTCGGCGAAAGCAGTGCATAGAAACGGACCGCGCGGTCCCCGCACAACGGCGCTTGAGAGAACGCGATATTTTCAAATTCGTCGATGGGCCGGAAGGGCTCGTTGGCCAGCAGCATCTCGCCCGCATCGATCTTGGAGAAGTCGAGAATGTCGTTGACGACGCGGCGCAGCGCGTCGGACGCGACACCCAGGGTCGCAAGCCGCTGCGAATGCGCCTCGAGACCGGGCGTGCGCGCGAACAGTTCGAGATTGCCGAGCAACGCGTTCAACGGCGTGCGGATTTCGTGGCTCATCGCCGCGAAGAAATTCGTCCGCGCACGCATCATGGCGTCCGAAGTCTGCTGTGCGTGCCGCAATTGCTGTTCGAGTAACGTCTGGGCGGTGACGTCGAGAATTGCGCAGAACAGCACGTTCTCACCCGCGTAGCGCGCGGGTGCATAGGTAAACTGCAAAAACCGCGCGGGCGTGCCGCTTTCTTCCGGCGGTGGCGAAGCCTGCGACTGCGGCCGTGCGGCCACAACGAAAACGGCGATCCGTGCAATCGTCGCGGCCGAAGGTTTGCCGGGCGTCTGCGCGAGGAACTCGCCCACGATATGCGGCGGCAACCGGTTGCTGCCCGGCTCGATACTCAGCAACTCTGCGGCCAGCGCGTTGGCGGTCAGAATGGAATAGTCGCTTTGGCGGACGACGCACAGACCGACCGGCGTCGCACTGACCAGCACGTGATTGATGGTTTCACTTTCCAGTGAGCGAGAGGTTTCGGCAAACGCATTGCGCAACAGCCGAAAGCCGAAATAGCGCGCCGTCAGCGCAACCGCCAGCAGGATCAACGCCGTGAGAGCGGCGATCACCGCGAGTTGCCAGCCAAGCGCGACGGCGAGCGCCCCCCACGGCAAATAGCCGACCAGGAAGCCGAACCCCGGCCCCAGCGGCTCATGAAAGATCACGCCTTCACGTCCGTAATGAAACACGTGAGACGGCGTCGAGGCCACTGTCTGTTGCAGCATTGTGCCGGTCTGCGCGCCGAGCGGCTTCGAGGACGCGATAATGCGACGATCCGCGGCCATCAGCAGTATCGTGCCCTCGTCGCCCGGCGGCGCGATGCGCCTCGCGAGCACGTCGAGCCGAATATTCATGCTGATGAGCGTAGTGGGCGTGCCGCCGTCGTAATAGACGCTCACAGCCGAAATCACCGGCACGTTCTCCAGCGGATCGAGATAGGGTCCAAGCCAGACGCGCTCGCCTTTGCCGGGCAGACGCCTGCCGGTTTGCGCTTCGAGCTGGCGTTCGAGCGTTTCGCGCAGCGTCCGGATGAGAGCCAGTTGCCGCTGGGGCACAGCGGACAGGTTCGCGGCGGCGGCCTTTCCCGCCACCGGTTGCGCGAGCGAAGGCAGGATCACGGCATAGTCTTCCTTCAGCCCGACCAGCGTGGCCCGTTGCTGCAACTCGAACGCCTGCTGGGTCGCAAGCGTCGACTGCGACGCTTCGTACAAACGGCCAAGCTTCTCGCCGAGTTGCGGCCCCCAGGCCGCGGTGGTGGCTTCGCCGACCAGCAAGTCGAAGCCGGCATCGATCCTGTCCACCTTGCCGCGCACGGCACCGGTCCGGCGGATCGACTGCTGAACGGCATCCGGCGCGCTGCGCACCTGGGGAGCGGTGTAGTAATAATCGAACGTGAGCTCGACGCGTCGCGAAAACGACTCCTCCTGGTGCAGGAGAAGGGAGATGTCGGTTGCATTCTGCGAAGCGAAGGTGCGGCGATAGTCGAGTTGCGCGAGCCCGGCAACGACAGCCAGCACGAGTGCGAAGATCGCCACGATCAGCATGAGCGAACCGATTGTCGCCAGATAAGCCCGCTGCTGACGCTTTGCGTTCTGCGCGAGCGTGGCGAAAGCGAGCGCCAGGGACTCTTGTGTACGGTCGAGGATCTTCTGCATCAGCTCGCGTGTGTAGCGGATTCGTGCAGGCAGACCACTGCGGAATCGAGGGACGAACTACGTCTGCAGGCCTTATACGGGCGCAGTGTAGCCCTTTTGAAGGTATCGCGCGACGCATCCGGCACCGTTTCGCGGGGCCGCCCCGGCACATATCAGACAACCTTGCGTTAAGGGCCCAGAGCCCCTTAAACCTGAATTGTTTACTGGGAAACCCTCAAGCCGGAGGGCTTAAATGCCGTTAATCCTTGCGACCAAGTAAGCATTGCGCGCACGTGCGCGTCTGCATCAGCAAGGAAAGCCATGCGCAACAACCAGCCTGTCACCGGGCACGAGTACGAGTACCCTTCGTTACAGATGCTTGTTTCCGCGACCGACCTGACCGGCCGCATCCAGTACTGCAATCCCGCCTTCATCGCCGTCTCGGGTTTTACGCGCGACGAACTGATCGGCCAGCCGCACAACCTCATCCGTCATCCGGATATGCCGCGCGAGGCATTCGCTGACATGTGGGCGACGATCCGCGACGGCCGTCCGTGGACCGCGCTCGTGAAGAACCGCCGCAAGAATGGCGACCACTACTGGGTGCATGCCAACGTCACGCCGGTGGTCGAGAGAGGCGCCGTTGTCGGCTATCTGAGCGTGCGCGTGAAACCGGAGCGTGACACGGTACGCGCCGCCGAGGCGCTGTACGCGCGCATGCGAACGGGCGAGGCGCGCGGCATCAAGCTGCGCCGCGGCGTGGTGGTGCGCACCGGCCTGCTGGGGCGTCTGCAGGCGCTCATGCGCCTTCCTGTCGCCACGCGCGCGGCAGCCGGCTACGCGATCACGTCGCTCGCGCTGCTGCTGACCGGACTCGCGGCATGGCAAGGCGCGCCGCCTGCGCAGTTCTGGATTGCGTTCGGCGTGACCACCGCAGTCGGCCTCGTATCCTGGCAACTGTTGAAGCGGCAACTCGCCGCGCCGATCCGCGAGATGTCCGGGTTCGCCACGCGTCTCGCCGCGGGCGATCTGACCGCCGATCTGCACATCGCGCGCCACGACGACCTCGGCGAAGTGCTCCAGGCACTGAATCAGTTGAAGGCGAATCTCGCGGCAATCGTCTACGACGTGCGTGCGCAAATCACCGGCATGCTCGACAACGCGCGCGAAATTTCCAGCGGCAATGTCGATCTCGCGCGGCGCACGGAGTTGCAGGCGGCATCGCTCGAGGAAACCGCCGCCACCATGGAACAACTGACCACCACCGTGCAGGCTAATGCCGACGCGACCGTGCGCGCGCTCGATCTGGCGAGAGACGCGCAGGCGGCGGCCGCGGTCGGCGGCAAGATCGCGGGCCAGGTCGAGCAGACCATGGCCGGCATCACGGCGGCGTCGCAGCGTATCGCGGACATTACCAGCGTGATCGACGGCATCGCGTTCCAGACCAACATCCTTGCGCTGAATGCGGCCGTCGAAGCGGCGCGAGCAGGCGAAGCAGGCCGTTCGTTCGCCGTGGTCGCGAGCGAAGTGCGAATGCTCGCGCAACGCTGCGCGGCGTCGTCGAAGGAAATCAAGTCGGTGGTCGAAGCGAGTGCGACCGAAGTCGCCGCAGGCACCGAACTGGTCGCGCGCACCACCTCGCAAATGCGTGTGATCGACGAAGCGGTGGGCCGCGTGTCGTCGATCATCGTGGACGTGGCGAATGCCAGCAGCGAACAGGCGGAAGGGATTCGTCAGGTCAATCAGGCGGTCTCGCATCTGGATGGCGCCACGCAGCAGAACGCCGCGCTCGTCGAACAGGCGGCGGCCACCGCGCAGCGTCTCGCGGAACAGGCCGATGTGCTGGATGAGGCGGTGCGTCTGTTCAGCGTCGCGCACGCCGCGCCCGCGCAACGCGCCAGCGGCGCGACGCGCCCTCAGGCGCTCACGTCCGATGCCGCGCAAACCGCCGACATCAAGCGACGCAATGTGCCGGCCGTCGCACGCGATCTGGAGCATGACGAAGCCACAATGATCTGATAGATCGGCGTTACTCCCACCTCGACAGCCCGCTATTGGCGCAGCAGGATGGAACCCGTCAGCGCCCAGTTGGTTGCAAGGGCAGGCTGACCCAAGTAACAACGGCGTTTAGCAGCCCGTCCTTCTCACGGACGGGCTATTTTTTTGCGGACGCAGTTGGTTGCATGACTGTCGAGCCGGGTCGAACCGCTACGCCTTCGACGCGCTGACCCGCTGCAACGACGCGCTCACCATTTTCGGCAACGAATTGCCCTGTCCACGCGCAGCCTGGCTGCGGGATGCACAAATGCGGAGCGACGAGCCACGGCTCGCGTGCTTCCTTTAATCGCCGCACGCGTCAACAGCATGACAGTCATGGAGAAGATGCGCACCGCCACGGGGCACGAAAAATGCATCCGTCGTTGCCGGGAGTCGCGTTAAACTGGTTGTCACGGCGGGACGTCACGCCGCGCATTGCCCGGCGAGCCGCGCCAGTCAACGCGCCTGGCCGCGTACGGCACGCCGGCAAGTGAACGGGCAAATGCGTAAAGCGTGACTGCGGTGCGACAGACGCCGCACTATCCTGCCCGTACAATGGTTCGATCAACAACGGAACAAGGACAACTTCGATGCGCACTACCGGGTCCTCCGGGTCAATGGCCCTGCTCACCGAATACGACGACGCAACGGCGCGCGAACTCCGCTCGCTGCGCCTCGAATCGACAGAAGACGGCAAAGGCATTCTTTTGATCGAAGTCGATGAGCGCAAGCCAGGCATACACCGCGAAGTGCGCTACGAAATCACGCCAGCCGAACTGATTGCCGCGATTCGCGCGCACGGCGCCGAACTGCCGGGCGAACAGCACAACCACCGTCAATAACAGAGGTCACGCGGCATTCGCACTTGAGTGCGAATGCCGCGTGTGAGCATCGCCGGTCTTCAGTTGCTTGCCGAGAGGGCGTCTAGGGGACGTCAATCGGGCATTATTTCCGCATTAGCATGCGGCTCGGATTTCAAACCTTTTCGCGTTGTTCGAATTGCGCTCCTGATGCGCTTTTCGAGCGGTTCATTGTGCCCGCAATAGCGCTTCCAACGGCCGAATAACGGGCGTCTTTTCAAGGCGTTTGCACGTCTCGAAAATGCGTCCATAATCCTTGCATTCTCCTTTGCATTCCCTACCTGCGCCGCGCCCGAAAGGGCTGCGGATGTAAGCCGATGCTACATGATCTCGTCGAGCAATATGGGCCGGCGCTCGTCTTCGTGAACGTCCTCGCCGCCTCGATCGGGCTGCCGGTTCCGGCGATGCCGTCGCTCGTGCTGTTCGGGGCGATGGCGGCCATGCATCCCGGTTCCGTGGGCACACAGTTGGCGCCGGTGCTCATCCTGTCGATCTTCGCCACGCTGATCGGCGACAGCGCGTGGTATTTCGCCGGCCGCATGTACGGCGGCAATACGCTGAAAGCGATTTGCCGCCTGTCGCTCTCGCGCGACACCTGTGTGAAGAAGACCGAACGCTTTTTCGGCCGCTGGGGCGTGCGCGTGCTGGCCGTGGCCAAGTTCGTGCCGGGCCTGTCGATCGTGTCGATTCCAATGGCCGGCGCAATGGGCACGCGCTACCGCACGTTTCTCACCTACGACAGCATCGGCGCCGCGTTGTGGTCCGGCACGGGCCTGATTATCGGTGCGTTGTTCGCGCGGCAGATCGACATGCTGTTCGCCCTGGCCGGGCGCCTCGGCCGCACAGCCGCGCTGGTCGCCGTCGCGCTGCTGCTGGCGTATGCGGCTTATCGCTGGATACGCCGGCGCCAGTTGATCGCGAAGCTCGCGTCCGCGCGCATCGAAGTCGACGAACTGGCCGCGCTGGTTAAAGCCGGCAACACGCCGGTGCTGTTCGACATCCGCTCGCACGAGAAGCGCAAGCTCGATCCATTCGTGATTCCGGGCTCGCAATTCGCCGACGAGCGGCAACTCGACGAGATCGTCGCGAGCTATCCGCGCGATCAGAAGTTGGTGATCTACTGTTCCTGCCCGAATGAGATTTCCGCGGCATGGATGGCCAAGCAATTGAACGAAGCCGGCTTTTCAGACGTGCTGCCGCTGCGCGGCGGCATGGAAGCCTGGCGCGACTCGGGCAAGCCGGTGGAATCGCTGCCCGACATGCCGCCGCCCGAAGTGGCGGTCGAAGACGTCGCGCCGAAGGCTGTGTAGCGCAAGCAGCGCACTTGCATTCGCGCCATTGGGCGCCGCGCCGCTTCGCCTCCCGTTCGATCCGTCAATGAACACCGAAGGAGCGGTTCAATGCTTTCGACTCAAGAAGCTGAAGGACAACAAGGGGAAGTGCAACAGCAAGCCGTCGTCGCCGACGCGCCGTTTTCATCTCTCTCCACGCGCATGCATCAGATGTTCCCCGCGCTGACCTGCGCGGAGATCGATCGCCTGCGGCGGTTCGGCGAGATCGGTCAATGGAAAGCCGGTGAACTGCTGTTCGAAACCGGTTACACCGGTCCCGGCATGTTCGTGTTACTCGAAGGACGCGTGAAGGTGTATCAGCGCGACGGCATCGGGCGTGAAGTCCTGATCGGCGAGCATGGCGCAGGGCATTTTCTCGCCGAAGTCGGTCAGTTGTCGGGACGGCCGGCGCTGGTCAACGGCATGGCGCTCAGTTCGGTGGAGGCGTTGCTGATTCCGCCGGAAGGACTGCGTGCGCTGATCGTCGCTGAAGCGGAACTCGGCGAGCGCATCATGCGCGCGCTGATCCTGCGGCGCGTGTCGCTGATCGAAAAGGGCGCCGGCGGCCCGATCCTGATCGGCAACAGTAACGATGCGCGGCTCGTCATGCTGCAAGGCTTTCTGTCGCGCAACGGCCATCCCCATTCCGTGATCGACGAACGCGACGAAGACGCGCTGCGTCTGATCGAGCAATTCGCCGCGCAAAAAGAAGACATGCCGCTGGTGATCTGCCCGGACGGCTCGGTGCTGCGTCATCCGAGCATGCCTGAACTCGCCACGTGCCTCGGCCTGCTGCCCGATCTCGACGATGCGCATGTGTACGACGTCGCGATCGTCGGTGCCGGGCCCGCCGGGCTTGCCACCGCGGTGTACGCGGCCTCCGAAGGTCTGTCGGTGATCGTGCTGGACAGCCGCGCGCCGGGCGGCCAGGCCGGCGCGAGTGCGCGGATCGAAAATTATCTCGGCTTTCCGACCGGCATTTCCGGCCAGGCGCTGGCAGGCCGCGCCTTCGTACAGGCGCAGAAATTCGGCGCGCACGTCGCGATTCCGGTCAACGTGAAGGCGCTGCATTGCGCGGAGCGGCCGCATCGGCTGGAACTGAAGTGCGGTGGACACATCACGGCGCGCGCCATTGTGATCGCGAGCGGCGCGGTCTACCGGCGCCCGGCGCTCGAAGGGCTCGACCGTTTCGAGGGGCGCGGCGTCTACTACTGGGCGTCGCCCGTCGAAGCGAAGCTGTGCAAGCGCCAGGAAGTGGTGCTGGTAGGCGGCGGCAACTCGGCGGGTCAGGCGATCGTCTATCTGGCGACGCATGCGGCCAAGGTCCACGTGCTGATCCGGCGCAGCGGCTTTGAAGCCACCATGTCGCGCTATCTGATCGACCGGATCCGCTCGTTGCCGAACGTGTTCGTCCATCCGAATTCGGAGATCGGCAGGCTGGACGCCGACGAAACCGGTTTGTCATCGGTCAGCCTGAAAAAACCGTTGCCCGACGGCACCGATCATTTCGACACGCGTCATCTGTTCCTCTTCACCGGCGCGGACCCGAATACCGACTGGCTGCGCACCTGCGGCGTGGAACTCGATGCCAAGGGCTTCGTGCTGACCGGCACGAGCGCCGAAGGCGCGTCGGTCTGCGATCTCGCCACCACGGTCGAAGGCGTGTACGCGATCGGCGACGCGCGCGCCGGCTCGACCAAGCGGGTGGCGGCGGCCGTCGGAGAAGGCGCTGCCGTGGTTGCCCAGATCCATCAGCTGCTGGCGGTTGCCGCGGGCGATGCAGTCCCGCTCGACGCCTGAACGAACGTCCGCTAAACCGCCGCGACCGCCCTTGCGGCCGGCGTCCGGTGGCCGTAAGGGCGGGTAACCTGCCGTTACACAAGCCTTCAACTCGTTGCACCTGTCTTGCTTTCTGTCTCGTAATATTGATGTCAGCCATTCGACAGGAGACAAGCATGTTCCAACGCGCGATCGTTCTCGCCGCCATCGGCCTTGCCGCCGCCTGCGCCTCGACTGCCGCCTCGGCCAGGGTGGACGTCGGCGTGTTCGTCAACACGCCGGGGCCGGTGTACGCCGCGCCGCCGGTCTATGCGCCTCCGCCAGTCGTATACGCGCCGCGACCGGCCTACGGTTACGGCTACCGGGACGATTACTATCGCGGCCGCCGCTGGCATCACGATCATGGCCGTCATCGCGGCTGGGACCGGCATCACGGCCGCGGGTGGTAACGGCATGTCTGGCGGCTTCACGCTACAGTAACGGCTGCTGATCCAGGCCGGACCTTGTCCTTGTGTCCGCTCCCATCGCAGTCACTTACTGATCCACATTCGCGTGAAGACTCTTCCGCTTTCCGCCGCCCGAACCCTGCATCTGGCCGCGCAAGGTTTGCTGACACCGCCGCGCCGCAAAGCCGTCAAGACCGACGTGCTCGACGCGATCGGCCGCATGGCGCAATTGCAGATCGACACGATCCATGTGGTCGCGCGCAGCCCTTACCTCGTGTTGTTCAGCCGGCTCGGCGCTTATCCTCAGCAATGGCTCGACGAGCATCTCGCCGAAGGCAAGCTGTTCGAGTACTGGTCGCACGAAGCCTGTTTCGTGCCGACCGAAGACTACGGGCTGCTGCGCCATCGCATGCTCGATCCGAGCGGCATGGGCTGGAAATATGCGGCCGAGTGGCACAAGAAGCATCGCAAGGACATCGAGAAACTGCTCGCGCACATTCGCGCGACCGGTCCGGTACGCTCGGCGGATTTCGCCCGCGAGGCGGGCAAAGGCAACGGCTGGTGGGACTGGAAGCCGGAGAAACGCCATCTGGAAGTGCTGTTCGCGATCGGACAATTGATGGTGGCCGAGCGACGCAATTTTCACCGCGTCTACGATCTGACCGAACGCGTGCTACCGGATTGGGACGACGCACGCGATCTGCCGCCTGCGCACACCGTAACCGAAGAAGTGTTGCGCCGCACCTGCCGCGCGCTCGGTGTCGCGCGCGCCGATTGGGTCGCAGACTACTACCGCTTGCCGCGCCGGCCGTACCGCGACGAACTGCATGCGCTCGCCGACCAGGGCGAACTGATTCCGGTGCGCGTGGAGGGCTGGAAGCAGGACACGTTCGTCCACGAGGACTTCGCCGCAATACTCGACGATGCCGCGAGCGGCAAGCTCACCTCGACGGTGACCACGGTGTTGTCGCCGTTCGATCCGGTGGTGTGGGACCGCAAGCGCGCCGCTGCGCTCTTCGACTTCGACTATGCGATCGAATGCTATACGCCCGCTGCGAAGCGCAAATACGGTTACTTCGTGTTGCCGCTGCTGAGCCGTGGGCGTCTGGTCGGCCGCGTGGATGCGAAAGCGCATCGAACCCAAGGTGTGTTCGAACTGAAGTCGCTGCACATCGAACCGGGCGTGCGACTAAGCGCCCGTCTTGCCGGCGATCTGCGCCGCGCGTTGCAACGCTGCGCGGATTGGCACGGCACACCGCAACTGGAAATCACCGCCGCGCCGCCGGAATGGCTCGACGCGCTAAGCGTAGACGACGTCTCGAATGAAGTCCGCTTGCGCGCCGGCGTGGCTGCCTGAATGCGGAATTATCGCCGCGCTCAATGCAGCGCCGCCCACGCCAGCGACAGGGAAAACACGCCGAGCACAATGGAAGCGCCGCGCTGCACCTTCACGGGATTCAGCCAGGTGAGCCTGCCGCTGCCGAGCGCCGCACCGAACGTGATCCACGCGAGCGCGATCGGCACCACCAGGCACGCGAACATCAGCATTGCGAACACGTAGGCCGGCAGTTGCGCGAAGGCAATAGCCGGAAAGATCGTGCCGGCGAACAGCAAGCCTTTCGGATTGAGCAGCGTCGCCACGAACAACGTGCGCATGCCGCTCGCCTGCTGCGCCGAGTCAGGCAACGCGACTGCCGCGCGCCACATGTCGACGGCGAGATAGGCGATATATAAACCGGCCGCCACGCGTACCAGCGAGGGCAACCAGGGCAGCGCATGCGCCGCCTTGACGAGGAAATGCCCCCACACCGAGATCGAGATGAAATAACCACCCAGTTCGGCGGCGATCAACGGCAGCGAGCGCCGCACGCCTTGGCGCAAGCCGGCTGCGGCAAGCAGCGTATTGGTAGGCCCGGGCGTAATCAGCACGACGACAATGCCGAGGGCCAGCAACGCGATAGCAGACGCTGAGAGCATAAAAAAGGCGCAATGTTGGAGACAGTGCGCCTTTTTATCATAGACAGGGTGCCGCCGAAATGCAGCGGCTAGAAGTGGCTAGAAGCAGCTAAAGACGGCGGTGAGTCGCAACGACAATTCGCCGCCGCTTTGCCGTCACGCCATGCAATGGCAGCGGCCTTGCCACATCGGCAAGCATGCCAAGACGAATCGCGCCACCCACAAGCCACACCAGCGGCGCGCCATCGCCTTTAGTGGTCCAGCTTCGCGCGTAATTCGCGAGCGGCTTCCAGCAATCCCTCGTAACCCGAGCGCGCGTGCTCTGGCAGATCGGGGTCGCCGACAAACGTGCCGAGCGTTTCGATCAGGCTATATAGAATGCCCTTCGCGGCACCGGTTGCAATGCTGCCTGAAGATACCTGCTGATCCACATGGCTGAGCGCTGCGTCGAGGTGCTCCAACTCGGGCCGGTCGCCGGTGGGCGGTTTGGGCGTTACGTCTTGCGTCATGATGAAACTTCGCTCCTGTTGATGCATTGGTGAACAAGCCGTCCTTTCACGTCGTTATATACCGATCGTGCGTTGCCGTCTATTCGTGATCGGGGCGAACGCGAGCGACGTTAGGCGCCCATCGATAACTCAGAATTTTCTCACGGGCGTCGTCTTCAGGCGAGGCGGCGTACTCACGCACTTCGACCCACCCGCCGATTTCACGCGTGATCAGCCGTTGCAACCTGCGCAGCGGCTGCCTCCGCTGCGGCGACGGCGGGCGAGACGATCGCAGGCTGACCGGTCTGCCTGCGCGAACGGCCTGAGCTCAGATAGTCCGCAATCGAATCCTGCGTGACTTCGCCGACATAACGGCCGTCGCCGTCCAGCACCGGCATCCATGACGAATTGAACTGGTACATCTTCGACAGCACGATGCGCAGATTCTCGTCCGCGCTGACCGTCGCCTTGAACGCGCTCAGATGATCACCGCACACGCCTTCGCCCGTGCGCGCCGCGCGGCGCGTCACATAGCCGAGCGCCTGCTGCTTCTCGTCGACAATGGTCAGATAGCGGCTGTCGCTGTCGTCCATCATCTGGAATGCGCGCGCCACCGGCGTATCGGCGCGGGCGGTGTCCGGGTGCGTGGCGGCGTCGCCGGCCTTCACCAGCAAGAGGCGCTTTAACGTGCTGTCCTGACCGACGAACGCGCCGACGAACTCGTCGCGCGGATGCGCGAGCAGCGTATCCGGATGATCGTATTGCACCAGTTGGCCACGGCGGAACACGGCCACACGATCGCCGAGCTTGATCGCCTCGTCGATGTCGTGGCTCACCATGATCACCGTCTTGTTCAGTTGACGCTGCATCTGGAAGAACTCGTTCTGAATCGACTCGCGATTGATCGGGTCGACCGCGCCGAACGGCTCGTCCATCAACAGGACCGGCGGATCGGCGGCCAACGCGCGAATCACGCCGATGCGCTGTTGCTGGCCACCCGACAGTTCGCGCGGATAACGCTTCAGATACTGCTTCGGCTCGAGCGCGACCATCGACATCAACTCCGTGGCCCGTTCGCGGCAACGCTTCCTGTCCCAGCCGAGCAGGCGCGGCACAACCGTGCTGTTCTCTTCGATCGTCATATTCGGGAACAGGCCGATCTGCTGGATCACGTAGCCGATGTGACGGCGCAATTCGACTTCGTTCAGACCCGACGTGTCTTCACCATTGATCAGCACGCGGCCTGAGGTCGGCGCGATCAGACGGTTGATCATCTTCAGCGTGGTGGTCTTGCCGCAGCCCGAGGGGCCGAGAAATACGCAGATTTCGCCTTCGCCCACCGTGGTGGCTCA
Source organism: Paraburkholderia sp. USG1 (assembly GCF_031570135.1). Taxonomy (NCBI): domain Bacteria; kingdom Pseudomonadati; phylum Pseudomonadota; class Betaproteobacteria; order Burkholderiales; family Burkholderiaceae; genus Paraburkholderia; species Paraburkholderia sp. USG1. The sequence continues at coordinate 196,526 of NZ_JAMWXW010000008.1, read as the reverse complement.
CCGAGTCGACGGCCTTCACCTGCTGGCCGTCTTTTTGAGTAAACGTCTTGGTCAGTTTGTCGAGTTCGATCATGTCTTTTGTACTCCCCTCGGGGTCAGCAAGCGTTGCAGCGCTTGCAGCAGCAGGTCCGCAACAATCGCGAGCACGCTCACGAGCACGGCGCCCACCAACAGTTTCATCATGCTGCTCTGGCCGATCGCGCGGATGATCAGCGTGCCGAGACCGCCGGCGCCGATTACCGCGGCGATCGTCATCACGCCAATGTTCATCACCACCGCAGTACGCACGCCGCCGAGAATCACCGGCACGGCAAGCGGCAAATCGACGAGGCGCAGCCGTTGCCACACCGTCATGCCGATGCCGATGCCCGCTTCCTTGATGCCGGCGTCGACGCTGCGCAGCGCGAGGTAGGTGTTGCGCATGATGGGCAGCAGCGAATAGAGGAACACGGCGGTAATCGCCGGCACCGCGCCAATGCCCTGGCCGAAGCGCGAGAACACCGGAATCATCAAGCCGAACAGCGCGATGGAAGGCAAGGTCAGCACCACCGTTGCAATGCTCAGCAGCGGCGCGGCAAGCCATTCATGCCAATTGATCAGGATACCAAGGGGTACGCCGACGAGAATCGCACAGCCCACCGCGATGCCCACCAGCCATACATGTTGCGCCGTGAGTTGCAGCAATTCAGGCCAGTTAGCCGATAGATAGTCGAATACAGTCCTTGTGAAAATCTCCGCTCAGGGCAGCTTGTGCGTGCGCGGGAATTCCGCCGCGACTTCGCGCACCGGCTTGCCGTCGACGTCGACCTGCTTGTTCATCTCAAGCATCGTGTCGTTGTTCAGCGCATCGGACAATGCGTTCAGTTGCGGCGCGAGTTGCGGGTTCTGGTCGAGCGTCGTCTTGCTGTGGCGTCCTCTACCGCTTTTTTAGCTCCCGAAAATACTCACCTCAAACGGCCACCAGTGCGGCCGTGCCAATCTGATTCATCACCTTTTAATCAACCGGCGCATCGGCAAACGATGTCACGTTCCCCCGAACACTGCCGCCCGTCTCTCCGAAAACGCCGCCAACCCTTCGCTGAAGTCAGCACTTTCGCACGCCTGCCGCCGCAGCTCCGCGATCTGCTCCATCGCCTGCACAGGCAGCGGCTGCAAGTCCTCGAGTATCCGCAATTGCTCCTTCACCGCCTGAATCGCAAGCGGAGCCTTGCCGGCAATCCCACGCGCCATGTCGAGCGCCGTTGCCTCCAGCCTGTCGCTGCCGACCAGCCGGTTGACCACGCCGAACCGCTCGGCACGCGCCGCATCGAGCGGCTGCGCGGTGAAGAACATCTCCTTCAGCACGTGAATCGGTACGTTGTTGAAGAACCGCAGCAAGCCGCTCGTCGTATAGGGCAAGCCGATGTTCGCCGGGGTCATTGCGAAACGGGCAGTCTCGTCGGCGACGACGAGATCGCAACTCATTGCCAGATCCACCGCGCCGCCCCACGCCGAACCCGACACCATCGCGATCACCACGCCCGGATACGCACGCACGCGGCGCAACGCCTGTTCGAGCGGCTTGCCGTAGGCGATCGGATCGCGGTCGTGCGCCAGTTCGCCGAGATCGTGACCCGCGCTCCAGACGTCCTGTCCGACGCCGCTGCCCAGTATCACGACGGGTATGCGCCGCGCAGCGAGTTCGACGAGGCGCGTGTCGAGCGCCTGCAGCAACTCGGCGCTGAGCGCATTCCTTCGCGTAGGATGACTGAACGTCAGGCGGGCGATCCGTTCATCGACGATATCGATTGTGACGGTAAATGGTGAAGGGTGCGTCGTACTCATTGTGTGACTCCCGCAGCGCGTTCCGAGGCTTTCTCCAGCGAATGATAGCCGCCCAGCTGATGCACGACCTTTGCGGCAAGCAACGCGTCGATCTGCGCGGCGTCGAAACCCGCCTCGCGCAACACGTCGACGGTATGTTCGCCGAGGCGCGGCGGCGCATGACGACTCGTGTGCCGCGCCGCGCCGTCCGAAGCAGCGGAACCCGACACGGGCGTCACAACCTGGCGCAACGCGCCGAGCGTCGGATGGTCGAGCGTCTCGACGAGTCGGCAATACTGCACCTGCGGGTCGCTGAACACTTCGTCGAGCGTATTGATCGGTCCGGCCGGCAGCCCCGCGTCGATGAACATCCCGGTCCACTCCCGCTTGCCGCGGGTCTTCAAACGCGCTTCGAGCACGGCCTTCAATTCGTCACGATGCGCGACACGCGCTTCATTGGTCACGAAGCGCGGATCGTCCGGCAATGCAGGCAGATCGAGCAACTGGCACAACCGCAGCCACATATCGGACGTGATCGGCGCGAGGTTGAGCGGACCGTCAGCGGTCTCGAACACGCCGTATGGCGCGATCACCGCGTGCGCATTGCCGGTGCGGCGCGGCACGTCGCCAAGGCTCAGGTAACGCTGACCATGCACGCTCAAGAGCCCAACCAGACTCGCGAGCAACGACGTGCTCACATGCTGGCCGCGCCCGGTCCGCTCACGTTCGAGCAGCGCGGCCAGAATCGCCATAGCGAGCCACATGCCCGAACTCAGATCGCCGATCGCGGTGCCCGTGCGCGTGGGGTCGCCATCGGCGAAACCGGTCAGGCTCATCAGGCCGGAATAGCCCTGTGCGATCTGATCGAAACCCGGCCAGCCGCTCATCGGACCTTCCGCGCCGAACGCGTTGATGCTGCCCATCACAAGACCCGGATTGCGCGCGCTCAGCACGTCGTAGCCGAGCCCCATGCTGTCGATGGTGCCTGGCTTGAAGTTTTCGATCACCACGTCGGCGCCGTCGATCAGACGGTGAATCGCGGCCAGTCCTTCAGGATGGCGAAAGTCGATGCACACTCCACGCTTGTTGCGGTTGCAGGACAGATAATACGTACTCACGCCGCGGTCGAACGGTCCCCAGGTCCGGCTCATATCGCCGCCCTGACCCGGCTCGACCTTGATGACGTCCGCGCCGAGATCGGCGAGCACCATCGAACAGAACGGCCCTGACAGCGCACGGCTCAACTCGACGACCTTGATTCCTTGTAACGCTTGCATCCGACTCTCCAGCGAATTGACGACGACAGATAAGAGGTGTGCTATTCCGGCAACGTCTGATGACGCGTCTCGATAGCGAACGGCAGAATCAGCAGCCCGATCACGAAGGCCGCCGCAGTCCACGCCACCGGCAAGCCGAGCGAGCCTTGCCAGTGAATCGCGGCGGCCAGCAGAAAGTTGACGCCGGCACCGAGCAGGCGGCCCACCGACGCATTGAAGGCGAACGCGGTGGCGCGAATTCGCGTCGGGTATTGCTCGGGTAGCCACAACGAGAAGATCGCGAAGTTGCCGCCGAAAAACCCAAGAAACAGCAGCGACACCATGAACAGGTTGAGTCCGTTCGGCAGATAGAAAACCCAGCCGAACGCGAACACGATCGACACGGCCATGCCGGCAAAGTAAGCGCCGAGCGCGAGCCGGCGGCCGAGCCGTTCCGCCAGCCAGGGCGCGGCAAGGCAGCCGAGTATCGTCCCCACGGACAGCACCGCCGCCCCGATCGACGCGAGATGCACGGCCCCGACGCGGCCGATGCCGGCGCGCGTCGCCAGTGTCACGACCGCGCTCGCTTCGTAGACCGAACCCGCCCACAGACCGATGATCGCGACGCCGACGAGACTCGCGCTAGTCAGCGTGCGACGCCGATACGCCGGCGCGAAGATTTCCAGCAACGGCCGGCGAGCCCGCACGGGCGGCGCGCTCGTCTGCCCGATGCCGTGCGTGGCCTTGCGCCACTGCCCCGGCTCCTTCACCTTGAGCACCGTGAAAATCGCGAGCAATGCCGGCGCGAGGCCGCACAGAAACATCGCGCGCCAGCCGTATGTCGCGCCAATGGTGTAGTTCAGCAAAGCAGCGAGGAAGAACCCCAGGTAGTAGCCCGTCTGCAGATAACCGGCGCCCATCTTGCGGCGATCCTCCGGCCAGCTTTCGGCCACATAGGTACCGGCCAGCGCCCATTCGCCGCCCACGCCGATGCCGGCAATCAGCCGGAACGCGGCCAGCTCCCAGACGTTGTGCGCAAACGCCGCTGCGCCGGTGAATACCGAGTAGATCAGGATGCTCGCGGCCAGCGTCTTGACCCGTCCGAAGCGGTCCGCGAGCGGTCCCCAGATGAACGACAGTCCCCAGCCGATCAGAAACAGCGCAAACAGGATCGAGCCGTACATGCCGAGGTTGCCGGGCGTGGCGGCAATCCCCGAAGCGGGCAGCAATTCGGCAAGCGCCGGGACCAGCACCAGCGCGTAGATCACCGAATCCACGCCGTCCATCACCCAGCCGGAGTAGACCGCCCAGAAGCCGCCGATCTGCTCGCGGGTCAGGGGCGTGCGCCGGGGCTTGAGCGCCGGCGTCGATGCAGCGATTACTTTGGCCATGCCTGTCTCCTGGCCGGCGTGAGCCGGCCGTTCTGAAGCGGCGCCGCACCGTTCAGAGCGGGCACGCTTCGGTTTTTTGTGAGTTGAGTATAAGAACGCGCTCGATAATCGAAAAATATGATATTTCTCTAGCTCGATCGGATTTCGTTATGGAATGAAGGAGCGAGCGACGCGCATGGACCTGCGGCAACTACGGTATTTCGTGAAGGTGGTGGAGTGCGGCAACGTCACGCGCGCGAGCGAGGCGTTGCATATCGCACAGCCCGCGATCAGCCAGCAGATGCGCAATCTGGAAACCGATCTGGGCATGCAACTGCTTGAGCGCAGCGTGCATGGCGTCGCGCCCACGGCGGCGGGGCAGACGCTGTACCGGCACGCCGTCGAATTGCTACGGCAAGCCGACGGCACGCGTGAACTGTTGCGTCAGGACGCGGAGTTGCCGCAAGGGAGAGTGTCGGTCGCCATGCCGTCGAGCACGACGCGCATGGTCGCCATCCCCCTCGCGCGCACGATTCGCGATCGTTATCCGGGGATCGCGCTGGAGTTGATCGAAGCGCCGAGTGCGGACCTCGCCAAATTGATCGGCGGCGGACGGGTGGAGTTGGCCGTGGTCGTCGACGCCGTCGAGACACGCGGCGTCGCCTCGCAGAAGCTGCTGACGGAAGCGCTCTATCTGATTGCGTGGCCGGAATTTGCGATGCCGCAGGAGCCCGTGCCGATCGCCGAACTGGCGCGCATGCCGCTGATCCTGCCGAGCGCACCGAATACGATTCGCAGCCGCGTGGAGTGGGCGCTGCGCGAGGCCGGGCAGCCCTGCGAGATTCTGTTCGAGGCCAGTTCCACCGCACTGCTGTTTGCCGCGGTGATGGCAAAGCTCGGCGTAACGATCTTGCCATGGACGGCGGCGCACGTCGAACTCGATGAACACAAGCTCAAGCTCGCCAAGGTCGACCACCCGCTGTTTTCGCGCGACCTGTCGCTGTGCTGGCACGACACGGCATTGCTAAGCAACGCCGTGCAGAAGGTGAAGGCGACGATCCTCGAAGTGTTCGACAGCCTCGGAAAGCGGCCCGAGTGGATAGGCGCGGATTAGCGCGCCGCCTTGCGCGGAACAATGCCCGTCAGGAAGTGCGCACGCGCCGCACAAAGATACGCCGCGTGAGATCGAAAGCCACCAGATTGCCGGCCACCACCAGCAACAGGCCGACCACGGCCAGCGCGGACCACTGATAGCCCTCGAATACCGTCGATACCGCCAGCGCCACGATCGGAAACAATACCGTGCAGTAAGCGGCGCGCTCGGGTCCGATGCGCCCGACCAGCATCAGATAGGCCGTAAAGCCGATCACCGAGCCGAAAATCGCGAGATAGGCGAGCGCGCCGAGATAACGCGCGGACGGCTCGACGGCGAACGAAAAGCCTGCCAATGCGCTGCCTACCGTCAGGACGCCGGCGCCGATCAGCATCGCCCAGCTATTCGTGGCGAACGGGTGCAAACCCATCGACTGCATCCGGCTCGACAACAGATTGCCAGCCGAAAAGCACAAGGTTCCGAGAAACGCGATTCCCAGACCGAACCAGGCGGCGTGATCGCCGAGATGTCCCGCCATCTGCTGAACGAACAGGCACACGATGCCGACGAGCCCGAGCAACGCCCCGGCGATCGCCGTGGGTTGCAAAGGCCGGCCCATGAACAGGCGGCCGTTGATCGAATTCAGCAGCGGCGCCGTGGAAAACACCACCGCCACGAGGCCGCTCGGCACGACCTGCTCTGCGTAGTAGAAGCACAGGAAATTAAGGCAGAAGAGCGCCAACCCTTGCGCAACCAGGAATCGCCATGCGGCGCGCGGCGGCCAGATCGGCCGGCGCATGATACGTAGCAACGCGAACAGCACCAGTGCCGCGATCCAGAAGCGCCAGGCAATCGACACCGGCGGCGGCACGTCCCCCAGTTGCCATTTGATGGCAATCCACGTGGTGCCCCAGATCAGAACGGTGGAGATATACAGCGACAGATTCATGGCCAGGCCTGCAACAGCGAATATGGGGAGCTCACTATGCCGCAGCCTGGCTGGCCGCACTTGTCCAGGATTGCGCACATTTCAGTAGCCGCACGCCGCCCACGCGGGCCATCGTATACTGGCGCTCATTCAGTCATGACAAGTATTCGCACGCTTCGTGAACACCAGACCGCCCGCTCCCGCGACCCACTCCACTGAAACGCCGTTCGGCCTTCAGTCGGTGTGTCACACGCTGAGCAGCGCGAACGCCAATCTGGACCGGTTCGCGTGGCTCGGCGACCGGCTGGCCATCGCCGTCTGGACGCGCGACACGGAAGAAGCCGAGACCGTCTATGAACGGCCCGGCCATCACACGCTGTCGTGCTATCTGGACGGCGGCTATCGCACCGAGCGCCAGAAAATGCCGGGGCATTACGGCGCGCCGTCGCGGCTCTGCGCGCTGCCCGGCGATCACGAATCACGCTGGTGGGTACGCGGGCACATGCATTTCATGCATCTGTACTTCCTGCCCGAGCATTTCACACAGCGCGCCGTTCAGGAACTCGACCGCGAGCCGCGCGAACTGACGCTCGCGGATCGCACGTATTTCGAAGACGCCCGCATCGCCAGTCTGTGCCAATCGCTTGCGAATGAAGACTGGGAGAACCCCGACGGCTTGCTGCGCACCAACGAGACCGCGCATCAGGTGCTGAGTCTGCTGTTGCGCGCCCAAGGCGTGCGCCGCACGGACGCGTCGCTCAAAGGCGGTCTGTCGGTCGCGACTCGCCGGCGGCTGCGCGACTATATCGAAAGCCATCTTTCGCAGACGCTTACGCTTGGTGAGCTGGCCGGCGTAGCGGCGTTGTCGGAATTTCATCTCGCGCGCATGTTCCGTACTTCGTTCGGACTGCCGCCCGCCGCGTGGATCGCGCAGCAGCGGCTCGAACGCGCCCGCACGTTGTTACGGACTACGACGCTACCGCTCGCGCAGGTCGCCGAGCAATGCGGCTACGCGAACGCCAGCCATTTCAGCCACCGCTTCCGCGAGAGCGTCGGCGTGGCGCCGACCGCGTACCGGCAGGCACTTGCGGCCTGAACGCAGGTCGGCGCGTGCTCAGGCCGCCACTTTCAGGCCTGAACGCAGATCGGCACGTGCTCAGGCCGCCACTTTCAACCCCAAGGCCGTGGCCGCCTGGCTCAACCATTCCATCGCGGCAGGCAAGCCGCTTTCCTTGAGCGGCACGCCCGCGAGCCGCAGACCCATTTCGCAGCCAGCCAGCGTGGCGAGCAGCATCAGATCGTTGCAGTCGCCCAGGTGGCCGATGCGGAACATACGCCCCTTCATCTTGCCGAGGCCCGTGCCGAGCGACATGTCGAAGCGTTCGTAAATGACCTTGCGCACCGCGTCGGCGTCGACACCGTCAGGCATCATCACGCCAGTGAGCACCGGGCTGTATACGGCAGGATCGGCGCACTGAATCTCCAGGCCCCACGCGCGCACCGCGCGGCGGGCCGCTTCGGCGAGACGTTCGTGACGGGCGAACACATTGTCGAGCCCTTCGCCGAGAATCATTTCCAGCGCTTCCGAGAGGCCGTAAAGCAGGTTCGTGTTCGGCGTATACGGCCAGTAGCCGGTCTTGTTCATCTCGACGATTTCAGCCCAGTCCCAGAAACTGCGCGGCAGTCTTGCCTGCTTGCTGGCCGCCACGGCTTTCGGAGAGATCGCGTTGAAGCTGATGCCGGGCGGCAGCATCAATCCTTTTTGCGAACCCGAGACCGTGACGTCGACGCCCCATTCATCATGACGGTAGTCGGCGCACGCAAGGCCCGAGATCGTGTCGACCAGCAGCAACGCCGGATGGCCAGCGGCGTCGATTGCGTGGCGCACGGCGGCGATATCGGAGGTCACGCCCGTCGACGTTTCGTTGTGCACCACGCACACGGCCTTGATCGCGTGTTGCGGGTCGGCACGCAGGCGCTCCTCGATCATTTGGGGCTGCACGCCGCGGCGCCAGCCTTCAATGCCCGGCAGACCGAGGAATTCCGGCTTCAGCCCGAGGCTGTCCGCCATCTTTTTCCACAGCGTGGCGAAGTGGCCCGTTTCGAACATCAGCACGTGGTCGCCAGGGCTCAACGTGTTCGACAGCGCCGCTTCCCAGGCGCCCGTGCCCGAGGCTGGATAAATCACCACGGGCTGCTGCGTCTTGAAGATTTTCTTGATGCCGTCGAGCACCGTCAGACCGAGCTCGCCGAACTCCGGCCCGCGGTGGTCGATGGTGGGGTAGCTCATTGCCCGGAGGATACGGTCGGGCACGGGGCTCGGACCGGGAATCTGCAGGAAATGACGGCCGGCGGGGTGAAAATCTAGCTTGAGCATTGGGCTCCTCCGATTTGAATTTTGCATTCAAAAAACTATATCAGATGAACGATGACGTACCCAAGACGAACGTCACTTTCTGGCACCCGTGTTTACCCGTGCTATTAACTAATCCTTGAGTTTCCTATAAAATCGCGCTATGAGAGGTTGAGGGCTTTTGTATGCAAAATTCTGGTTTTGAGACGGGCATCGCTCCTTCGCCGCTGATGCCGAAGGTCGAGCGGCAGCGTCTGCATGACACGGTGGTGGAGCACATCCGTCGCTTCATCGTCGAAGGCGCGCTCGAAGCGGGCAAGAAACTGAACGAGCGCGAACTGTGCGAGACGCTCGGCATTTCACGCACGCCATTGCGTGAAGCGCTGAAGGTTCTGGCTGCTGAAGGGCTGATCGAAATTTCGCCGAATCGCGGCGCGTCGGTATCGAAAATGTCGGAGGCCGAGTTGCGCGAGACCTTCGAATTGATGAGTGGTCTCGAGGCTTTTTCCGGCGAACTGGCCGCGGAGCGCATGACGGCGGCAGAACTCAGCGAGATCAAGGCGCTGCATTACGCCATGCTCGCGTGCCGTACGCAAAACGATCTACCTGGATACTACAGCCGCAATCAGGCGATTCACGACAAGATCAATGAGGCTGCCAGAAATTCGGCATTGAGGCAGACTTATATGGCGGTCAACCGGCGCCTGCAAGCGCTCAGGTTCCGGTCGAATTTCCAGGTTCCCAAATGGGATCGCGCGATTCACGATCACGACGAGATGCTGAAGGCGCTTGAGGCGCGTGACGGTAAGAAGCTGAGCGCGATTCTCCGGCAACACCTGCTCGATAAGCGTGATGCGGTTTTGCAGGTGCAGTCGCAGGAAGCGGCGGCTGCGTCGCCGCTGAAGACTTAAGGCACGGGATCGGTTTTGCCTTCGGTGCGGACGTACATGCTATGTCGACGCTGAAGGCGCCATATCCCCGCCTCCAGCCGTCCCCTGAACTTATCCCCACAAATTGTTTGCAAGGCTGTGGACAACCTGCGCACAGCCCACCCAAGTGATTGATGCAACGGGCCTATCCTGTGTCGGTGCAGCCACAGGCAACGCGGCTTCCCTGTGACAAGAGTGGTTCTCCAGTCAAGCACCGAGGCCGCGCATGCCGTCCGTCACGGGCGTCAAAGTCGCCCCGCTGTCGCTCGTCGCAATCATCGGTCTCGAACTGCTCGCCAAGCGGCTGCGTCGGACTCTTTGCCCGCGGCACAGACTCAACTCAGTCCTTCCAGGCCGAACCCAGGATCATCGTGCAGAAATTCTCGCGATGATAATGCGGATCCTTCACCGCCAGCACGTCCGCTTTCACGTTGCCGAAGGTAGTCTCCGGTTTGTGAATCGTGCCCTGCGCGAATGCGTCGATAATGCCTTCCTTGAAATGTGCGCCCCGCGGATGCGCGTGAATGACCTCGTGGCGCTGGTGCTCGGAGAATTCATCGTAGGTGAGGCCCAGCACGTCCATTTCCACGCCCGCCGTGACTAGCGCGATCACCGGCTTCATATGCTGCGGAATGCCTGGCGTGGTGTGCAGCGCGATCGAGTTCCACACCTGATCGATGTCGTCCTCACCAATGCCGTAGCGCCGCAGGAAATCACGCGCCGCGTTCGCGCCGTCCACCTCGAAGCGGTCGTGCTCGCTGCTATACGGCGCAACCAGTCCCATGTCATGAAACATCGCGCCGATGTACAGCAGTTCGGCATCGTACTTCAGCTGTTTGCGCGCGCCGGCCAGCGAGCCGAACAGGAAGACGCGCCGCGAATGGTGGTACAGCAGCTCGGTTTCGGTATCGCGCACGAGTTGAGTGGCTTCGCGCGCCATCATGCTGTCGGGAATCTGAATGCCTGCGATCGTGGTCATGTGATGAACTCCGTGATGGATTCGAATGAACGGGACGCGCGTTCTTGGTGATTTGAATGCGCGTTTGGTATGCTGGTCCGCGGCGCTTTTTTCAACCATTCAAGCGCCGCGTCCGATGAAATCCAGTATTGGTCAACGCATCGTCGCAAACAATCGCCGTGGACCGTTGAACACTGCCAAACGCACCGCGTTGACTGCCGCGGCATGCGGAGTCCGTCCGTCGTCAAAGGAAGTTTTCGATGCCCACCGTTGCGATCGCCATCTTTCCCGGGGTGCAGGCGCTCGACGTCGCCGGTCCCGTCGACGTGTTTTCCGAAGCCAACCGGTTCATCGCGCCCGACGATCGTTACGAGGTGACGCTGCTTGGCGCGGAATCCGCGCCATTGCGTGCGTCCAATGGCATGACGCTGGTCGCCGACGCTACTTTCAGCGAAGCACGTCACGCGTTCGATCTCGCGCTGGTCGCGGGCGGCCCGGCGCTGCCCGATCACGCGCCGGATGCGCGCGTACTGGATTGGCTAGCGAACGTCGCCAGCCAGTGCGGCCGTTACGGTTCCATCTGCACCGGCGCATTCGCGCTCGGCCACGCGGGCTTGCTCGATGGCCACAACGTCACCACACACTGGCAGCATGCGGCGCAACTGGCGGCGCAATTCCCCAACGCACGCGTCGATTTCGATCGTATCTATCTGCGCGATGGACCACTCGTGACGTCAGCGGGCGTGACGGCCGGCATCGATCTATCGCTTGCTTTGGTCGCCGAAGATCATGGGCCGCAGATCGCGCTCGCGGTCGCCAAACGCCTCGTGGTGTTCGCGCAGCGGCAAGGCGGTCAATCGCAATTCAGCCCTTATCTGACCGCACCTGCCGACGAGACGTCGCCGGTCGCCAAAGTCCAGGCACACGTCATGGAACGGATTCGCGAGAGCTTCACGGTGAAGCAACTGGCTGATGTCGCAGGTATGAGCGCGCGCAACTTCGCGAGGGTGTTCGTGCAGGAGACCGGGGTAACGCCGCATGAATTCGTCGAACGTGCCCGTGTGGATGCCGCGCGCAAGCTGCTTGAGAGCAGCGGCGCGGCGCTGAAGGCAATCGCGTACGACTGCGGCTTCGGCACGGCGGACCGCATGCGCATTGTCTTCACCAAGCGCATCGGCGCGACGCCCATGCAATACCGCGAACGCTTCCGGTCGCCCTGAGGCCGAGGCAACGCGCCCGGCCGTCAGCGTATGACGCTGGACACTGAGCGCAAGAAAATCTTGCGTGAGAAAATGGCCGCCTCGCTCAAGCCATTGATCCCAAGGACCGACATGACCACCTCTTCTCCGATCCGTGCGATCGTCACCGGCCACACCCGCGGTCTGGGCGCGGCGCTCGCCGAACAACTCCTTGCTCGCGGAATCGCGGTGCTGGGTTTGTCCCGCTCGCGTCACGCCACGCTCAAGGCACGCTTCCCGGCGCTGCTCGAAGAAATCGAACTGGAACTGGCCGACACCGCGCGCGTCACGCAATGGATCGCGACCGATGCGCTACGCGCATTCGCCAGCGGCGCGCAAACCGTTCTGCTGATCAACAACGCGGGGATGGTGCAGCCGATTGGCCCGATTGAAGGACAAGACGCGGCGGCCATCGCGAACGCGGTGAGCCTCAATGTCGCCACGCCGTTGATGCTCGCCAGCGCGCTCGCCGCAGCCGCCGTCGACGCCACCGACCGGCGCATCGTGCATATTTCCAGCGGCGCGGCACGCAATGCGTACGCTGGCTGGAGCATCTACTGCGCGACCAAGGCCGCGCTCGATCACCACGCGCGTGCCGTCTCGCTCGACGCGAACCGTGCGTTGCGCATCTGCAGCCTGGCGCCCGGCGTGATCGATACGAATATGCAGGCGGAGATTCGCGGCAGCGGAGTCGAACAGTTCCCGATGCGCGAGAAATTCGAAGACCTCAAACGCAACGGCCAACTCGCGACGCCCGAACAATGCGCCACCCAGTTGCTCGATTACGCATTGAGCGATGCATTCGGACAAACGCCGGTTGCCGACATTCGCGAGATCGCCAGACCGGCGTAATGAGCAAAAAACGCAGTAACATCGGAGCGGATCAAGTGCTCCCGAAAACTCTCACCTTTGCCCTGACTCGCCGCTGATTTACGCGCCGGGCGCGACCATTACGGTGCGCTCGGCCGCGCCGAGTTCGCCGTGCGGCACGAACACATAGCCGCGTCCCCACACAGTCTGCACGTAGCGCGGCTCCGAAGGATCGATCTCGATCAGACGACGCAGCCGCCAGATCGACACGTCGAGGCTGCGCCCTTGATGCAATACGCTGTTGCCACGCAGCTTCTCGTTGAGCTGCATGCGCGTGAGCACGGTCATCGCGTGATTGACGAAGATCTTCAGTAACGCAAACTCGGAACTGCGCAATGCGAAGTGCTCGTTGTCGCGGCGCAATTCGCGAGCGGAGAAGTTCAGTTCGCAGCGGCCGAAACGATAAGGCGGCCGGGTCTCAGGAGCGCCTGGCGCAACCGCGCCGCGGCGGCGTAGCAACACGCGAATGCGGGCGAGCAGTTCGGCCGGGTCGGCGGGTTTGCTCATGAAGTCATCTGCACCGAGCTCGAGACCTATCACGCGATCAATCGCCTTGCTGCTTGCCGACAGCAGAATCACGGGTACGTCGTTGCCGCCCATGCGCAAGTCGCGCAGCACAGCGAGGCCATCGCCATGCGGCGCCGAGATGTCGAGGACCAGTAGTGAAGGCCGTTCCATCTCGACCACGTGCTTGAGCCCCGCGCCAGGCGGACGTGCAGACACGCCGCAGCCCTGCCCGCGCAATGATTCGCCCACCACCGCAGTCAAGCCGGCATCGGCGCCCACGAAGAGAATATGCTGACTCATCCAACTGATTCCAGGAGACGATCGTTTTTCAGAGACAGGCACCTGGCGTGCGGATATAGTCAATCCGCGCCCGCTGTCGTCCGCGTCGCCAATCTTCTCTGCATGCGGGTATTCTCAAAACGCGGAACAGCCCCCAAGGTTGCCAGTTTCTTCCCAACTCTTTCAACGCGGAACGTGATACGCGGCGGCGCGTGTGGCGCACCGTACGCGTTGCCCGCGTGCTCCCGAAAACACTCACCTTTGGCATGGAGCGCTTGGGATCCTGCGTGAAGTGCGCGTTGAACTGCTCCCGAAAACGCTCACCTTTCGAGCTTGGGGGCAGGCCGCAACAGCATGCTGGGCGTGGCACGGGTGCTCCGGAACAGGCCACTCCCGCAAACCCTCACCTTTAAATCCGGCGGACTAATTTGCATACCCAGGTAAGCGGCCGTGTGCGCGCAGCTTTACAGCCGCTGGAGAGGCGCGACTCGCGCGTGGGACGGATATTGTGATCGAAGTGTGCCGGTCATCGACACCATCGTGCTGAAACAGAGCGGCCTGGTGAGTGCAGATCGACCTTGCCGCTCACCGTTTTCAATCCGAGGCATGATAGATAGCGCACGCGTGCATCACGCATGCCTCAATGTGAACGACGCTTTCTGGCCGCCGTCACATGGATACTCGAAAGATCCCGAATATTCTCACCTTTGAACAGGCGAACGGATCCAAAGGCATCGCCTCGATCGCCAGACCGGCCGGTTTATTCGCTTATATAGCGTGTTTCGGCCGCCGCAGTGACTGCGCAACAGAGTCAAAACCACGCGCGCACACGGCTCCCGAAAACACTCACCTTTGCGTGCGAGGACTGCGCAGCCGCGTCTAGCTCGCCAGTTTGCGAAACGTTTCCAGCACTGCGTCGCCCTTGAACGGCTTGACGATCCATCCCTTGACGCCTGCCGCCTTGCCGCGCTCCTTCATCGCCGGGCTGCTCTCGGTCGTCAGCATGATGACGTTGACGGTCTTGTTCGCGAGCTCACCGCGAATCTTCTCGACCATCGTCAGGCCGTCCATATTCGGCATGTTGACGTCGCTGATCACCAGCTTGATGCCGGGGCTGGCCTTCAGCTTGGCGAGGCCGTCCTTGCCGTCCACCGCCGTGTCGACGTCCAGACCGTTTTTCTTGAGAAAGCCGGCCACTTCGTCGCGCACCGTGCTCGAATCATCCACCACCAGAATTTTCGACATGTTTTTTCCTATGACCACACTCAGAACAGATCCAGTTCGCCTGCCTCGACCATTGCGCCGACGTCGTCCGCGACTTCCTTGAAGTCCTCCGGCGACCAGCTCAGGCTGAACACAAAACGTTGATGCAACTTGACCGCCCGGGTCGACTTCGGGTCTTTCAACCAGTACGTGAAGCACAGTTGCGGATTGCCGCTGCCAAACGAGATGTACTTGTGCTTGTGATTCACCAGCAGCGGCACCTGGACCTGGCTGCGTGCCCAGGCATCCGCATCGCCTACATAGCGGTTCCGGAAGGAACCCCAGATCAGATTCGTCACCTCGCCGAGCACGCTGTTGAGATCGCGGAAATCCGCCTCGCCGCGCTGCGTGTTGTCGATCATCTGGTGACGATCGAGCAGTTCGAGGATCGGCGTCTCTTCGGCCTGCATCATCATGTAGCCGCGGCACCATGCGCTTTCCAGCGGAATCAGGCTGAACACCTCGCCGAAGATAATGCGGTCGCGCACGATATGCGGCGTGTCGCACGTGATGGTCAGATCCTTGAACACGTCGCCGAGAATGGCTTGTGTCATGTCGGCAATGCCACGCACCAGCGCGTTCGGATAATCCAGGCTGAAGATGTACTCGTCGATCACCTGGCGCAGCGGCGCCATATCGTGGGCGACATACGCGGCGCACACCACGCGTCGCAAGCCCTCCGGCAAGTCGTCCATGCCTGGGTCGTTATCCCGACGCATGATGATCGGCAACTCGGGGCGCACCGCGTTGATCCTGATCGCGATTTCGGCGCTGGCTTCCGGCGAACCGCCGTAACGCTCGGCGAACAACACCGCGCCCAGATCGATATTCGAGCGCAGGACCGACTGCAGGCGGTTTTTGGCGACTTTCACGCCGACCAGGTTGTTCTCGTCGCAGAAGCGCTTCAGCGCTTCTTTGTGAGCCGGGCAATCGTCCAGCACCAGCACTTTGCTGACCGGTTTGTTCATGTTCATCTCGCGTTCCTGCTCACAGCGGCAATGGCTTGCCCAATCAAAACAATTCCAGCTCGCCGCCGGTTTCTTCGAGCGCGCTCGTGTCGGCGACGAAGTCGATCGGCGCATAGGCGCATACGCATACCGTCGCGGCAAGCCGCACGGTGCCGTTCAGCGTGACCGAATACGACGACAGCAAACCCGGCTTCAATTCATGCAGATGCGGCAGGCAACGCGCGTTCAGCACGTAAGGCGTCGACATGCCGAGGTCCGGAAAGTAGCGCAACAACTCCTGATTCATCGCCCCGCAACACAGATTGCAGATTTCCAGAAAGACTTCCTGGAACGGCCGCTCGTCGGCGGCGTCTTTGAGGTAGTAAGCGCGCGTGCTCTCGTCTTCGTCGAAATGAAGAATCAGCAACAACCTGAACACGATCGACGAAATGGTCAACACGACCACTTGCGTGTCTTTGGATACTCCAACGCTGGCGTCGGCAATCGGCGCGATCTCGCACAGATCGCCGGCATCCAGCGGCAAACGCGCCTGGGCGGCCTTGCGGAAAATGCGGTCGAAGCTGTCCTTGGCGTGGACCGAAATCACACCGCCACCTCATGCAGCTTCGAATGAAACTGATTGGCCAGCGACTCGACGCTGGCGAGCGACGCCGCGATCATCTTGCCACCCGCCTGAATGTCCTGAAACGTGGAAGTCGTGGTCAGGTCGTTGCGGTGCAGGCTGTCGCGATAGCTCTTCGACAACTCTTCGGACCGCGCGGCAAGCGCGCGCACTTCGCTCGCCACCACCGCGAAGCCGCGACCGGCCGGACCCGCCCGCGCGGCTTCGATCGACGCGTTCAGCGACACGATCACCACATGCCGCACAATCGACGACAGTTCCTGATTCTTCGCGTGCATGTCGTTGTTTTGCGTCATGAGCGAAATCATCTGCTCGTGCCAGCGCTCGAACGTCGCGCCGAGACTCTTCAGACGCTCGGCCTCGCCGGCGATCTTCTGGGCCTGATGTGCCAGTTGGTCTTTGTCCTCGGTGGCCGCTTTCAGCGCGGCGCGCAGTTCTTCGGCGTTTGCCGTCTGGAGCGCGAGTTCGTCGCGCAACTGCGTGGTCAGCGCTTGCAGTTCCTGTTCCGCCCGCTCGCGCTCCGCAATCGCTGCGCCATGCCCGGCCTGGGCGGCCTCGAGTGTGTCGATCCGCGCTTGCGCTTTCGCGTGCAGCCGTGCCGTCAGCTTTGCGCTGTGCAGCTTGTGCGCGGCAAATGCCAGCAGCGCGGTGACCGCGCTGCTGGCTGCTACCGCCAATACATACTGTTGAATCACAACCGTTTCCTTCAAATGCCGCCGCGACGTACGCCGATGCGGCGCTCAGTCCGCCATCGCGTCGAGTTGCAGTGCGCCGGCTTCGCCGCGCGCTTCTACGCCGAGCGTATCGACAGCGATGCTATCCGGCAGACAGACGATCGTCTGGAACTGACGGTACGCCGCGCCCTTCTGATCATCGGTAAAGCGCAGTTCGATGCTGCCGTTCGCGCGCTTGAGAAAATCGCGCACCGCGTCCATACCGACGCCGCGCCCCGACAACTCCGTCACCGTTTCCGCGGTCGAGAAGCCCGGCCGGAAAATGAAATCGGCGATCGCTTCGTCGCTCAGCGTGTCGTCAGGGCCAATCCAGCCGCGCTCCGTTGCGATACCGCGAATGCGTTCGAGCGCGAGGCCGCGGCCGTCGTCGCTGAGCGTGATCTGCAACGCGCCGCTATCCAGGCCGACTTCGATACGGATCGAGCCGGCAGGCGCCTTGCCGTGCGCGCTGCGTGTCTCTGCGGTTTCGATGCCGTGGTCCATCGAATTGCGCAGCAGATGCATGAACACGTTGTTCAGCGTGCCGCCCGCCTCGCCACGCAGACGGTAGCCGTTGTCGTCGACACGCACGCTCGGCGCGGGCTTGCCCAGCTCGCTCGCGAGCGAAGGCAGCGAATCCAGCACGCCGGATAGCGCGTCTCGCACGCTTTCGCTACCCAGTGCCCGCAGCGTGCGGCGCAGCGCATCACGCATGGACTGAAGTTCCTGCAGTTCGCCGGCGTTGGTCTGTTCCAGCATGCTAAGCGTGTGCTGGATATGTTCCCTGGCGACCATCACGTAATGGCCCGAGTTGCCGGCCTCGTTGGCCTGGCCTTTGCCCTTGCGACCAAGACTCTGTTCGTTGATCTTCGCGTAGCTCTCGATAGCCTCGCGAACGCGCGTCAATTCACGCATCAGATGCTCCTGATCCCACGAACGGCCCGCATCCGGTTGGCGCAGCTCGTGATAGCTCTGTTCGGTTTCGTGCACGACGTTGGTCAGATGCTGCAGGTTGTAGGTGCGCGCATTGCCCTTGATGGTGTGCATGTTGCGGAACAGCTCGGCAATCGCCGCGTGATCCGCCGCCGAGTGCTTGCGGATGATCCGCTCGTTCTCGCTGATAAAACCGGCCGAGCTCTCAATGAAGTGATGGAACTTCTCTTCACTCACCGCGAGAATTTCGCCGATCATGTCCAGACGGCGGCGCTGTTCGCTGGCCTCCGCCGCGAGCTTGCGCAGTTCGGTAACGTCGCGCACGCAAAGCATCAGGCGCACGATCACGTCGTTTTCGTCGGTAATCGCCGACCAGCTCAGGTCGAGAATCTTCACGCGGCCGTCGGGCATGCGTTTGGAAATCTCGCCGACCAGCAGATGCTGATTGAACGCGAAGTTGATGCAGTCTTCGCCGAGGCAGGCATGCACGGCCGCATCGACTTGCGAGAGCGCGTCCGAACCGATGTCGGTGTCCGCGAACACCAGATCCATCAAACCGCGCCCGGCAATATCCTTCGTTTCGAAGATGTCTTCCAGATAGGCCGAGTACTCCGCGTGGATCACGGCGCCGTCGATCACTGTCAGAATGCCCTGCTGCATGTTCTGCAACATCGCCTGAATGTCAGCGGTTTTCTGCTTGAGTTGCGCCGAGCTTTCCTGAATCTTCTCGATCATGCCGTTGAAGGCGACGATCGAATGACCGATCTCATCCAGCCGGCCGACCGGAACGCGCCGCGTGAAATCCTGGCTCGACGCGATTTCGCTCATCATGGCCTGCATGCGGCTGAGCGGACGCGTGATCTGGCGGTAAAGCAGCGCGCCGATGAAAGTCAGCAGAATGATCGCGATACCCGTGACTGCGGCGATCGCCGTGGTTGTCGTGGCGAGTGTGGCGTTCAGCGTGGTAATCGCCTCGTCTTTCTCGCGATTCTTCTCGACGCGCAAGGTCTCGACGATCCCTTCGAGTTCGTCGCGATATTGCGCGACATTGGCAAACAGATAGGCCTGCGCGAGTTCGTTCTTGCCCTCGGCCTTCATTTTGGCCGTCTCGGCAATCGCGGAGAAATAGTTCTGGAGACTGTCGTTGGCCTGCGAAACGAGCCCCTTCTGCGCGTGGCTCGCGGCATCTTTGTCCTGCAACGCCAGCGCCTGTTGCAGCGAAGCTCGCTTCTTGTTCAGTTCGTCCTGCGCCTGGGCGACCATGTTGGCGTCGGGCGCGTAGACCAGCGTCATCGTGGCGAGTTGCACGTCCTTGACTTGCGACACGAGATCGGCGGAAGCAAGCGCGCTGGGCACGACGCCTTCCGTGACCTTGCGCACCTCGCCTGCGCTGCCGCGCGTCTGGTAGACAGCGTAGCCGCCGATTGCCGATAAGGCGACGAACATCAGAACAACCAATAGCGTGATGCGATGACGAATAGTCATGTTAACCCCCCGGGGTCTGGCCTTCGCGTCAGCCCTCATGGGGAGCAGCGCGTTTTATGCGAAATATGCTCTGACTTGCAGCGCTGCGGAGTATTACGCACGCATATTACTAAGCGATGACTACAGAATTCTGGAACACATTTAAGTATTAAATTTATCTCTCAAGTTTTCGAATAACGCGCCGTTAACTAGCGTCTTTTTAATTTGTATCTTGTCACCATTCCAACAAACTGTGCGTCCAGACTAAAGCTCCATTCGACACCGTGGAGCAACTGATGAATGTCAGCGTCCGCAGTTATCTGTCCCCGACACTCGTCCTGCTGGCTTTCGACTGGCCCGAAGGCGGCACGCGTGAAGACTTCCTCGGTTTCGCCATCAAACGGACGCCGGGGTTCCTCGCGACCGATGGACAGGAGCGCGAAGCCAGCAGTTGGCTACCCAACCGGTTGACCTTTAAAGGCGCGGTGCCGGATACGCAGAAAGACGCGCCGTCGAATGAGGCGCCCATTCAGAAATTCATGTGGTGGGATGCGCGAATCGACGAAGCGGATCGCGAGAAGTCGTTCACCTATCTCGTCTATCCGGTAATCGGCAATCCAGAGGCGCCGCAATTGCTCCACGCGCAAAAGGGCGAATGCAAGTTGAGTTTGCCCGCGCATATGGAGGAGAGCATCGGCTCATGGTTCAATCGCGCCGTGGTCAGCTCACAGGCTTTCGCGCGCAAAGTCGCCGCGCTTCATCTCGCGCCGCACGCGGCGCCGTCGACGGAACAGGCATTGCGGCTGCGCACATGGCTTGCGAACGACTTGCAGGAAGCCTTCGCGCTCACACTCGATCATGCGCAGCGCGCGGCGTCGGCGGTGTACCACCTGACCGATCCGCTTTGGGCGATACCGGCTTTCGAAGCGTTCGGCAAGAAGCAGGGCAAAGCGTCGCTCGCTGTTGTGTACGACTCGCACAAAGTGTCGCAGAAGGGCAAACCGCCCGCACCGTCGCCGAATCAGCCTGCCGTCGACGAACTCGGAGATGTCGCCACCTTCGCGCCGCGCGACAAGACGCACATCATGCATGACAAGTTCATCGTGGTGAACAACGGCAACGGCGCGGCATCACCGGCGCGCGTGCTGACAGGTTCGGCCAATTTCACCACCGAGGGCATCACGGAGCAGGCGAACGTGCTGCATCTGTTCGATTCGCCGGAACTGGCCACGCTCTATAGCGACCGCGCCAAGGCGCTCGCCGGCAATCCGACCATTGCCGCGACCGCGAAGCTCACGCCGGGCTGGTCGGACTCGATTCGGATCGGCAGCGCGCAAGTGCGGGTCTGTTTTTCACCGGAAGAGAAAGACTCGCGTTTGCAGATCGACACGATCGTCGATGCGATCAGCAAAGCGAAGCACTCCGTGGTGTTCTGCCTCTTCATGCCGACCGATGCGCCACTGCGCGAGGCCTGTTTCGCGGCCGGCGACAAAGGCCTGATGATGTTCGGCCTCGTCAATCACATCAGCCCAAAGTCGGCCGAAGCTGCGGAGGAGGCGGAGAAAAACGGGCAGATCGTCTCGACGACGGCGCTCGCCAACATGGAGCTGTATCACCGCGGCCGCGACAAGCGCGACGTGATCGACGCGGAGTATTTTTCACCGGCGACCGTGCCGGCAGGCTTCGAACCCGAGCTACGCCTTTTTCCAGGCGAGCACCCGCCGGAGTACGCACCCGTCATCATTCACCACAAGTTCCTGGTGATCGACGCAGAGGGCACGAATCCGGTCGTCTACACGGGTTCGGCAAACATGAGCAACAACTCCGAACATTTCAACGACGAGAATCTGCTGGAGATTCGCGACCGCCGCATTGCCGGCACGTATCTCGCGGAGTTTCTGCGGCTCTATGAGCACTATCGGGCGCGCGCGTTGGCCATACGGCAGAAGAAGAACGACGATACGCATGAGCGTTTGATGCTGGCGCCGGATGGGTCATGGGCGAAGAAGTATTTCATCGCCGATAGTCCGGAAGACAAGGCGCGTGTCGCGCTGGCGCACGGCGGCGATTGACGTTCGCACTTCGAAAGTTGTGCGTTCAGCGTACAGGCGAATTCAGCGGATCGGCGGCAGATGCTTTGATGCTTCGCGCAGAGTGAGCGGTGATATGAGGTCTCGCGAGGCCGACAGAAAGCCGCTCACCACGTCGGGCGCGTGCCGCGCGTAGTCCCGCAAGGCCCAGCCGATCGCTTTGCGGATAAAGAAGTCGCTTTCCGCGGCCAGCGCACGCGCGTACCCGAACAACCGGTCTTCGTCGGTATGCCCGCGCCAGCCGAGTTGATGAATCATTGCAATGCGCCGCACCCATAACGATTCGTGCTGAAGCGCGGTGTCCATCGCGGCCTGCGCCTGCGGCGCCTCGACTCGCGCCGCTTTCAGCACGCCGCCTACCACGGCCGCGAGCGGATCGACCGAATCCCACCACGAAGCATGCTGCGCGATCGTCAGCAGACGCGCGATGTCACCCAGCGCGAGCGTCTTCCATTTGCGCGCCAGCAGATCCGTGGCGACATACTGGTACTCGCGCGCCGGCATGGTCCATAGGACATTGGCGTATACCAGCAGATGATCGGCGTTCTCCACCTGCAGCGCCTTTAGTACCGGCAAAACCGCTTGCCGCCGCAGCGGCGTCGGCACGCCGATGAACTCGAAGTGGTGGCGCATGTAGGCGCGCATCGCGAGTGCGCGCTCCGCGTCAGCGTGCGGGGCGAGCGCGGCCTTGATTTCCCTCGCGAAAGCGTCAGGCGTCATTGGGGAAAGCGCTCGACGTGAACTTCGCCGCGCCGGCCGAAATACTGCACCTGGCGTCCCGTGATCCAGACGAAATAGCCGACGCATCCTGCCGCCAGAGTTCGGCTCACGAACTCCGCGTATTTGACTGCGCCGCTTTGCGCGCCGCGCACGGCCTGGGTCACGGCATCGGCGTCGAATGCGTTCGCAATGGCGACGTCGGGCAGCGGCAAAGCGATCACGTGCGTCTCGCCGCCGGGCGCGTAGTACGTATGCTCGCCGCGACGGTAATCGGTGAAATACGATTCAATACCGGCCTCACCGAGCGCGCGCACCACCGAGCCGAAGTCGATCGTACCGTTGTGGGATTGATGCGCACAGTTTTCGGCGGCGCGACGGCTTGCTTCATTGAGCTTTGCAGACATGACTATCTCCGGCACGATTGCGCGTTTATTCGATGGGCACCGCTTTCAGACCGTGGACGGCAACCACGTTTTTCATGGCGTCGACAATCGCCGTTTTGACCGAAGCGGGCAGGTGGCCGAAGAACTCTTCGTCGTTCTGATCGGCCAGCCGCGCCAGCTCGGGAACGAGCTTCAGTCCCGACGCGCTCAACGCGACGACGTGATTGCGGCGGTCTTCTTCGACCGTCTCGCGTTCCAGCAGCGCCTTGGCTTCAATACGCGCCAGCAGTTTCGACACCGCGCCCTTACTCATGCCGGTGCGTGCGGCCAGCGCCGTAGCAGACGTGGGGCCCGAGCCGTAAATCTCCCGCAGCAACACCCACTCGGACACGGTTACGCCGTGGGCTTCGACTTTCATCTGGAACCCATGCGATACGTGATTCGACACGAAGCGCAGCCAGTAACCGACGTGCGATTCGAGACCGCTAACGGGTTTCTTTCGATCCGCCGCGGGCTTCTTGCGAGCCGGCGTATTGGCGTTGTCTTTCTGACGAGAACCTTGCATGGGGTAAACGGAGTAGCGGAGAGCGTTGACCGGATATTAGTTTCCTAGGAAACCAATGTCAAGCTCATCGAAAATCAGACAGACGAGGGCTTGGAGTTGTGCTCCCGAATTCCCTCACCTTTGCATTTGAAGTGCGCACACAGGTGGCCATATTCTCACCTCGCCGGCTCCCGAATATTCTCACCTATAGCAGGAGCGCGGCCTTACGCTTTGCGATCACAGACAACTGGCTCGTCATTCATGGCGATGAAGACAACTCCCTGGAAATCCTCACCTTATCGCAGGTGCGGATTCAATGCGCCGATCGCTCACCTCCTGGAACCGCTCACCTTTTCGGACGATCTCCTGGAACTCCTCACCTTACGTATCTTCATAAGCGATTGAAGTGCTGTTCAGCTCCTGGAACGACTCACCTTTGAGCGAACTCGATCGGTCTCCTGGAAAGCTTCACCGTTGATCTGGATGAGGTCATCTCCTGGAATTCCTCACCATCCTGGAATCGCTCACCTATAGAGGCGCATCACGACAATGGACTAGAACTTGACCTTCAACTGAAACCCGATCGTAAACGGAAGATCATCCGATGGGATCGGCGGAATCACAATGAAGTTCGCACCCACCCGCTTATATTCGACCATGACGATCGGCGCGACCACCGGGCCGATCGTATGATTGCGGCCCAAACCCCAGTTGCCGTAGTTATATCCCGAGATGATCCCGCCGATCGCCGCGATCCGCACGATGCCCCAATGCGCGAACTCCGGCGCCCACACACCGCCGCCGTAATACGAAGGCCGGCGCAACGAATTACGAAAGCCACCGGCAGTCAGCGCCCATTGGTTATTGAGCCAGCATTCGACGCCGAGTCCCGGGTTGAACTGTTCGAAATGGGTGTTCGGGTCGGGGTTGATGTGATACGAACCCAGCATGGCGTCGACCCATACGCCGCCTTCGCACCAGTTGCCTGCATGCGCGGCGGAGGCCGCGGCCAGGCTGGCAACAAGCGCAAGTGCCGCGCGTCGGATGTTCTTGTTGATCTGCCGAAAATGCATGTACTCTCCGCCGCCGGTCGAGCGCCGGCGTCATCTGTGTTCTGGGTATGCTTGCGTGCCGTCCGTCGCGCACTGTACCTCAACCCGTCAGCACGATGTTGAGGACACGCTCGGGCGCGCGGGCACATGACGTGCCCGCAAGCGCAGACGCAACAATAACGGAGAACCGATGTCGGAGCGGTGAACGCGCAGCAGGCGTTCGCCGTGCAGGTCAGAGACCGAGATCGGACAGGCCCGGATGGTCGTCAGGACGGCGGCCGAGCGGCCAGTGGAAAAGGCGGTCGGCTTCGCGGATCGGCATATCGTTGATGCTGGCATGACGGTGCGCCATCAGTCCATGCTCGTCGAATTCCCAGTTCTCGTTGCCGTACGAGCGGAACCAGTTGTTCGAATCGTCGTGCCATTCGTAGGCAAAGCGCACCGCAATGCGGTTATCGGTGAACGCCCACAGTTCCTTGATCAGACGATAGTCGAGCTCCTTCGCCCATTTGCGGCGCAACAGGCCGACGATCTCCGCGCGACCGTTCGTGAACTCGGCACGGTTGCGCCATACGCTGTCTTTTGTGTAGGCGAGCGACACGCGCTCGGGGTCGCGGGTATTCCAGCCATCTTCCGCAGCGCGCACTTTCTGGATGGCGGTTTCGCGTGTGAACGGCGGCAGCGGCGGACGGGTTTCGATCGGATCGGTCATGATGGTTCCTCAGTCAGGTTGCGGTCCGCCGGGACGGCGGTCGTTTGCGTGGCGGTGTGCCTGACTCGCTCGCACACTCCGCGTCGAGCAGGACTTGGGCTGCAGCTTGCGCGTCGAGCGCCGCATCGGGCTCGCCGCTCACCAGCGCGACGGCAATCGCGCCGTCGAGCAGGATCAACCATTGACGCGACAGACGCGCGGCGCGGCGGGCATCCATACCCGACTCCGCAGCCAACTCGTCGCATTCGGTTCGCACGAACGCCAGCAGGCGTTCCTTGTGTTTGCGCGCGACGATCCGGATCGGATCGTCCGCGGAAGCGATCTCACCGGACGCATTCAGAAACGCGCAACCATGAAAATCTTTCGACGCAAACCATTCGCGCAGCACCTCGAACATGCCGAGCAGACGTTTGCGCGCCGTCTTACCGTGCCGTTGCGTGCCTGCGATGAACCAGTTCATCCAGCGTTCGTCGCGCCGGTCGAGCGCAGCCGCCACGAGTGCGTCTTTCGATCCGAAATGCGTGTAAAAGCTTTTGCGCGCCGTGCCCGACTGCTTGACGATCGCGTCCACGCCGGTTGCATGAATGCCGCCGGCGTAGATCAACGCTTCCGCCGCATTCAGCAACCGCTCGCGGGCGCTGCCCGGCGGCACTGATTCAATGTGAGTTTCGGTATCCATGAGACGAAGGGTAGAACGATCATTCTCCCTCGTCAAGTCTTTTGCGTTTTTGCGGGTTGGGTGTGCGACCTGTTATCTTGAGCGGAATCGGTCAACGGGAACGAACTTCATGAGCACTCTGACTCTCCGCGCCACGTTTGTGCGCGCCTTCCTGAGCGCAATGCTACTGACGGCGGTGGCCTGCACGCCTTTGCAAGTGCTCACGCATTCGGTCAGTCAAAACGAAGCGCGTGTGCCGCCGGGCCGCTACGAAATCGATCCGGATCACTGCAGCATCACCTTCGACATCGATCACTTCAAGTATTCGCGCTTTACGGCGCGCTTCGATCGCAAGAAGGGACAGCTCGACTGGAATGAAGGCGGTCTGGACAAGAGCACGACGTCGGTAACGATCGACGCCGCGAGCATCGACACGAATGTGCCGCTACTCGACAAAATGGTGAAGAGCGGCAGCATGCTCGACGTGGAGCGCTATCCGGAGATCCGCTTCGTCAGCACGCGGTTTGAGCGCACCGGCGAGTCGCGCGGCACGTTGACCGGCGATCTGACGATTCACGGCGTCACGCAACCGGTCACGCTTGATGTCACCTTCAACGGTTTTGCGCCTGATCCGCTCACGAAAAAAGACACGCTCGGCTTTTCTGCCGAGGGTCATTTCAGTCGCGCCAGGTTTGGACTGGCTACGTGGTATCCGGCCGTCGGCGACGATATTCATGTGCGCATTCAGGCCGAGTTCGTTAAAACGCCCGCAGGCGGGTGAGCGCGGTGCGGGCGTTATGGGCCGCGGGCATTGCTACACGCGGTAATGCGGATACTAGCGTGCTAACTCACGCGGCGGTCCAGTCGAGAATCACTTTGCCGCTCTCGCCTGAGAGCATCGTGGCGAACGCTTCCCGATAGTCGTCGACCTTGAAATGGTGCGTGAGGATCGGCGACAGGTCCAGCCCGCTTTGCAGCATCGCCACCATCTTGTACCAGGTCTCGAACATCTCGCGCCCATAAATGCCCTTGATTTCGAGGCCTTTGAAGATCACCTGAGTCCAGTCGATCGCGGTCTGCGCGGGCGGAATGCCGAGCAGCGCGATCTTGCCGCCGTGGTTCATCGCGTCGAGCATGCCGGTGAACGCGCTCGGCACACCGGACATTTCCAGCCCGACGTCGAAACCTTCCGTCATGTGCAGGTCCGCCATCACGTCGCGCAACGATTCGCGCGAGACGTTGACCGCACGCGTGGCGCCCATCTTGCGCGCGAGGTCGAGGCGATAGTCGTTGACGTCGGTAATCACCACGTTGCGCGCGCCGACGTGTTTCGCGATCGCCACCGCCATGATGCCGATGGGTCCGGCGCCGGTAATCAACACGTCTTCGCCGACCAGATTGAACGACAGCGCAGTATGCGTGGCGTTGCCGAACGGATCGAAAATAGCGGCGAGGTCGTCGGAAATCTCGGGCGGAATCTTGAATGCGTTGAAGGCCGGAATCACCAGATACTCGGCGAACGCGCCTTCCCGATTCACGCCGACGCCCACCGTATTGCGGCACAAATGCCTGCGGCCCGCGCGACAATTGCGACAGAAGCCGCACGTGATATGTCCTTCGCCGGACACACGGTCGCCGATCGCAAAGCCGCGCACTTCCTGGCCCATTTCAACGATTTCACCCACGTATTCGTGGCCGACATGCATCGGCACAGGAATCGTTTTCTGCGCCCAGTCGTCCCACTTCCAGATGTGAATGTCCGTGCCGCAAATCGCGGTACGCGTGATGCGGATCATCACGTCGTTGTGACCGACTTCGGGTTTCTTGACGTCCGTAAGCGTGAGGCCCGGAGCGCGTTCGAGTTTTGCCAATGCTTTCATGTGCGCCTCCGTATCAGATGACGCCAAGTTCGCGGCCGACGCGCGCGAAAGCATCCACCGCGCGGTCGATCTGCTCGGGCGTATGCGCGGCGCTCATCTGCGTGCGAATGCGCGCGCGGCCTTTCGGCACCACCGGGAACGAGAAGCCGATCACGTAGACGCCTTCCTTCAGGAGCGCATCGGCCATTTTCGATGCGAGTTGCGCGTCGCCGAGCATGACCGGAATGATCGGATGCTCGCCGGGCACTAGCGTGAAGCCGAGCGCGCTCATCTTGCTGCGGAAGTGAGCGCCGTTTTCGCGCACGCGTGCGCGCAGTTGCGCGCCTTCCTCGCTGGCCAGCAGTTCAAGCACCTTCAGCGAGGCGGCGGCAATACTCGGCGTCAGCGTGTTCGAAAACAGATAGGGACGTGAGCGTTGCCGGAGCAACTCCACGATTTCCTTGCGCGCGGCCACGTAGCCGCCCGATGCGCCACCGAGTGCCTTACCCAGCGTGCCGGTGATGATGTCGACGCGCGACAGCACGCCGCAATGTTCCGGCGTGCCGCGTCCGTGTTCGCCGACAAAACCCACCGCATGCGAGTCGTCGACCATCACGAGCGCACCGTAACGGTCGGCCAGATCGCAGATGCCGGCGAGGTCGGCGATGATGCCGTCCATGGAGAACACGCCGTCGGTGGCGATCAGTTTGAAGCGTGCGCCGGCGGCTTGCGCTTCGATCAGTCTGGCTTCGAGATCGGCGAGATCGTTATTCTTGTAGCGAAAGCGCTTCGCCTTGGAAAGCCGCACCCCGTCGATGATGCTCGCGTGGTTCAGTTCGTCGCTGATGATCGCGTCATTCTCGTCGAGCAAGGTTTCGAACAGCCCGCCGTTTGCGTCGAAACAGCTGGAGTAGAGAATGCAATCGTCGGTTTGCAGAAACGCGGCGAGCGCTTTTTCCAGCTTCTTATGTACCGTTTGCGTGCCGCAAATGAAGCGCACCGACGCCATGCCGAAGCCGTCGCTATCCAGACCCTGCTTTGCCGCGTCGATCAGGCGTGCGTCGTCGGCGAGTCCCAGATAGTTGTTCGCACAGAAGTTCAGCACGGCCGAGCCATCGGCGAGACGAATGTCAGCCGATTGCGGGCTGGCGATCACGCGCTCGTTCTTGTAAAAGCCGTCAGCGCGAATCTGCTCGAGGGTGTCGCGCAAATGGGCGAGGTATAGGTCACGCATGAACCAGACTCCTGAAAGGGGTGAAAGCGCCCGTGTCAGCGTGTTCGGCATGTGCGACCACGAGGCGGCCTGTTATAGTCGGCTGTCAGTTTTATCGGATATTTTCGTTTTTCCGAACTAAAATCCGGTATGTCGAACAACTCTAAACGATGGGTCAGGAAATGGCAAGTTCGGGTATCCGCCGCGCCGCGGCCAACGCGGCACCTACTTCGGGCGCAACATCGGTGCCGGCAGTTGCGGCGCCGCCGCGCGTCGGCGAGCAGATTCAGCGCTTGCGCGCGGAACGGCGCATGACGCTCGACGACCTGTCGCGCGCGGCCGGTGTGTCCAAATCGATGCTCTCGGAAATCGAACGCGACAAGGCCAATCCAACCATTGCGGTCGCCTGGCGTCTGACTAATGCGCTCGGTGTCAGTCTCGATTCGCTGTTCGCGCCACAGAAGACGCCGGAAGCGATCGCCGTCTCCGGTCCGCACGAGATTCCCACTTTGAGCGGGCACGACGCCAGGTATCAGTTACGTGTGTGGGGGCCGATCGAACTGGCCGGCAAGTTCGAGTGGTATGAATTGACGCTGCAGCCGGGCGGAGTGTTGGCGTCGAACGCCCACGAACCCGGCACGCGCGAGCATCTGACCGTGTTGCACGGATCGATCGAAATCGAGGCAGCCGGCACGACAAAACGGCTCAAGGCGGCGGACACCGCGCGTTATGTCGCTGACGAGCCGCACGCGATCCGCAACGCCGGCAAGGGCGAGGCGAAAGCGCTACTAGTGGTGATTCATGGCTGACATTTCGGCGCACCGTGGCTAGCGGTTGGCGGAATCGGCGCTTCGGACGAGGTTGCGCCGAATACTGTATATTTGTACAGTACAGGGTATCGACTGGAGCCGATCATGAACGACCTGATAACCGACTCGACCGACCACGCTCTGGCCGCGCTGCGCTATCAAACCGCGGCGCGTGATCTCGAACGCATCGTGCGCAATATCGCTGCGCGCTATATCGTGCAGGAAGTGCCGCTCACATGGCGTTTGCTGCACGCCGTCGAAGCCGAGGCGCTTGCAGATCTCGGCTTCGCCAGCCGGCACGACGCGCTGATGCTGGGACTCTTTCAACGGCCGTCCGATCTGCCGTATCCGGAAACGGACGAGGCCGTGGACTTCGGCACCTCCACGGCGTTGCCGGCGGTTTTCGCGTTTGCGGTCAGCGCCTATGAAGAGGCGGCACGCCGTGCTGTCCCCCCTTCGTCGCAGAATGCTCCTCTCAAACGCGCACGCGCGTGGGGTGACTGAAGGCTGCGTTTCGAGCGGTTGCCACCTACAATAGGTGCAACTAACGGAACTGTGAGTCCATGTCACCCCCTAATCTGACCGACCCGGTCCCGCGCCCGGCGCCATCCACGGACCTCTTCGATCAACAGCGTGAGGACTGGCGTCGCGACCCACAAATCGCTTTCGACGCATGGCTTGCGAAACAGCATTTCCGGCGTTCTTCCGCTGAAGTCTACCAGGCACAGTGGGGGCTCTTTCTCGACTGGTTGGGCATGCGCCAGAAGAGTCTGGTCACGGTCGACGCTCGCACGATCGCCGAATTCGTTGCCGGGCTCGATGTCCGGAAAACCCAGCGCATGCGGTATTTACGGCTAATCGAGCGAGTGCTCGATCACGTGCGCGAAATCGAATCTGCTTCGACCAATCCAGCGCGTTTCATTGCTCAGGACGGCGAGGCAGCCTGGCGCAACGCGCGTGATAACGAGCCGACCGGCTTTCTCAGTCATGCCGAACGAACTGCGCTGACCGCGCATCTGTTTTCGCCGTTAGCGGATCTGTCAGCGGCTCAGCGTTGGCGGGAGCGGCGCGACCGTGCGTTGATTGCGGTGTTTTTAGGCGGTGGATTGAAAACCGGTGAAGCCGCCGCGCTTTCGGTTAGTTGCGTGAATGCCGGCTCACCCTGGGTGACGATCGAGGCGGCTAATCCGATGCTCACACGGCGTACCCGTCTTGCGCCGTTCGCCGCAGCCATTCTGGACGCCTGGCTCGCCGAGAGACAGCTTGCGGAATTAGCCGGGAATCTGGTTTTCCCCGCATCCCCCTCCGGACGCCCGATGCATAAAGCCACCATGCTGCGCGCCGTCGATGCATTGATCGGCGGAGCGGGAATCGCCGCGTCGCGGACGTCGCGAGCCAGTCCGCAAACATTGCGCAACACGTTTGCCGCGGATCTGTTCGAGAGCGGGGTCGAGGCGGAACTGGTCGGGCAATGGCTGGGATTTGTGCAGGCGGTGTCGGCCAACCGTTTGTATCGCGCGTGGCAAAACTGGACGGATCAGCAGGATTCCCCTGCCGCGGACGTGCCGGATCCGGCTATTCCGCCATTGCCCGCGCCTAGGCGCGACGGGCGTTCGACGAGGAAAAGGGGAGCCAGCGAGTCCTGAATTTCCTCACCTTTCTGGTCCCGAATTTCCTCACCTTTGCCACTTTGTCCGTTATCGCAACGCGCCAAACCTCATGCCGATGCCGCAACCGAACTGCTCGACTGAAACCGGCTAACCGCCTCCAGCCTTGACTCACCGAGACCTGACGAGTGATCGCACTCCGGACATTGCAGCTCGAAGCGGTGATCCACTTGCGAGAGTTCCGGCTCACCTTCCTCACATTTTGGGCACCGTAGCGGCAAGGCCACGTGGCCATCCACGGCGGTGCTGATCGCCTTCAATTCGTGTTCTGTCAGCCGGCCGGCTTCGACCAGCGAACAGAGCAGGGTGGCAATTGCAGGATCGACGCCCTGCTGGCTGCGCAGGACGGCGACTTCTTTCGTCAACGCATCCACTTCGTCGGATTGCTCGCGCAGTTGGGCGTCGAGCCGGTCGCCGCGCGCCTTGGCCGCGGCGATTTGCTGAATAAACTCAAACTCTTTGCGGCTTGCGTCGCGTAGGCCGGACTGATAGGTCGCCGCCATGCTGCGCAAAGAATCGAGTTCGACCAACATCGGTTTGACGCGGCGCTCGGCTTCGGCAATTGCGTCTTTAATCTGTTGCGCATAGTGCTCGGTGCTTTGGCGCAATTCGACGTGCAACGCGTCGATCCGGTCCCGTAACGTCGCATTGGTCGCAAATTCGGTGTCAAGGCGTTGCCGAAGCGCCTCGTTTTCCTGATCGAGACGGCGCACTGTTGCCTGCAGCCCTTCCTGGTGAGTATTACCGTGCGTGGTCGCGCTCGACAATTCTGCTTCCAGCGCGCGAACGCGTTCCCAGCCCGCCTCCGCTCGCAGTTCGCTGCGCTTGATCGCGTCTTCCGATGCTTGCTGGCGAATTTCCGCATCTCGGGCGCGCTGGTCGGCGGCGGCGATCTGCGTATGCATTTCCTCGCGCTCGTCATCGAGCGTCGCACGTGCGTGTGTGACGGCCTCTTCAAAAAGTGCGCCGAGCAGTTCGCCGGCACGCTCTTCAAGTGCCTTTGGGATAGCGCCGGCACCAACTTTCATGCGCGACACATCCCGGATGCGTTCCCAGAAGTGATCGATGTCTTTGGGGATGTCGCTCGCACTGCCGGTTTGCGTGAGATCGCGAACGGTGGCCATAGATGGCCGGATGCCTAGATCAAAAAAAAGTCGCTTGCATGCGTGGAGCGAAAGATCTTGCCGCCGAGCCCCGTTAGCTCGAAGCGTTTCAAGCTCATTCCGAATGGCTTGCCGTTCCTGATCCAGATTCATATGTCCCTCGACGTCGCTCGAATTGGATAGATCATAACAATTTACGTATTTTTTGCTACGTATTTGTCGTTAAGGAACGTGGATTAGCAAAAAGGCGTTACTTGGGTGCGTGGTTGGGTCGATGGATTCGTACCGGCCGGATTTTTCCGTGAAACAAAACGAAGAATAGCTAATAAGGTCTTGTAAAGAAAGAGCTTTTAAAGGTTTTACAGCGATTGCATACTGTTTCACGACCGTGTCGTTATGCCAACATGGTTCGAGGAGGCTTTGTCCGAAGGACGCACGGGGAAAGTCTAGAGAGTAATAAAAGTAAACACCTTTGAACCCATGTTAAAAACGTTAACGCCACGGCAAAGCCTTATCTGGCAGGGGTTTCAGCCCGACAAGGTGAGGCTTTGCGGGAGATGTGGTGAGGTCTTGCGGGAATGTCGGGTGATGAGGTTCGGGGGACTCGGTGAGCCGGTGCGGGACAGAACGTGAGGGGGTTCAGGAGGGACCCTAAAAGTGCAGTATGACCAAAGGTGAGATTTTGCGGGAGCTGAACGCCACAGATTACCCGGCAGCGCTCAAAAGTCGGTTTGCAGTCTGGCCAAGGCTAAGGTGAGTGCCTTCGGGATGCTCTGCCGTGGCCAATTTGGACCTTATTTTGAGCCGGTTAACCCCATTGGTGAGTCAAGTCGGGAGAAAACGCGAACCGGAGGTGAGGGTTTACGGGGCACGAGGGGCGTTTTTGCCTCATTTCTGTGCGTCCACATATCTGAGGTGAGGGTTTTCGGGAGTGAGGAGGTGTTTCGGCGCGATGCGAAGCATCGACGCTGTGAGGCCGTCGATCCTCTGTATGACGAAGGTGAGGAAATTCGGGAGGTAGGGTTTTGTGCGGTGAGCCGTCTGTGAAATATGCGTCGTTCGCCACAAAGGTGAGACTTTTCAGGAGTCGTTTCTGTGCCGACCGATCCATAAGGTGAGGAAATACAGGAGGGAAAATGGCTTCCACATCGCTGAAAAGCCCTGTAGACGTTGTTGAGGGCGTTTTCGGCTAACAGTCGGGGAATTTGAACGGTGAGGATTTTCGGGGCCGTGGCGGCCGCGATCAGTCATGCTGGAATCCACCTAAATTAGCTCTAAGGTGAGATTTTACGGGAGCGCTCGTAGACGGTGTTGCCATAGCTTGAAGTGTAAGTCATTGAAATTGTTGAGTATTGGCTCGGTGATTCGCAAAGGTGAGGGTTTTCGGGGGCGCTCTTTCAGGATGAGCGAGAGCTCCTGGAGTGGTCAATGGTGAGGTTTTTCGGGATAGTTTTTCGCTGCTTTCTGGGCTCAACAGGTCGGGAGGCCGCGTCATTCCGAGCTCTCCGGCAACGTTAAGGTGAGCTTTTTCGGGGGCATAGGGAAGAGGCGCGCAAACCGCGGGTCGGGCACCCCCCTCAAGTTTTGTCCATAGCCGTTTGCACGAGTTACAGCTGGCGGCTCGCGTGAAAGGCCAGTACTGGCGATCCTGGCTCGGCGCATTATTGGAAAGCTTGCGACGCCTGTGGAGAACTGGCCTGAGGGGCTATATGGCATGAACGCGCGTGGGTGGCATACGGGCCGGTCCGATGAACGCTGTGGAGGCTTGTGGCTGTGGTCGCGGCCGTTTGGCTGCGCCGGGCACGCATTTGAAGTGTGGCTGGCTTCGGCGATGCGCATTCGACAGCACACTCGTCGGCCTCCACATTTGTACTGCCACGCGCCTCTGCTACGGGACCGTGATTGCCCGAACCTTCTTCACGACTTGGCCGGCTCGCGAATGCTTCAGGTCTGCGTGCGCACCTCGTCAAAAATCCATGAAAATTTTTTGAGGTGAGAAGATTCGGGATCGGACCACGTGCGTTGGTCCGCGCAGCGGAAATGGTTCGAATTTGCCAGGCCCGCGACCTGCAAGGACCGGCCGAACCTAGGGCGAAACGGCTGAGGTGAGGGTTTTCGGGAGTTGCTGGAGGTGAGTTGCTGCTCGTAAACTCACTTCACCGCGAACGGTGAGATGTGCGCTATAGACGCGTATCACCGCAGCCGGTATGCTCTCGCCAAATCCCTCCTCGACCAGACGCATGGCCACGAAGCGCGCGAAGAAGACCGATGTAGTCAGCCCGAGCTCGGCCGAATTGCGCAAAGCCGTCGAGGCGATCGCGATTCAGCCGAAAAGCGGCAAAATCACGCTCCTTACCCGCAAGCTGTTCAACGTGCTCCTCGCCGTCGCCCAGCAAGCGGACGAATCCGGTGACACGTATCGGGCCTTGCTGTCCGACATCGTCGCGAACTCCGCGTTTGATTCCAACGATACCGCGCTCGTCAAGGAGCACTTGCGGCGCATGGTTTCAGTGCAGGTGGAATGGAGCACCGGGACGTCCAGTCAGAAACCAGGTCGGAAATGGGGCATTTCCACGCTGATCGCCGACGCCGAAATTCTCGAAGATCCCACCACCCGCCGCGTCTGGGTGGAATTCTCGTTTGCGCCCAAGATCAAGAAGAAGCTGCTCGACCCGGTTCAGTACGCGCGTCTGAGTCTCCAGTTCCAAAGCCAACTTCGCAGTAGCGCGGGTCTCGCGCTTTACGAGATTTGCGTGCGCTACCTGACCAACCCGAGCCATCTGACGATGCGGGAAACGTGGGAATGGTGGCGCCCTATCCTTTCCGGCACGCCAGACACGGAAGCGGGCGATGAGGCGAAGCGCGAGTACAAGTACTTCAAGCGTGATTACCTGCGCCCGGCCATCGCCGAGGTCAACGCGGTCACCAACATCTTCGTCGAACTGATCGAGCACCGGGAAGGACGCCGCGTGGCCGAGATCCAGTTCCGCGTGACCGAGCGCAAGCAGCCTATGCTTGCACTCGACGAACATCCAAACGTGTTCGACAGCACGCTGGTCGACCGGATGGTGAAGATCGGCATTCCGCTGAAAGAAGCACAAACGCTGTACGCCGATAGCGAAGAAAATCGCATTCGCGCCGCGCTTCAGATGACTGAACAACGCATGCGCAGCACGTCGTTGCCGCCGGTGCGCAGCGCGCCAGCGCTGTTCAAGGACGCCTTGAAGAAGGGTTATGCGCCGCCTGTCGAAGCACTGCCGTCGAGCGGTGGCGGCAAGGCTGCGATGGCTGCGCCGGCGGACGATCTCAAGGCCCGGCTGCTTGGCGAGTACTCGGCATATCGCCGCAAGGAAGCGCGCGAGCTGTACGACGAGCAGGGTGAGTCCGAGCGGGAGATCGCGCGGCAGTCATTTGAAGAAGATGAACTGCCCGGACTCGGCACGCACATGCGCGACGACTGGCGTCGTCGTGGGCTGGATTCGAAGATCGTTGAAACGGCATTCTTCGATTGGCTGGCTCGCAAGACCTGGGGTGAGCCAACCGACGGTGACCTGCTTGCCTTCACGCTGAGCCAGTCGCGCGCGGCGTAATGATCGGATGGGGCGCCGCGGTTGACCGCAGCGCTGCCCACCTCTGGACAAGCCCTTCTTACTTCAGCATCTTTTCAATCTGTCGAAGGATGTCGTCGCGCTTTTCACGCGTGAGGCCCTTCAGACGCAGTTCGATTCGATCGTCTCCGTACGACTTAAGATCGCCTACCGACACCCCGTCGAGTTTGATTTCCAGACGCTGCGCGTAGCGTTGCCGTCCCGCCGGTTTGGCGCTTTCCTGGCCGCTTGCCCTTCCCTTAACGATGTCAGCAACCTGCCGGGTGCTCAGATCGTCCGAGAGGATCTTGTTGATCAGACGCAGCGTCGCATCGGCGCCGCGGGCAGTGTGGTAACGACCGACCTGATAGGCCATGTTGGAGCCGAAGCGATCGGGTCTCGCGACCATCTCATGCATGACGACCTCGGGCAATTTGGAAATTGACAAGGCGACTGCAACGGTCGACTCGTCCAGCCCGAGGTGTTCGGCGAGTTCTTTCTGGCTCTGGAAGTGCCGGTCGTCGAGAAAGCGTCTCCATACGACCGCGTTGTCGAAGACGGTCTGTGAATCACGTTGGACGTTGAGGTCGTAACCAAGCTTGTAGCTCTGAATACCGATCGGCAGATCGATGACGATGGCCTTCACCGATTCCTTGTTCGCTTCTTTCAGTGCTCGCACGCGCCGTCCGCCATCGCTGACGAAGTAGCTGCCGGGGTTGTCGTAATCAGGAATAACGTGAATTGCCTGCTGCTGCCCCTGCTTAGCCAGGTTGACCGCGAGTTCGGCAATCGACGACTTCAGATAGAA
The DNA here is from genome assembly GCF_031570135.1 of Paraburkholderia sp. USG1. Lineage (NCBI taxonomy): Bacteria > Pseudomonadati > Pseudomonadota > Betaproteobacteria > Burkholderiales > Burkholderiaceae > Paraburkholderia > Paraburkholderia sp. USG1. Next base: position 159,774 of record NZ_JAMWXW010000008.1, on the reverse strand, counting down.
ATGCCGCGGGTTGAACGGGCTCGGCTTGATCGTTTTGAGCGCCAGCTCGATGACCTGACCAGGCCGGTAGCCGTGCTCGAGCCGCCATGTGCGGTAGGCCGCTGATTCATTGGCTGCATCAACGGCATCGACTTCGGCGACGTTCTGCGACGGCGTGCCGGGCGCGATGATGCGCCCCGCCGCCTCGCTATTCCTGGGGTCGTTCTTGACGATACCGTCGATTGCGTTCAGGCGATCGAGAGCGGTCCGCTTTTCGCTGCTGGTCGAATCAGGACGTGCTTGAAAGCCTTTGGCGAATTGGGAGGGTTTCATTCATGGTCCTTTATGCGCATAAATTTCACGGGAGCAAGGCGGCGATCTCATTCGCACACGCTCGTACTTCAATGGCGGCAAGCTTGGCGCCGCGATCATTCATCTGGAGCACTGTTTGCCCTAACGCCATAGCCTGCTTATAGGCCTCGCGAGTCGGGATCTGTGTCTTGAGCAACGGGAACCCGAGCTCTTCCAACGCGCGTTTCAGTTCGCGCGTCAGCATCCGTTTTTCTTCGGTCTTATTGAGGAGGAAGACTGCGCGCAGATCCTCGTTCATGAGCTGCGCCTGCTGGACAAGCTTCACCAACCCGATACTCGACCAATAGTCGGCAGGCGATGACGATGTCGGGATCACGGCGACGCTGGCAGCGAGCAGGACCACGCCGGAGACTTTCTCAGTGATAGAGGGCGGGCAGTCGACGACGATGATGTCATAGTCGGCCACGAACTTCTTGATCTCGCGGTGGATCTGGCTACCGGCTTCGGAAAGATTGACGACCGGAAAGGGGATACCCGTATCGCCGTCTGATGACGCACTGGCCCAATGGATCAGTGTGTTTTGACCATCTGCGTCTACAACGAGGACGCGCTTGCCTTTCTCATGAAACGCAGCGCCGAGGTGCATCGCGATGGTGCTCTTCCCGACCCCGCCCTTCTGCTGAGTTACCGCGATGATTTCTGCTGCCAAACTTCACCTCCTCTTTTTAGACGCAGATGGATTTTACCTGGATGATTTTGTATTTCAATCGTTTTTGTGTAAACGCGAGAATGATTAGCCATTCGGGATAGGTTTATGCGCATAAACGCTCGGGCGCAGCGACGTGGTCGCTGGCCAGTCGAGGGAGAGCCGCTCTTCTGATACTTCGATGCCCGGTCTGGTCGATGCGGCGTCTGTAGACGGCAAGCGGCCCTAGGCTGATAGTCCATCGAGTGTTGTTTGGAAGGTTCGGGCGGTTTTGCCCGCGCTGTGCTGAATCGGACGAGTTGGGGCCTGCGCCCGCGTGATTGTCTTTATCAGCGCGCGCTCCCCCGAGTCTGGCGACATGCCCTAATGCGGAGGACGCGGTGGACTTGCTGGTGTTGGTCCTATGCGCATAAAGTCGCCACCGGGAGGATCCGCGGTGGCCGTTACTTAGCTAAGGGAGGTTGGGGGGCCACCCCTTGACGCATCGGCAAGCTGGTCGAGAGCCGAGAGTATCGGTCCGTCCTTTATGAAGGCGTCTCGCATAGCGCGAAATCCGCGAACGGCGGCGGCTCGGAGGAGGCGGCGGGCGCGCTAGCCTCCACGCTTTATGCGCATAAAGCGCAAACCCTTTCCGCCACAAATAGGATTCCTCGTTCAGTAGTCAACGACGCCCGGTCCACGCTGCGACATGGGCCGCCGAAAAAACCTCGCACGGAATGGCGCTCTATTTAGTGCGAGGTTGCGAGACAGCTTTCTCGCATGGGCAACCCGTGTGGTCTCTGTATGGCCTAGATGCCTCATCCACCCGCCACACCGAGTGTCATTTCAAATACACGCAATAAATTGGGAAATATTCAAAAACGGCAAACCACATTCTTAACCTATCATCCAATCCCTCGCGCAGCGCCGCCAAAGTGTCCGGGCCCCTTCGGACTAGGTATCTCCACAAACCCTTGCGTCCACAAACATATAGAGCTGCCGCGGCGGCGCACCTCCCAACCGGTAAAATCCTCACATAAACCACCCAACCTCCCGTTGCGCATGCGCAGTCCGCAACCCCATTCACCATCACCCGAAACCATGATCACGATCTACCACAACCCCCGTTGCTCAAAATCACGCGCCGCATGCGAACTAATCGCCGACACCTACAACAGCGCAAACGAAGCAACGGAAATCATCGAATACCTCAAGCATCCACTCACGGTCGATCAGCTCAAGCAACTCAACGCGCAGCTAGGCTGCGCAGTCCGCGAAATGATCCGCGACACGGAAGCCGAGTACAAAGAACTCCAGCTCTCCGATGCCACGCTGACTGACACTCAGTTATACGAAGCATTGGCGAAACATCCCATCCTTCTGCAACGGCCAATCGTCGTGCGAAACGGGCGGGCCGTGATCGGCCGCCCCCCCGAAAAAGTCGCCGCGCTATTCGACTGAATGCGCCTGATTGCGCTTGAATGGCGACACAGCGCGAGCAAATAGAGACTGTATGTCAGGCCAGCGGACTAGACCTTGCTCGCAGGCAACGCCGCATCTTTAGTCACGATCCGCGTAGGGATAATGTGCAATTCGGCGAACGTGTCGGCGATATGCTGTTGTTCCGCGAGCACACTCGCATCGACGGGTTTGTAGATGTGCGCATAGTGTCGCAAGCCCGCTTCGATCACGCCTGCGTCGAGCCCTTGAATGGGCGCGAGCTGTGCGGCCGCTTCGCTGTAATGCCCCCGCACCCACGCTCCTTCTTTGCCGACTTCGTCCATCGTGATCGCGAGCACATCGGCGTTCTGTTGAGCGAACGACCGGGCACTGAGGAAGAACTGATGATGGCTCACGATGCCTTCGCCATCCGCGAGCAAGCGCGCATTCGACTGCCGCTTCGCCGCTTCGAGGAAAGGATCCCAGATCGCCCACGCATCGATCGCGCCGCGCTCGAAGGCCGCGCGGGCATCGGCGGGCGCCAGGTAGACAGGCTGAATCTCGCTGTACTTCACGCCGCTCTTCTGCAGGGCTGCGACCAGAAACCAGTGAACATCCGAGCCTTTGTTGAAGGCGATTTTCTTGCCCTTCAGATCGGCCAGCGTTTTGATCGGTGCGTCCTGATGCACCAGGATCCCTTCGGCATGCGGCGTCGGGATTTCATAGGCGACGTAGACGAAGTTTGCGCCGGCGGCTTGCGCGAACACGGGCGGTGCTTCCCCAACGTAGCCGAAGTCGATGGCGCCGACATTCAATCCTTCGAGCAACTGCGGCCCCGCGGGAAACTCGGTCCATTTGACGGTGATGCCGAGTGGCGCGAGCCGTTTTTCGAGCGTGCCGTGCGACTTCAGCAACACGAGCGTATTGGCTGCCTTCTGGTAGCCGATGCGAAATTCCCTCGCGTGCGCATCGGCGGCAAAAACGGACGTGGAGACGACGGGCAACGTGGCGGCGGCGAGCGTGGCGCCCACACCTGCAATGAACGCGCGGCGCGTGAGCAGCGGATGACGTGACATAAAAATGCTCGTTAAAAAGACGGACGCAAAACGGACCGATTGGCCCCGACAATAATTCGTCTGCAAGCCTGGACGAACCGATAAATTCACATAAGCAAATCACGCGAGCTAGCGAAGCTCGTAGGGCTCCCGATCTGGCGCCTTCTGCGTCGAATCGCCGCCCGCCGCTACAATTCGTCATCCGCGGGCGGCCCGCGGATGCGTCACTCTCTCGACCAAAAGGGACACCGTGCATTTGACAACAACACTCGCGCCGTGGTCATCCCACGACACCCAACTGATTCTCTCGTGCGCGCTCGGGCTCGTACTGATCATCGTTTTCATCAGCGCGCTGAAGCTCGCGCCGTTCCTGTCGATTCTGGTCGGCACGTTCGCAGCGGGTTTTTCGGCGGGCCTGCCGCTCGAAGCCGTTGCCAGTGCATTCAGTAAAGGAGCGGGCGCGCTGCTCGGCGACGTCGGCATCATCATTGCGCTCGGCGCCATGCTCGGTGCGCTCATGGCCGAATCCGGCGCCGCCGACCGGCTGGTCTCGACCATTCTCAAGCACTCCACGCCGCGCACGCTGCCGTGGATGATGGCGGTGGTCGCACTGATCATCGGCTTGCCGCTCTTTTTCGAAGTTGGCCTTGTGATGATGGTGCCGATCATCTTCGTGATGGCGCGCCGTTCGCAGCAACCGATCCTGCGTATCGCGATTCCGGCGCTGGCCGGCATGACCACGCTGCACGCGCTTCTGCCGCCGCACCCGGGTCCGCTGATCGCGGTGAGCGCGCTGCACGCCGATCTCGGCCTGACGCTCGGGCTCGGTCTGATCGTCGCGATTCCCGCGGTGATTCTCGCGGGACCGCTCTACGGCATCTGGTTGTCCAGGCGCATGCACGTGGTCGAGCCGGAGGAAATGGGCAAGCTCTTCAGCGCAAAGCAAGACACCGGCGAGCCGCCGGGTTTCGCGATCTCCCTCATCACGATCCTTTTGCCCGTTGTGTTGATGCTGGGGCGCACGGTCGCCAAGCTGCTGCTTCAGCCCGAAACGTTTCTGTTCAACACGCTGAATTTCCTGGGTGAGCCGCTGGTTGCGCTCGGCCTCACCGTGCTGTTCGCGGTGGTGGCATTGGGTTGGTCACGGGGCATGGCGCGCGAGCGCGTGGGCGGCATTCTGCGCAAGAGCCTGCCGCCGATCGCTGCGCTGCTGCTGACCATCGGCGCCGGCGGCGGCCTCAAGCAGGCGCTGGTGGTAGCCGGCATCAGCACGACGATCGGCAAGGTCGCGGTCGGCGCGCACATGCCGCTGATTCTGCTGGCCTGGCTGATCGCGGTCGCGCTGCGTCAGGCGACGGGTTCGGCGACGGTTGCCACCACCACTACGGCGGGTATCGTCGCGCCGGTCGTCGCGGGTCTCAGCACGACGCACAATTCGCTGATGGCGCTCGCCATCGGCGCGGGCTCCGTGTTCTTCTGCCACGTGAACGACGCCGGTTTCTGGATGGTCCGCGAGTATTTCGGTTTGCAATTGAAACAGACGGTGATGGTCTGGTCGGTTTTGCAGACGATCGTGTCCGTCGTCGGCCTTGCGCTCACGCTCGTGTTATGGACAGTGCTGACGTGACGGTGGAATAGGCGTGCGCCGCGTTGGCAGGAATTGACGTCTCGCTGTCAATTCCGGGCAGCCGACGCCACTTACACTGGCCGACAGGCGAGAGGCGGTTGCGCACCTCGCTTCCCTGAAAACGCGGAGCCACCATGCTTGAACTGAGACCGTCCTGCGAAGGATGCGGCAAGTCACTGCCGCCAAACGCATCCGACGCCATGATCTGCACGTACGAGTGCACCTTCTGTGAAGTGTGCGCGCTCACCAGGCTGCGCAACGTGTGTCCGAATTGCGGCGGCAATTTCCAGCGTCGGCCGATTCGCACACGCGCTCAACTCGAGAAGCATCCGGCCGGTGTCACCTCGCATCCCGTTTCGATCGATGAAGCGTCGCATGCGCGTTTCTTCGAGCGTTACCGGGACACGCCGCCCGGCGAGCGCTAGCCGGCGCGGCGCGTTCGCAAGCGCCGCGCGGCCGACGTGCAATGCGCCGCCCGTACACTTCATCTAGCTTCAATCTTCGCGATTCTTCGCGCCCAGGGATTCTTGGAATGACGTCTCCCGCGTCGGCGACATGGCCCGATTGCATGCAGGCGGAGCGCGTCCCTCCACGGAAATCCATCTGGATTGTTTCATTATTCAAAAAAATGTCTTCTTGTCTTCGCTGTTTGTCAGCGGACGTTGAATCGATATTCTTCAGTCCATCGATCGGACCCGATCGCGAACCAAACGCCGAAGAGGAGTAGCACCATGAAACGCATTCTTTCCGTCCTGATTGCTTCCGTTGCCCTGTTTGCAGCCGCTTCGGGCGCAGCCCACGCTGCAGCACCGGCGCCGTGCAACGGTCCGGCTTCGTACTGCAACGTGTTCTTCGGCAACTAATGGGCCTTGCGGTCGAAGTTGAGGACGAAGGGCGCCGCCAATGGCGCCTTTAGTCCGTCTGGAGAGCGCGCGGCGGACCGCAGCGTCCATCAGGCAGCAGACAATACACTGCGCTCCCAAGCAACACTTGGGCCTGGCGCACAAATGCGTTCAACGCTCACCCTACTAACGTGTTACAGTAGGTCAACAGCTTGCAGTTCTCTGCGCTTCTCGCGCGGTTCCTGTTGCAATCGCCTCGCATCACAGCGCCCTGATCGAACGGGGTTCCTTCCTCCTACCTGGCTCTACGGTGTCGTCAATCCGGCTTGAATAAACGGCCGTTCTTCGCGTGCATCGTCGATCAACACCACGCTTCGCAGATACGCCGCGATTGGTCGGCATTGCGCCTGGCAAAGACGCCGCGTTCAACGAACGCTTTCACCGGAGACGAGCACCATGAGCAATACGATCAGAAGTTATCGAGGTCTTGAGATCTATCCGCTGGTGTATCCGCACCAGCCGCGCGGTCTCGACGGCGCCCGCCACTACGACGCGGGCTTCGACGCCGCCGTGCGAATCTGCCGGCGCGGCACTGACGACACGATGACCAGCAGCCGCGTCTTTCGCGTGCCGAGCCGCTCGCCATTCGGCGCGGCGGGCGACGCGCGCATTGCTTCGGCCAGTTACGCAGAGCAGGTTATCGACGGTATGGTGGCCGGCCAGTCGATCGCTGGCCTCTGATGCGCGCGCCAATGGCAAGTCAGGTTTCCAGGCGCTCGCAGCGCGCGACTCTTCCTGCGCTCACTGGCCGTGCGAACTATCAGGTAATGGCGTCCTCGCGCCGTACTTCGAGTGGTACGGTGCCGACGCTGAAAGTGATCCGCCTGAGCGACGAACGGGTGATCTACCCGTTCCAGGGGCATGCTGACATGCCCTTTTTCGAGGACGCCGACGCGGCACAGTCGTTTGCCGAGACCTACGGCTGGCAGCTGGTTGATGGTGATATCGCGGTGCCGGAGTGAGCGCGTCCACCGCATTAAATCCGCAGTAAGCACAACTTTTCCAGATTCAAGCAGCAAGGCATCGCGCCTTTGCGTCTGCATTAGCGGCGTTTTTCCCGCGCTAGCGCGTCGCCACGCGATGCGTCCATAGCACACAAGCATGGCGCAAGGCGAGGCACCCCGCCATCGGCGGCTAGACTTTCCCGCCGCCGTCCATGCCGCTGCCGCGACGCCACACTTCCTTGCCACGTTCGGACAATTCACCGCTGCTATGCACGGCGTCCGCTTGCGTACCGTCGACGGCCATCTCCCCGCCGGGCTGCTCCTGCGCCCGCTGCTTTTCTTTCTTGCGTGCGGCCACTGCTTCATCGTGGGACTTTCCTGCGTAGTTGAGACTCATGGCTGCTCCTCGATCAGGTAGATTTGCTAGGGCATCGAGCCCCTCACCGGTCATTTATGCCGGGCTCTTTCGACTTCCGGCAAAGCAGGACTCCAGCAAACAATCGTTTGCCTCAAAACTTGCCGAACCGAAAGCACGCTTGATTGACAAGGCAAAAGTATCAGTTATCCACAAGGTTATTCAGTGAATCTGTGGATAACTTTCCACGATGCGGGGTTATCCACCGCCAACGACGGCCGTCGTATGGTCCCCAATAATCCAACACCTGCCTTTTTGCCGTCCGCCGTCGCGGCCCACCCAGCTTTTGCCTATGATGGACAACGCGTACCCTTTTTGCGCTCCCGGGCGCCACACCACAAGGAAGCGAATCATGGCCTATCACATTGCGGTCGTCGTCGGCAGCCTGCGCCGCGAGTCGTTCAACCGGCAGTTGGCGCAAGCTGTGATATCGCTCGCTCCACCCGACTTCACATTCGAATTCATCGACATCGGTTCGTTACCCCTCTACAGCCAGGACTATGACGCCGATTACCCGGAAGCCGGCAAGCAGCTGAAGCAGCGCCTCGAAGCCGCCGACGGCCTGCTATTCGTCACGCCCGAATACAACCGCTCCATACCCGGGGTGTTGAAAAACGCACTCGACTGGGGTTCGCGCCCGTGGGGCACGAACTCCTGGGGCAACAAACCGGGCGCCGTGATCGGCACGTCGGTCGGTGCGACCGGCTCGGCCTTGGCGCAACAGCACTTGCGCAATGTGCTGGCATACCTGGACGTCGCAACACTCGGTCAACCCGAGGTGTTCATCAAGCACGATCCCGCAGTCATCAACGACAAGGGCGAGATCCTGAACGACGGCACGCGCAAATTCCTGCAAACTTTCGTCGATCGTTACGTCGCGTGGGTCAAGCGGCAGGCCGCCTCCTGAAGCGGTCACGGTGGTAATGGGAGCGATCGGCTCAGAGTGAATGCAGCGGCAGTACCGTCATCGAACGGCATTGCCGCTGCGTCCGCGATCGCATTCACACGTGGTGGTGCCCTGTTACGCGCTCCCAGCCGTGCCGCACGGCCAGTTTGAACCGCTCCCACGTGCTGTCCGGCGACGTCGTTTCCCAATGGCGCCGCGCCTCCGGTTCGACGTCGTCCCAAGGCTGGTCACGGTAACGCTCGTCCTTGCCGATCTCCGCGCCATAGCGATAGGCCGGAACGTAGTCTTCGTAACGTTCGTTTTCTGCCGCGTATTGCTCGTCGTAGTGCGCGCGGAAGTCTTCCTCATACTCCAGATATTCGTTCGGCATCTGGCCGCCTAAACCCGCGGTTGGCTGACCCGCTGCGGAGACGACTTCGGACGGTCGCATGACCGCGCCGGAACCCGGCATCGAGCCTGCGGCGACCGCGCTTCTTCCCGCGTCGCCGACCAATGGATCCGTCACGGGTTCGTTGACCCGATCGACCACCGGCCGCTCCCCAACTGGCGGCGGCACGAACGGCTCCGCATCTGTGCTGCCCGGCGGCACGGTGTATAGCGGATCGGCCGTCGTGCCGGATCGGGCGGCAGGCGTCGACATGTTCGCTGCACGCGGCGTGCCCGGCGTCACTGCGCCGATGCCGAGTTCGTCGAGGACAGAATGCTCGCGCCCGGCCTCTGTCTGCGTGTCCCAATCGGGCGCGCGTTCGCCAATGTCGGCCGCGCCCAGTCTCGTGAAGGTATTACGAGCCAGGTCCGCATGGGCTTCGCTTGCCGCGTTGACGCACACGAGCACAGCGCCGCGGCGTACGGCCTCGGCGTAGCGCGCTGTGTCCGGCGCGCGCTGCCCGCTTGTGAACAGGCCCGAGAGAAAGCGCTCGATATTTGCCAGCACACCCGAACCCGCGACTTCGTCGGTCGCAGAGCCCACAGATGGTTCCGGATTCGCCTGCAACTCGATCGTTTCGCGTGAGAAACCGGTTTGTACAAGGGCGTCGCGGGCGGCTTCAGCTTGGGAAAAGGTGTCGAATAAACCAATTACGGTGTGTTGCATGGCTGTCTCCCGACGTATTTAGGCGGAACGGACGACGCGCAAACGCGCCGCTCTCCTTGCCTCGTTATGCCGCAACGATCGTGCCGGGCCCATGCCACGGGCTGGGCGCCCGCTGGCGCCTATCCGCGCGAGGCGGCGGCGCAATTAACGCGACATGCCGCCGCCGCGCTTTTACAAGCGTGGGTAATGCAGACCTGGCCAGACGCCCGCGGTGGGCGCTATTCCGCCGGATGCGGCGCCGGGTCGGCGCCGGTCTGCGTCAGATCGTGTTGGATCGCTTGCAGGAGTTTTTCCAGCAAACCAATATCGAAAGGCTTGGAAAGCACCCGTACGTTGACGTGGCGGGCCCGATCAAGCTCCTCCGCGTAGCCGGTGACCAGAATGACCGGTAGCCGGGTGTCGAATGCGAGGACCGCCTCGGCCAGATCGATGCCATTCATGGTGCCGGGCATATGGATGTCGGATAACACCAGATCGAACGGCAGCGGTTCGCCGGTGCGCGCTTGCCGCGCGCGGGCGTCGTCGAAGAGACGCAGTGCGGTGTCGGCGTTGAAGACGCACGTGACCTGATGGCCCATCATCTGTAGCAGGGCTTCAGTCCCCGCGGCCACTTCGCTATTGTCTTCGACCAGCAGAATGCGCAGGCCGGGAGGTGTGCCGCTTTCCTCCGCGCCCGCTTCGGGCGGTCCGTCGGCGGCTGGTTCAGCTGCGGCACGCGGCAGATAGAGACGCACCGAAGTCCCGGCGCCGACCGCACTGTCGATCGCGGCGAGACCCCCGGAGCGCTCGCAGAACGCGAAAACCTGCGGCAAGCCGAGGCCCGTGCCCATGCCTTTCGGCTTGGTCGTGAAAAGCGGCTCGAAGGCCCGCGCGAGCACCTCAGGCGCCATGCCCACGCCGGTATCTTCGAGCGATAACTGCACGAAGTCGCCCGTCAGCGGAAAACCGTCTGCGGGCCGGAAATGGATATTGGTGGCTCGCACCGTGAAACGCCCGCCGTTCGGCATGGCGTCGCGTGCGTTCACGGCCACGTTGATGAGCGCCAACTCCAGTTCCGCGACGTCGACGTGTATCGGCCAGATCTCGACGCCGAGATCGGTGACCAGCGACACCTTCGCGCCGAGCGACGCGCGCAGCAACTCGCGGCACGCTGGCAGCCAGCGCTCGAGCGACAGCGTCTCGTTGCGCAACGGCTGCTTGCGCGCTACGCCGAGTAACTGTCGGGTGAGCGACTGGCCGCTCTTGAGCGCCCGTTCCATTGCCGACAATTCGCGGTCGAGTCCGGTTGCGCCGCGCCGCCGTGCGATCTGCAAGTTGGCCGAGAGGATCATCAGCAGGTTGTTGAAATCGTGCGCGACGCTGCCGACCAGGGTGCCCAGCGCTTCCATCTTGCGCGACTGACGATATGCCGACTCGATCGAGCGGCGCATGGACGCTTCGGCCTGCCAGCGCTCCCACGCTTCCTCTTCGGCGCCAAGCCGGCGCAGCGATAGCCAGATCACGCACCACAGCACGACGGACGGCGTGAACATCGACAGGATCAGTACGCCGAGATGCCTGTACCACGCGGCCCAGATCGCCGAGGCGCGATAGCCGCACACCACGTACACGGGATACGAACCGACGTGGCGGAACGCCAGAATCAGATTTTCGCCGTCGACGTTCGAATGCATGCGCACGACGCCCGCCCGCCGCCCTTGCGCGAGGGCTTCGGCGAACGGTGTGTGCTGCGCCATCGCGGTGGGTTCGTGCGGCGTGCGCGGATAGTGAGCGAGGATCGAGCCGTCCACGCGCACGAGGCTCATGGTCATCGGCGTGCCGTTGCCGCCGAGCAATTCGCGGTAGAACGCGTCGAAATAGCTCGGCCGCAGCGCGACGGAAACCACGCCGGCGAACGAGCCGTCGGTGCCAGTCCGTTCGACGCCCATGTTGAACACCTGTTCGCCGGCGACATGGCCGGTGATGACCTTCGACACATGCTCAAGGCTCTTGCCGTCGCGAACGCCGGTGAAATCGTCGCGCTCGCCGATCGAGACGGCCGGCGACGGAAAGTAGCGGCTGCTGGCGAGCAAGGTGCCATCGCGCCCGAAGATCGACACGGCTGCCACCTGCGGATAGCCGCCGCCCATCACACGCAGCTTCTCGTGGATCGCGGCTTCGCGCGCCCGGATGCCATTGTCGTCCAGACCGTCGGTCAGATCGACGATGCGCGCGTCGAGCGTCTCATTCATGTCGAACACTTTCAGCGCGTGTTCTTCCGCGACCCGCACCGTGCGCAGCGTCATATCGGTCGCGTCCGCCTCGCGCATGCGCAGATCGCTGATTGCCATTGCGGCGACATACAGGCAGGGCAGGACAATCGCCGCGATCAGCAGCGCGATCAGTGTGATACGCCGCACCTGGAAATTCTGTTCGGGCACGGCGGGGAACAACGCCCCATCCTGCCGGCCAGCGGAAAGGCGGCTCGCGGATGGCGGGGCGGACCGGTCTGGTGTCATTGTCGATTTTACGAAGGTCTTTCGGAATGCAGAGGCCGGGATTCAGCATCATACGAGAAGCATAGACACGGCGCGGCGGTAGAAGTTACCGTGGCTAACAGCGCACATTAGAGTCGCTGTCCAACGGCCGTCGAAACGTATCCAGATCGGCTGTTTTTTTGAAACAGCGACGAAACAGGAAGCGCAAACGTACACAAAAGTATAAAAACGAAATTCCGCCGTAAGAATCTACAGATATTTTTCTGAAAATAGCGAATTAACAGAAAATCTCGTTAATGAAAGTGAAATTGGCGAGTTGCTTTTCCGTCGTTTTACTTCGAAAATCAGCGCCACGATAAAAATGCGTCCGCCATGTTCGGACGCGTCTGCCGCGGGGCACCCAGCCGCATCACGCGTACCACGCGTGACGGAAGGCGTTCGCGGAATCACGCGCGCGGTAAAGACCAGCCCGATCCACGATGGCCGCGCAGATTCATCTACGGGGTAGGCTTCGAACATGCCGGTCATAGCCGTCGTCCACCGTGCGCGTACGCTTTCATGCGTGCCCACCGGTTCCGTCTATCGCGCCTCGCCGCGCGCGCTGCCTGTTCGTCCGCAACCCGCATTTCCGCAAGCTTCAGCGCACTTTGTCGCTGGTCGACAGACGTCGCGCTAAAGAACTCACCTCGCTTCGCCGTTAACGCGAAAGAGCTAATTCTGCTTTCCGACCCGCCCATGCCTTTGCCTATTGTGATCGCCGATGATTCATTGCTTGCCCGCAAAGTGCTCACCAAGGCATTGCCGCCGGAGTGGGAGGTCGACGTGTCTTACGCATCCAACGGGCGCGAAGCGCTCGCTCTGTATCGTGAAGGCAAAGCGTCGGTGATGTTCCTCGACCTGACCATGCCGGACATGACCGGCTATCAGGTGCTGGAAGCTTTGCAGCACGAGGATCTGAACACCTTCGTCATCGTCGTCTCCGCCGATGTTCAGCCGATGGCCCAGCAGCGCGTGCGCTCGCTCGGCGCGGCCGCGTTCATCGCCAAGCCCGTGACGCCCGAGGCGGTACTACCCATCCTCAAGGAGTACGGGTTGTATGTCTGAGCCAGTCCTCACCGAAGATCAGCGCGACGCGCTGCAAGAGGTCGCCAATCTGGCGATGGGCCAAGCCGCGACACGTCTTGCGCGGCTGCTCGATGCGTTCATCGAATTGTCGGTGCCGCGCGTGAAAGTGGTGGCGGTCAGCGAGGCGGCGCAGGCGCTGCGCGAGATGACCGGGATCGAGGACACCGTGAGCGCGGTGCGCCAGGGCTTTCGCTCCGACATCAAGGGCGAAGCGCTGGTGATCTGCCGCAGCGACAGCATCGAGCAACTGTGTTCGCTGGTCAGCGATCCGTATTCGCGCTCGACTTACGAGACGGTGAGCCAGAAGGAACTGGTGTTCGACGTCGCGAATGTGCTGACGGGCGCGTGCGTATCGTGCATTCTCGATCAGCTCGGCCGCACGCCGATCTTCTCCGCGCCGGGCCTGCTCGGCGAAGCCATGACGCTCGACGCGGTCTTCCAGCCCGGCGTGCTGCAATGGGAAGTCGCCCTGCTGGTCGAAGTGAATTTCGCGCTCGAGGATCAGAGTTTCCGCGCCCACCTCGTGATGCTGATGGCCGAAGAATCGATTCGCCACATGAACGGAGCGCTCGACGCGCTGTTGTCGAGCTTATGAACGTGCCCGTGGAGTCGTTGAGCGATCTGGTGGTCGAACGTGTCGGTTTCGGCATTTTCGTGCTGGATCGCGACATGAACGTGCTCATGTGGAATCGCTTCATGCAGGATCACAGTGGACTGTCGCCGGAACAGGTGGTCGGCAGGTCGCTGTACACGCATTTTCCGGAACTGCCGCGCGTGTGGTTATCGCGCAAGATCGAAAGCGTCTTTCAGCTCGGCAGCTTTGCGTTCAGCTCGTGGGAGCAGCGCCCGTATCTCTTCAAGTTCGATCACGACCGGCCCATAACCGGCGGCGTCGACTTCATGCAGCAGGACTGCACGTTCATGCCGCTCATGCGCGAGCGCGAAGTGGTGGCCGTGTGCGTGACCATTTCGGACGTGACGCACGTGAGCATCGTGCAGCGCGAACGCGAAGAGGCGGTCGCGAAGCTCCAGGAATATGCCGACCGCGACGGCCTGACGGGGATCGCCAACCGTCGCTTCTTCGAAACGCGCCTGCGCGACGAATACACGCGCTGGCAGCGGTACGGCGGCGATATGTCCATGCTGCTGTTCGATCTCGATCATTTCAAGAAGATCAACGACCAGTTCGGCCACGGCGTCGGCGACACGGTGCTGCGCGTGATGGCGCAACGCGTCGCCGAGGTGGTGCGGGCGCAGGACACCTTCGGGCGCTTCGGCGGCGAGGAGTTCGCCTTGCTGCTGCCGTGCACGCCGCTCGACGACGCGATGCGCGTGGCGGAAAAGATCCGCTGCACGATTGCCGACACGCCGGTCGAAGTGCAGGGCACGAGCGTGCCGGTGACGGCGAGCGTCGGCGGCGCGTGCGCCCGTGTCGGCGTGCCTTCGTACGACGTGCTCATCAATGAAGCCGACGCCGCGCTCTACAGCGCGAAGCGGCAAGGTCGCAACCGTTCGGTTGCGTTTGTCTGAGGCCGCCTGGCGGCGGTGTTCCGGTTCGCGGGAGGCGCGGCGTGCGCCGTACGGCATGTCGCCAGGGGCGCCGCCTCGTCGGCTTTGGGCCTGCTTCCGGCCCTGTATTCGCTGGCGGAACTGCGGCATCTTACAAAGATTGATATACTTTTTGCCGTTTCCGGCCTCCCAGCCGGGTATTTCGCGCGTGTCCGCGCGCGCGTGCCGCCTGCCTTGCGGCAGGCATCAAACTTCTTGAACGCCTTTCAGCGGGCGCCTCCAGCGGAGATCGTCTTGGCTGTTTCCAATCTTGTCGTGGGCGATACAGAAATCGACGCAGCTGCCGCCACATCCGGCAGTTCGTTCTATCTCGCAATGCGCATTCTGCCGGCCGCGCAGCGCGACGCGATGTATCAGGTCTACGCTTTCTGCCGCGCCGTCGACGATATCGCCGACAGCGACATGCCGCGCGCCGAGCGTGCCGCCGCGCTCGAGCGCTGGCGTGCCGATATCGACGCATGCTACGCCGGCGCGCCGCGCACGTCGCTGCGCGCGCTGACGCGGCACATTCATACGTTTCATCTGCAACGCGAAGATTTTCACGCAATGATCGACGGCATGGCGATGGACGCCGCCGCCGACATCTGCGCGCCCGACGAAGCCACGCTCGACCTCTATTGCGACCGCGTCGCGAGTGCGGCGGGCCGTCTGTCGGTGAGGATATTCGGGATGCAGGACGAACCCGGCCGGCTGCTCGCGCACCATTTGGGCCGCGCGCTGCAACTCACCAACATCCTGCGCGATATCGACGAAGACGCCGGCATCAACCGCTGCTATCTGCCGCACGAATTGCTGGCGCGCGAAGGCATTGCGGTAACGAGCCCCACGCAGATCGCCGACGACCCGTCGCTGCCGCGCGTGTGCGCCACGCTCGCCGAGCGGGCCAGGCAACACTTTGCCGCGTCCGACGCGATCATGGACCGCGAGCCGCGCAGCCAGGTGCGGGCGCCGCGCATCATGTCGGGCGTGTACCGCGTGCTGCTCGAACGGACGCTGGAGCGCGGCTTCGACATTCCGCGCACCAAGGTCCGCAAGCCGAAGCTGCGCATGCTGTGGATCGTCGCGCGTTACGCGTTCTTCTGAGCTGATGCAAAAGCTCGTACATGTGGTCGGCGCAGGCCTTGCCGGTCTGGCCGCCGCAGTGCAGTTGCAGCGGCGCGGCGCGCACGTCGTGCTGCATGAAGCGGCTGCCCAGGCGGGCGGCCGTTGCCGTTCGTATTACGACGCGAGGCTGGGCGCGACGCTCGACAGCGGCAATCACATGGTCCTCGCGGGCAATGTCGCGACGCTCAACTACACGCGAGCGATCGGCGCCGCCGACGAACTGGCCGGGCCGGCGCAGCCCGAATATCCGTTCGTGGATCTCGCCACGCGCTCGCGCTGGACCGTGCGCCTGTCGCCGGGACGCCTGCCCTGGTGGGTCTTCGATCCGAACGCGCGCGTGCCGAACACCGGGCCGGGCGACTATCTGGCGCTCGTGCCGCTGCTGTTCGCCAAACCCGGGCGCAGCGTCGCGCAGACCATGCGCTGCACCGGTCCGTTGTGGGACCGCCTGCTGCGGCCGCTATTTCACGCCCTGCTGAACGTCGAACCACGTGAAGCGTCGGCGGAACTGACGGGCGCCATCGTGCGGCAGACCGTGATGGCCGGCGGCCTTGCGTGCCGGCCACTGGTCGCGCGCAACGGTCTGGGCAGCGCGTTCGTGGATCCGGCGTTGCGGCTGCTGCAGCATGGCGGCGCGGCGATCAGGTTGGATTCGCGCCTGGAAGAAATCGTATTTGCCGCCAACAACGGCCGTGTGCAGGCGCTGAAATTCGCCGGCGAAAGCATCGTGCTCGAAGCGGGTCACGCCGTGATTCTCGCGGTGCCGCCGGAGACCGCACAAACGCTCGTGCCCGGTGTGCGCGTACCGACGCGCTTCGCGGCGAGCGTCAACGTGCATTTCGCGATCGATCCGCCGTTTGGTTTGCCACCGGTCACCGGGCTGCTCAACGGCACGGCCGAATGGCTGTTCGCTTTCGACGGGCGCCTGTCGGCGACCTTGAACGGCGCCGAGCTGCTGCTCGACACGCCGCACGAAGCGCTCGCGGCCACTGTCTGGGCCGAAGTGGCGCAGGCGGCCAACTTGCCTGCCGCGCCGATGCCGGCGTGGCAAGTCGTCGTGGAAAAACGCGCGACCTTCGCCGCGCTGCCGGATCAGGAAACGCTGCGGCCCGGCACGCGCACTCGCTGGAAAAACCTGATGCTCGCGGGCGACTGGACGGCCACCGGCCTGCCCGCGACGATTGAAGGCGCGATCCGCTCCGGCCAGAAGGCCGCGGATACGCTGCTGAATGAACCGATGGAACGCCGATGAACGATTTATCCCAAACCCAGCCGCTGGACGCCGTTTTGCCCGAAGTCGCGGGCGCGGTGCCGCCCGCGCCGGCCGCTGCGAGCGAAGCTCCCGCAGCATTGCTCGACGCCGCCATCACGCGCGCCACCGATGCGATCCTCGCCGCGCAAAAGCCGGACGGTCACTGGGTCTACGAACTCGAAGCCGATGCGACGATTCCCGCCGAATACGTGCTGCTGGTCCACTATCTCGGCGAAACGCCGAACGTGGAGCTGGAGCAGAAGATCGCGCGCTATCTGCGCCGCATCCAGTTGCCCGACGGCGGCTGGCCCCTCTTTACCGATGGTGCGCTCGACGTCAGCGCCAGCGTCAAGGCGTACTTCGCGCTGAAGATGATCGGCGACCCGGCGGATGCCGAGCACATGGTCCGTGCGCGCGAGGCGATCCTCGCCAACGGCGGCGCCGAAGCCGTGAACGTCTTCACGCGGATTCTGCTCGCGCTGTTCGGCGTGGTGTCATGGCGCGCGGTGCCCATGATGCCCGTCGAGATCATGTTGTTGCCCATGTGGTTTCCGTTCCATCTCTCGAAGGTGTCGTACTGGGCGCGTACCGTGATCGTGCCGCTGCTCGTGCTCAATGCGAAGCGGCCGCTGGCGCGCAATCCGCGCCGCGTGCGGATCGACGAGCTGTTCCGCGGTGCGCCGGTCAACACCGGCCCGCGCGATCGGGCGCCGCATCAGCATGCTGGGTGGTTCCGGTTTTTCAGTGGCGTGGACATGCTGCTGCGCGCGGTGGACGGTCTGTTCCCGAAAGCCACGCGCGAGCGCGCGGTGCGCGCGGCGGTGGCCTTCGTCGATGAACGGCTGAACGGCGAAGACGGGCTCGGCGCGATTTTCCCGGCTATGGCGAACTCGGTGATGATGTACGACGTGCTCGGCTATCCGGCCGATCACCCGAATCGCGCGATAGCTCGCCAGTCTGTCGAAAAGCTGCTCGTTATCAAGGATGACGAAGCATATTGCCAGCCGTGTCTGTCGCCGGTCTGGGACACCTCGCTCGTCGCGCACGCGCTGCTCGAAACCGGCGAGGCGCATGCCGAGCAGGCAGCCGAACGCGGGCTCGCGTGGCTGCGTCCCCTGCAGATTCTCGACGTGCGCGGCGACTGGATTTCGCGCCGTCCGAATGTGCGGCCGGGCGGTTGGGCATTCCAGTACAACAACGACTACTACCCGGACGTCGACGACACGGCGGTGGTCGTCATGGCCATGCATCGCTCGGCGGCGCTCACGCATTCCGAGGTCGATCGCGAAGCCATAGCGCGGGCGCGCGAATGGGTGGTCGGCATGCAGAGCAGCGACGGCGGCTGGGGTGCGTTCGAGCCGGAAAACACACAGTACTACCTGAACAACATTCCGTTCTCCGACCACGGCGCCTTGCTCGATCCGCCGACCGCGGACGTCTCCGGCCGCTGTCTGTCGATGCTCGCCCAACTTGGCGAACTGCCGCAGGGTAGCGAGCCGGCCCAACGCGCGTTCGCGTACATGCTGAAGGAACAGGAATCGGACGGCAGCTGGTATGGCCGCTGGGGTCTGAACTACATCTACGGTACGTGGACCGCGCTGTGTTCGCTGAACGCAGCCGGCATGCCGCACGACGACCCGCGCATGAAGCGCGCCGCGCAGTGGCTTCTGTCGATCCAGAACGAAGACGGCGGGTGGGGCGAGGGCGGCGAGAGCTACAAGCTCGACTACCAGGGCTACGAACGCGCGCCGAGCACGGCTTCGCAAACCGCGTGGGCGCTGATGGGCCTGATGGCGGCGGGCGAAGTCAATCATGAAGCGGTGGCGCGCGGTGTCGCGTACTTGCAGCGGGAACAGCGCGAGCATGGCCTGTGGGACGAAACGCGCTTCACGGCGACCGGCTTCCCGCGCGTGTTCTATCTGCGCTACCACGGCTATCGCAAGTTCTTCCCGTTGTGGGCACTGGCGCGCTTCCGCCATCTGAAGCGTAATGGTCTGACGCGCGTCGCGGTCGGGATGTAACGGATGCCTCTTCCGAGCACTCCTTCAACGGATGGCGGCCGTAGTGCCTTGCCGGTCATCGTGGTGACGGGCATGGCGTTCGAAGCGCGAATCGCTCGCGGCGAAGGCGTCGAGGTCGTCTACGCGGCGCGCGCCGATCTGCTGGAGCAGGCATTGAGCGCAGCGGTCGCGCGTGGCTGCTCGGGCATCATGAGTTTCGGCACGGCGGGCGGTTTGGCGCCGGATTTGCAGCCGGGCTCGGTGATCGTCGCGGACGCCGTCGAGGGGCCGTTTGGGCGCTTGCCGACCGATCGGCGATGGGCGGACAGGCTTGCGGCCGTGCTGGCATCCGGGCCGCTCTCCGGGCGTGTGCGGCGCGGGCTCATGGCGGCTGTCACCGCGCCGTTGGTGAGCGCGGGCGACAAGGACGTGCTGCATCGCTCGAACGGCGCTCTGGCGGTGGACATGGAGTCGCATATTGCCGGCGCGAAGGCTGCCGCGCTTGGCGTGCCGTTCGCCGTCTGCCGCGCGATCGTCGATCCGGCGTGGCGTACGCTGCCGTCCGCGGCGACTGCCGGCCTGCGCGACGACGGCACGACCGCGCTTGCACCGATTTTACGTGAGCTGCTGCGCCAGCCGTCGCAACTCGCCGCCCTGATCCAGGTTGCCGTCGACGCCCGCGCGGCCCGCATCTCGCTAGTCGAGGCGCGGCGCGCGCTAGGCGAAGCCGGGGCCTTGCAGATGGCGAGCGCCTGAAAACGTCCTGTATATCCAGTGCCGCGCAAGTGTCAATCCAATGCGCGGCACCTCTCTGAAATCCCAACCCTTACTGCGTTACCGGTGCCGAAGCCGGCTGTGTGTTGTCGGCCGGCGGCGCTGCGGGCAGCGTTGGCGCGGGCGTGTCTGAAGCACCGTTCGGCGCTGCAGCCGGCGCAACCGACGTCGAGCCTGCTGCGCCGCTCGCCGGCGTATCACCCGGATCGGTGTAGTTGGGCACGCCAGCCGGGGCACCCGTGGCAGCGCCGGAGGCCGCGTTCGGCGCCTCCGCGGCGTCGCCCGGATCGGCGTAATTCGGCAGAGCGCCTGCCGCCGGTGCGCCTGCGGCAGGCACCGACGAAGCGCCGGAATCGCCCTGATCGTCGTAGTTCGGCAGCGGCGCCGCGTTGTCGCCCGTGCCGCGCAAACGCGCCTGGCGTTGCTGCGTATAGGCGTCGCGCACGAACGAGTACTTGTCCAGCGCGGCCTGTTGCAGCAGGTCCGACGCGCCCAGCAGGTCGGAACGCACGCTGACGAACTGCAGCACGTACAGCGGATTGCGTACCGCCGGCTCCATGTAGTTCAGCGGGTTGAACTTCACGTCGACGATAAGGCCCATGCTGTCACGCACGGTGCTCGGGCCGAACAGCGGCAGGACCAGATACGGGCCCGACGGAATGCCCCAGTGACCCAGCGTCAGGCCGAAATCCTGATGGTGCTTGGGCAGCCCGGCGGGCGTTGCCCAATCGAGCAGGCCGCCCAGACCGAAGGTCGAGTTGAACGCGAAACGGACGATGTCCTCGGTTGCGTCGGTAATCTTCAACTGCAACAGCGCGTTCGCCGCGTTCGTCAGATCGCCCAGATTCGAAAAGAAGTTACTCACCGCCGTGCGCAACGGCTGCGGCGTGACCTTCTGATAACCCTTCGCTGCCGGAACGGCGATATAGCGGTCCAACCCATCGTTAAAACTGAACACCGCCCGGTTCACCGGTTCGAACGGGTCGCCCGGTTTGCGGTCGGGGCCGGTGGCACAGCCAGAAATCAAACCGGTGGCGACGATTGCCAGCGCGGTGTTACGCAGCTTCATGCTTATATTCCTTTTTGCTTCGCGCGACGTGCGCGCGGCTTGCCCATCAGCACGGGTTGAAATACCACGGCGCCGATCAGCGTGCACAACAACGAGAGCGCCAGCAGACGCCCCATACTTGACGTCCCCGGATGGTGCGACAGCCACAGGCTGCCGAACGCCGTTGCCGTGGTCGCCGCGCTGAACAGCACAGCGTGCGTCAGGCTCGACTGCAGGAGGCCGGTCTGACCGTTGCGCCACGCCATCACGAAGTAGATCTTGAAAGCTACGCCGACGCCGAGCATCAGCGGCAGCGCGATGATATTCGCAAAGTTCAGGGGCATGCCGAAAACCACGCACAGTTCGAGCGTCACGAGCGCCGAGACCAGCAACGGAACCAGCGTGCGCAACATGTCGCTGACACGGCGCAGCGCGATCCACAGCAGGATCGCAATCGAGATGAGCGCGTAGGCGGCGGCCTGCAGGAACGCCTTGATGATGGTGTCGGCCGAATGCAGGATCGAAATCGGGCCGCCGATCGCGCCTGGCTCCGCCTTTTTCACCGCGTGGGCGAAGCGGGCGAGCATGGCGTCGTCGTTCGGATCGGTGCCGGGTTTCACCTTCGGCGAGATGTCGACGAGGGCGCGGCCGTCCTTCGATACCCAGCCTGACGAGATTTCCTTGGGCAGATTGTCACGGGTGATTTCAGTCGGCTGAAGCAGGTTGGCCAGCTGACCCAGCGCGATGCGCAACGTCTCGGACATCGCGGTTTCTGCGCGGTCGCGCGTGGCGGCGTTGGCGGCGGCTAACTTCTCTAGTGTGGCCGATAGATGCTTGGCTTCGGCGGCGCCAGGGCCTGGGTGATCGTCGGCGGCGAGCGAAAGCTGGTTCGACGTGCGCCTGAGCGCGGCGACACGCACCGCGTCCGTGGCCTGTTGCGCGGGCTGTTGCTGCAGCGCGGGCAACAGTTGCTGCGCGGCGCTCGCGATCAGCATCAGCTTTTGCTGCTGGTCGGTGGGAACGAAGGTGTCGAGCGTGTTGACGCGTCCCACTTCCGGCAACGTGCGCAGGCGCGCGGCCATGCGGTCGGCCTCGGCGAGCGACGGCGCCAGCACATGCACGTTGTTGACCGCGGCTTCCGGCGAGTCCTTCAGCGACAACAGCGTGGCCATCGACTCCGTGTGCGGATCCTTCAGATGAAGCGGGTTGAAGTCGAAGCGCAAATGCGTGAGCAACGGCGTGGCGCCGATCACGACGATCAGCGTGCCGATCAGCACCGGCTTGCGATGATGATCGAGAAAATCGTCGACGGGCGCGAGTTGCTTGAAGCCAGGCGAACCGGCTTCGCCCGGCGGATTGAAGATCTTCAGCAGGGCCGGCAGCAGCGTCATGTTGGTGAAGTACGCCACGAACATGCCGACGCCCGCGATTTCGCCCAGTTCGGACACGCCGCGGTAAGCCGTCGGCAGGAACGAGAAGAAGCTCAGCGCGACGGCGACCGCGGCGAGCGTGAGCGGCACGCCGATGCTGTGCGACGTATGCATGAGGGCGGCGGACAGACGGTCGTCGCGATTGCGCTCCTCACGATACTTGACGCCGAACTGCACGCCGAAATCGACCCCGAGCCCTACGAACAGCACCATGAAGGCGACCGAAATCATGTTGAGCGCGCCCACCATCAGCAGCCCGAGCGCCGCGGTGATGGCGAGCCCCACGAACAGCGTGATGAACACGGCCGCGATCATGCGGCCCGAGCGCAATGCCAGCCACAAAATGATCAGCACGACGATAAAGGTGCCGATGCCGTTGAGCACCGCGCCGTCCTTGACTGACGCGAATTCTTCGTCAGCGAGCGGTTGTTCGCCGGTCAGACGGATCGTGGCGCCATAGCGCGAGTCGAGGTGCAGCGCGGCGGCCGTGTTGCGGATCGACTTCGACGCCGTGGCGCCCGGCTCCAGCGCGTCGTAGTTCACGACCGGTTGCACGACGACGAAGGCGCGCGCCGGCTCCGTGGCCGCGCTCTTGTCGACCAGCGCACGCCACGAGAACGCCGCCGGTTGGCCAGCCAGCACCCTGTCGAGGGTGGTCGCGCTTTGCGACAGCAGATGGCTCATGTCGCCAAGCTTCACCTGACCGATCTGCAGCGGCAGCAACAGGCTCGTGGTGAGCGTGCCGGCGAGGCCGGTCAGGCTCGGATCGTGCGCGAGGGCATTGACGAGCGGGCGCGACTGGACGAGTTGCGAGGTGGTCGACATCACCTCGTCGGTCGACGGAAACAGCAGGCCGTTGTGTTCGAAGAACGGGCCGCCGGCCGGCTGCGAAACCGCCACGAATTCCTTGGGATCGGCTTTGAGCGCGGCAGTCAGCGCCTGGGCAGCGGCATCGGCGAATTCCGGCGCGCGTGCTTCGACGACCACCAGCACGGTATCGCCGCGATCGGGGAACGCCTGGTCTATGGCGTTGTCCAGAGCCGTCCATTGCTTGTCGGTCTCGATGAGACGGCTGATGTCCGTGTTGATCTTGAAGTTATGGGCAACGTAGAAGCCGCTCAGAACGGCGAGCACGAACGACACGGCGACGATCCGCAGTGGATGACGCACTGAATACGCGACGAGACGGACAATAGATGACTTCAGCATGTAGGCGAAGGTGGTCTTATCACGGTGTTGTTTTTGACGAAAGTGCACAAGTATACAGAGCCGGAGCGATTAGGCTCTGGTTCGCTAGCAAGTGCGGCTCCCGGAAGGGTGCTTTGGGGCGGGAACGCAATGTCGGTATACTGGTCTATCCTGCTTTCGCCGCGAGCTTGCGAGCCCGGCGGCGCTTTCTTCTTTCAGGTTCTGTCGAGCGTATGAAACGTTATCTGTCTGCTTTTCTGGCTGCGGCCGTCGTATCCACTGCGGCTTACGCGCAAAGCGCGCCCGACGCGGTGGTAAAAAGTGCTGTCGAGGGCACGGTGGCCGCGATGAAGGCTGACCCGCAGGCGCGCGGCGGCGACATGGCGAAGATCACCCAGCTCGTCCAGTCGCGCTTCCTGCCGGCCACCGACTTTCAGCGCACCACGCGGATCGCGGTCGGCAAGGCGTGGACCACCGCGACGCCCGAACAGCAAAAGCAACTGTACGAGCAGTTTACGCTGCTGCTCACCCGCACTTATGCTGCTTCGCTATCCCAACTGCGTGACCAGGACGTCAAGTTCAAGTTCTTGCCGGCCAACGTGCCGGCCGGTGCCAAAGACGTCGTCGTGCAGTCGCACGTGCTCAGCAATGGCGGCGACGACGCGATCGACTATCGCATGACCAAAGACGGCGCTGGCTGGAAGGTCTACGACATCAACATGATGGGCGCCTGGTTGATCCAGGTGTACCAGACGCAGTTCGCCGACCAGATCGCCAAAGGCGGCATTGACGGGCTGATCAAGTTCTTGACCGCTCACAATGCGCGCAGCGCGGGGTAACGGTCAAATGCCTCGTGAGGCATGAGGCGTAAAAAAAGCGCGGTGGTTTGATGGCCACCGCGCTTTTTTTCTTCGCGATCACCGGCGGCGCGACAGCACCGCCAACGACCGCTTAGTGGGCTGCTGTAGCCGTCTGCACTTTCTTGCCCTTGCCGGAAACCTTGATCTCTTCCAGCTTGATCTCGACGTGGCGGGAGAAGACATATTCGGCCGGGCGTTGCTTATCCAGAGGAATATCTTTGGTGAAAGCGCCCGACGTTTTCGGTCCGCGCAGGCTGACCTTCAACGCCTTCAGCGGATGCGCTACCGTGTCCATCACGGCGGTCGCTTCGAAACCGCAGTGAACCATGCAGTCGGCACACTTCTCGTAGTTACCCGTGCCGTATTTTTCCCACTGCGTGGTTTCCATCAGTTCCTTGAAGGTCTTCACGTAACCTTCGCCGACCAGATAACACGGCTTTTGCCAGCCGAACACGGTACGTGCCGGGTTGCCCCACGGCGTGCACTCGTACGTCTGATTGCCGGCCAGGAAGTCGAGGAACATGCCCGACTGGCTGAACGACCAGTTCTTGCCATTGTTGCCGCGCTTGAAAATCTCGCGGAACAGTTGCTTGGTCTTGTCGCGGTTCAGGAAGTGCTGCTGATCCGGCGCGCGCTCATACGCATAACCCGGCGAAACGGTGATGCCGTCCACGCCCATCGGGCCCAGCGTGTCGAAGAACGCGGCGACGCGTTCCGGCACGGCGTCGTTGAACAACGTGCAGTTGATGTTCACGCGGAAACCGCGGCGCTTCGCTTCCTTGATGGCGGCGACAGCCTTGTCGTACACGCCTTCCTGCGACACCGAATGATCGTGCGCCTGCTGATCGCCGTCGAGGTGAACCGACCACACGAAGTACGGATTCGGCTCGTAGTCGTCCATCTTCTTTTCCATCAGCAGCGCGTTCGTGCACAGGTACACAAACTTCTTGCGCGCGATGATGCCCTTCACGATCTGCGGCATTTCCTTGTGCAGAAGCGGTTCGCCGCCTGCGATCGAGACCACCGGCGCGCCGCATTCGTCGACGGCGCCGAGGCATTCTTCCAGCGACAGACGCTGATTCAGGATGGGATCCGGATAGTCGATCTTGCCGCAGCCATTGCAGGCGAGATTGCAGCGGAACAGCGGCTCCAGCATCAGGGCGAGCGGGTAGCGTTTATTGCCGGAGAGATGTTGACGCATGATGTATGCGCCGACCCGGACTTTCTGTAGCAGCGGAATAGACAAAACGTCCTCCTTAAACTTCGCGTGCGGCGAGTGGTTGCATCAGCTTCGATGGCAACTTGAATTCGACTTTCTCTTCACGGCCCGCCATCGTCGTGACATCGACAGGCCCCAATGCGCTCAGCGCATCGATTACGTTCTTCACCATCTCTTCCGGCGCCGAAGCACCGGCCGTGATGCCGACGGTCTGCACGTTCGCAAACCATTCCGGCTTCACCTCCGAACCGTCGGCGACGAGGTAACTCGCCACGCCGCTTTCGCTGCCGATCTCGCGCAGCCGGTTCGAGTTCGAACTATTGGTTGCGCCCACCACCAGCAGCACGTCCACCTGTTTGCTCAACTCGCGTACCGCCGCCTGGCGGTTTTGCGTGGCATAGCAGATGTCGCGCGTATCCGGGCCGACGATGTCGGTGAAACGGCTCAGCAGGGCGTCGATAATGCCACGCGTGTCGTCCACCGACAGCGTGGTCTGCGTGACATAAGCGAGCGGCGTGTCGAGCGGCAGGTCGAGGTTTTCGACCTCGGCCTCGCTCTGCACCAGCAGCACTTTGCCCGGAATCTGGCCGACCGTGCCTTCCACTTCCGGATGCCCGGCGTGGCCGATCAAAATCAGCGTGCGGCCGGCGCCGACATATTGGCGACCCTGCACATGCACTTTGGTGACCAGCGGGCAGGTCGCGTCAAGCACGTCGAGACCGCGCGCTTCGGCGTCACGCTCGACAGTTTGAGCGACACCGTGAGCGCTGAAAATCGCCACGGCGCCTTGCGGCACTTCGTCGAGTTCCTCGACGAAGCGCGCGCCTTTCTGGCGCAGATTGTCGACTACGTGACGATTGTGAACAATCTCGTGGCGTACGTACACGGGTGCGCCGTGTTGTTGTAACGCGCGATCGACAATCTCGATTGCACGAACAACACCCGCACAAAAGCCGCGGGGTTGAGCAAGGATGACTCGCATAAGTTGGCGAACTCCGACTGACGCGGGTTCGAAGAAGTCGGTAAATATGACTCTATCGCCGCGATCATCTAATTAGTTGACGTCTTGAGCCCGGCGACAGCCGGTACAGCAAAACCAAACGCGCATTCTAACGCTATCAGGCCGGCTTTGCTCTGGGGGCGCCCGGCCGGTGTTGGGCGGGCGCCGCAGTGGCAGGCGGCGGCTGGAGCGGCAAGCAGGCTCACGGCAATGCGGATACGGCAATCGTGCGGCAATCATTACACGCTGCAGCGGTTTAACGGAACCCTTAAACTACGTAGTCCTGCGGCGCTGCGGCGCCCGCATTACAAAAGGGTTTCGAGGCTCGCTGGATGGACGTCGATCAGTACGAAAATTTTCCGGTCGCGAGCGTGTTGCTGCCAAAGGCGCTGCGCGCGCCTGTCGGCATAATCTATCAGGTCGTCCGCACGGCGGGCGACATTGCCGACGAAGGCGACTGGAGCGCGGCCGAACGGCACGCCCGTCTCGCCGACTTCCGCGCCGGCCTCGACGCGGTGGCGGCGCGGCGCGCGGCGCCGGTGCACCCGCATCTGTTCGGCAAGCTCGCCGGTGTCGTGGCGCAGTATAAACTACCGCTCGCGCCGTTCTACGATCTGCTGCATGCGTGCGCTCAGGATATCGACACCAGCCGCTATGCCGACCGGGCCGCGCTGCTGGACTATTGCCGCCACTCGGCGAATCCGCTCGGGCATCTGATGCTGCACCTGATCGGCGCGGCCACGCCGGAAAATCTCGCCGACGCCGACGCGATCTGCACGGCGTCGCAGTTGATCAGTTTCTGGCTCGACGTCTCCGCCGACTGGAAAAAGGACCGCTTGTATCTGCCGCTCGCGGACCTGCGGCGCTTCAACGTGAGCGAGGCGCATATCGCCAACGGTGTCGCCGATCAGGACTGGCGCGCGCTCATGGCACATGAAGTGTCCTTCGTCCGGGAGATGCTGGTGCGCGGCGCGCCGCTTGCATTGCGCATTTCCGGCCGGCTGGGAATCGAGTTATGCGGCGCCATTCACGGCGGCCTGCGCTTCCTCGAACGGATCGAGAAGGCAGGCTACGACGTGTTTCGCGAGCGGCCGGAACTCAATACGTTTGACTGGTGCGTCGTCGCGGCCCGCACTGCAGTGATGTGGCTGTCGCGGCGCGTCGGTGTGGCAGCGCGTTCAATCGAGGGTAATGCTTAATGGCGGTGGTTCTGTTTCTTCTTTCGTGTGTTTCCCTGCTGATCTGGTGTGTGTTGCTGTTCGCGCGCGGCGGTTTCTGGCGCGCGCGTCCTGCCGCGCCGCTCACCATCGGGCCGCGCGCGTCCTGGCCGGCGGTTGCCGCCGTGGTGCCGGCCCGCAATGAAGTCGATGTGATTGCAGAGGCGGTCACCACGCTGCTTCAGCAGGACTATCCGGGCGAATTCCACGTGATCGTCGTGGACGACCACAGCACCGACGGCACCGCCGACGCCGCCCGGGCGGCCGCGTTGCAGTTGCAGTGCCCCGACCGCCTGACCGTGCTGAGCGCGAAGCCGCTGCCGCCGGGCTGGTCGGGCAAGGTGTGGGCGCAGTCGCAAGGTATCGAGGCCGTGCGCACGCTCGGCTTGCCGGCGGACTTTCTGCTGCTGACGGACGCCGACATCGGCCATCCCGCCGACGCGGTTGCGCAACTCGTCGCGCGCGCGGACGCGGAACAGCGTGATCTCGTCTCGCTGATGGTCCGCCTGCGCTGCGATTCGTTCTGGGAAAAGGCGCTGATTCCCGCGTTCGTCTTCTTCTTTGCCAAGCTGTATCCGTTCTCGTGGGTCAACAACCCGCGCAATCGTACGGCGGCGGCCGCAGGCGGCTGCATGCTGGTGCGCCGTAGCGCGCTGGAAGAAGCGGGCGGCATCGAGTCGATCCGCGCCGAGCTGATCGACGATTGCAGCCTGGCCGCACGAATCAAGCATCGCGGCACGGGGCGCCATCCGATCCGGCTGGATGTGGCGGCGCGCAGCGTATCGCTGCGTCCGTACGACAGCTGGCGTGAGGTCTGGAACATGATCGCGCGCACGGCTTTCACGCAGTTGCATTACTCGCCGTTGCTGCTGGCGGGCACGCTGGTGGGCATGACGATCATCTATCTGATGCCGCCGGTGGCCGCACTGGTGCTCGGTCCGACGGGGTGGCCCGCATGGCTTGCCTGGGCGGCCATGTGCTGCGCTTATGCGCCGATGCTCAGCTACTATCGCCGCTCGCCGCTGTGGGCGCCATTTCTGCCGCTGGTCGCGCTGTTTTATGTCGGCGCGACGTTTGCGTCGGCGGTGCGCTACTGGCGTGGCAAGGGCGGGCAGTGGAAGGCGCGTGTTCAGGCGCCAGTGCAGGAACGCTGAAGCAGCGCTCAGAAACGGTCGGAATGGGAAAGCAGCGCTCTCGGGCGCCGCTTTTTCACATTAGCCTTTGGTGAGCATCATGTAGAGCTGGATCACCATGTCCGGCGAGAACGTGAACGGCACCCAGCCATGGCCCGTATGGCGCATCACCAGCAAACGGTCGCCGTTCGACTGCTTTTGCACCGCCATGACCGGATTCTTCGTGGATACGAAGCGCCAGCCCGTAGGAATTCCAGGCGGCGGTTCCGGCGTCATCGAGGCGCGCGCGTTCGACAATTCCTCGATCAGTTGGCCGATCTGCTCCGCGCGCAGCGCGACCGTCTGGCCGCCGATCGTCATCGTGATCTCGTTCTGCGCGGGACGATTGATTTCGAGCGTGGGCTGAAGCTGCGGGGCCGGTGCCTTGTCTTCGACGGCCGCCTCGGTCCCAGCCGCAACCGCTTGCGCGGTGGATTCGGTCGCGATCGGATCCGCCGCCGTTTGTGGCGCGGCGGCGTGAGCGGGTGTCTCGGGGATGTTTTCGGCCTGCGGGGCCACGACAGCCTGAATGAGCTGATCGACGCCCATTTCCAGTGCGCCGAGCTGTTCGTGAAGATTCATGCGAGGTTTCTCTGGTAAGACCTACGATTTTACCTGCTGCGCGTAGGCTTTTACCTGTCGCTAACACGGTGACGTTGTAACAAATGCTTGCGGCTATACCGTATTGTCCGGCGCGGGCCGCGCGTTCGGATCCGCATCAGGCCTTCAGATAGCCCGCTTGCCGGAACCAGTCGAGCGCGTCGCCCAGACCCTGGCGGTAGGGTCGCGCACGATAGCCGAGCTCGCGTTCCGCTTTCGCCGACGTGAAATACATCTTGTTCTTCGACATTTTCAAACCGTCGACGGTGACGAACGGTTCGCGTTTCGTGATCTTGGCGATCGCTTCGGCGCCCATCGCCAGCGGATAGAGCGGCCAGCGCGGCAGGCTCAGTGTTGGCGCCTTGCGGCCGGTCAGCGCCGCGATATCCGCGAGCATCTGTTGAAGCGACAGATTTTCGCCGCCCAGGATATAGCGCTCGCCGATCTTGCCGCGTTCGAGCGCGAGGAAATGGCCGGCCGCGACGTCGTCTACGTGCACGAGGTTGAGCCCCGTGTCGACGAACGCCGGAATCTTGCCGAGCGCCGCTTCCACGATGATGCGTCCGGTCGGCGTTGGTTTGACGTCGCGCGGACCGATCGGCGTGGACGGATTGACGACCACGGCGGGCAGGCCGTCTTCCGCGATCATCCGCTCCACCGCGCGTTCGGCCAGCACCTTGCTGCGCTTGTACACGCCAATGGCCTGATCGGCTTTGAGCGGCGAGGTTTCATCGGCGGACTGGCCGGAACTGGTCACTTTCAGCGTTGCCACGCTGCTCGTGTAGACGATGCGCTCGACGCCTTCCTTCAGCGCCGCGCGCATCGTCGCCTCGGTGCCTTCCAGGTTCGAGCGCTCGATCTCGCTCGGGTCCGGCGCCCACAGGCGATAGTCGGCGGCCACGTGCAGCAGATAGCGTACGCCGCGCAGCGCGTTGCGCATCGACGCTTCATCGCGCATGTCGCCGACCACGATTTCCGCGTCCAGCGACTCGACGTTTTGACGCGGACTGGTGGCGCGTACCAGCACACGCACCCTGAAACCCTTCTGTTGCGCGACGCGTGCCACCGACGAGCCGACGAAGCCGGAGGCGCCGGTCACGAGTACGAGATCGCGATTCTGTTCGGTCATTCTGTTTCCATTTCCCTGCGTGACAGTCGACGGATTGTACGTGGCGCGCGTGTTGCGTGTCGCGCGGGCGGCCCGAGCGGACGGCTGGAGGCGCGTTGCCGAGCAAGCTTGCCGTGACGCGACTAGAATGCCGGCTTGAAGATTTTTGCGTTTGCATGGGACCGGAGTCAGTGCTGAAGCGCTAACTCCGGCCGACAGAGGAGAGGACGGCATGGCCCCGGATCTGGATCAGCGGATCGAAACATATTACGTGCGGGTGCGCGGCACCGTGCAGGGCGTCGGCTTTCGCCACGCGACCGTGCGGCAGGCCCACGCGCTCGGAATCAAGGGATGGGTGGCGAATCTCGACGACGGTTCCGTCGAAGCCATGTTGCAAGGCTCGGCCAACCAGGTGGACCGCATGTTGTCGTGGCTGCGTCACGGACCGCCGGCGGCGCGCGTGACTGAGGTCAGCGGCGAAGAGCGCTCGACCGAGAAGCGTTACGAACGCTTCGAACAGCACTGAGCCGACTTCTACCCAAAGAAAAGGCGTCGCGCCATCATGCCGATGGCGCGACGCCTTGCTGTTTTTGTGCCGCTACTTAAGTGAGTCAGCGGCCCGCCGCGTTCACCGCGCCACGAGCAGGCTTTCCGCAAAGCCCCATTCTTCCTCGACCCATTGATGGCTGCACACGAAGCCGGCGTCGTCGGCAATCGCGGGCATTTCTTCCGCGCGATACTTGTGGCTGCTCTCCGTCCAGATCGTTTCGCCCGCTTTGAGCGACACCGTCAATTGCGCCGCGCCCACGTGCGCGGTGATATCGCGTTTTGCCCGCAGATGCATTTCGATGCTGCGCGCGTCCGGGTTGAAGCGCGCGACGTGTTCGAATGCATCTAGCGGGAAGTCGCCATCGAGCTCGCGATTGATGCGCGCCAGCAGATTCAGATTGAACGACGCAGTGACGCCGATCGAGTCGTCGTAGGCGGCGACCAGTACGGGCGTCGGCTTGATCAGATCCGTGCCGAGCAGCAACGCGTCGCCGGGCGCGAGCATGTTGCGGATATCGCGCAGAAAACGCGTCGCCGCAAGTCTGCCGAAATTACCGATCGTACTGCCAAGAAACAGTACGAGTAACCGTTCGTCCGTTGCGCGTTGCTTGCTCACTTCGGCGAGGCCGGCCAGGTAATCGCGTTCATAACCCACGATCGAAATGCGTTCGATGTCGCCGAGTTCGCGCCTGCACAACTGCAATGCGCTGCGCGAAATTTCAATCGGGCAGTAAGAAGTGGGGCGTTTTTTACACAGTGCTTCCAGAATGCGCCGTGTTTTACGGCCGCTGCCGCTGCCGAGTTCGGCGACCGTCACGTCATGCGGCAGGTGCGCGACGATGTCTGCGGCGTGCTTCGCGAGCAGGCGTTCCTCGGCGCGGGTCACGCCGTACTCCGGCAGCACGGTAATCACTTCGAACAGCGCGGAGCCTACTTCGTCGTACAGATACTTCGACGGCAATTCTTTTTGCGGCGTATGGGTGAGACCCGCGCGAACCTCGGCGGCGAAGGCGGCACGCAGATCGGGCGATGCGTCGTGCGATAGGGCTGGCTGGGTCATGCTGTCTCCAGTAGTCACATTCGATAAGCGGGATTGCTGCCGGGGCGGCGGCACGCGCGGTGAAGCACAGTTGAGGCGTGCCGTGGGGAAGAAGGGCGGGCATGGTCCGTAGGACTGCCATTGCCGGCCCATGGATGCTGCACATGCTGTCCCACGAGGACTTCCTGTGGGGTTGCGAGCGACGCCGCCAACAGCGTCGCCATACTTCGTAGCAAGATTCGCGCTTGAGCCGCATTGCGCGAGAGTGTGCGATGTTGCCGCTGAAAAATCGCGACGTGGCCGGTCGCACGTGCAGTTATGTTCTAGTGCACCGACGCGCAATGCGCACGGAATAATTGCAGTCTGCTTGTAGACGCCAGCAGACCGGTGGCCGGATACCCGTCTAGAATGCCGGATTGCGTCGCTTTCGAAGACGAAAAACGCAGCGCCTGATTTGCACTGCCCGCTGGTGAGAACGCTGTGAGACCGCTTGTGAGACTTCAATTCCAATGACAACGACTAACGCCGCGGGACTGCATGCTGCGCTGCAAATACAACCATCAGCCTACCCACACGCATCTGCACCGACTGCCAAAGCGACTGCGCGACAGGGCGTTCAATGAACCAGTATGACCCAAAGCGCGGTATCGCGTTGTCGGTCGGCGCGTCGGCGATGTTTGCATTACTCTCCGCTTACGCAACACTGCTCGCGCCACTGAGCGGGCTCGACATTTTCGCGTGGCGCATCGTGTGGACTGTGCCTGGCGCGTTATTGCTGATCGCATTGCGAAAGCGCCTGCCTATTCTCCGGCAGCTTCTTTACCGCATGGTGACCGAGCCGAGGCTCGGCGCGGCGATGACCGTGAGCGCGGCCCTGCTCGGCGCGCAACTGTGGGTGTTCCTCTGGGCGCCGCTGCATGGAAGGATGCTCGAAGTCTCGCTGGGCTATTTCCTGCTGCCGCTGGTGATGGTGCTTGTCGGGCGCTTCTACTATCACGAGCGTCTCGACGGTCTGCAGTGGTTGGCCGTTGCTTGCGCCGCTGCGGGCGTAGGCCATGAACTGTGGATGACCGGTGCTTTTTCGTGGCCGACCTTGCTGGTCGCGCTCGGCTATCCACCGTATTTCGTGTTGCGCCGCAAGATCAATCAGGATTCGCTGGCCATGTTCACCGTGGAGATGATGCTGCTCCTGCCGGTGGCGATCGTGTTGGCGTTCAGCAGCGATTCGCTGGCATTGATCGTCGGGCGCGCGGATATGTGGTGCCTGTTGTTGCCCGGCCTCGGCGCGTTGAGCACCATTGCGCTGGCTTCGTATCTGAAGGCGAGCCGCCTGTTGCCGGTCGCGTTGTTCGGCATTCTCGGCTATGTCGAGCCGGTGCTGCTGGTACTGGTCTCGATCACGTTGCTCGGCGAAACACTTGGCGCCGCACAGTTGGCCACCTACATTCCAATCTGGATCGCGGTCGCGTTGACGGCATTGCATAGCGTGCGTCTCGTTCGCCTCGCGCCGGGCTGATCCGGATTGATCTGCATCGAACATGCAGATGGTGAATCAGGCGGCGCGCTCTAGTGATGCGCCGCTGTACGGTCCGCATTGATACGCGTCGGACCGACTTGTGCCTCGATCGCTTCGCGCAGCGCGGGTCGCCAGCCGAAGCCGAACAACGCTTCCGCAAGCACGAACAGCGGTCCGATCAGCAGGCCGATCACGTCGTCGACGAAGGCAGGCTTGCGATGCTCGTAAGCAACATGGCCGACGAACTGAAACACCCAGCCGACCAGAAAGAGACCGACGCCGATAACGAGCCACGCCAGCGTGGATTGCGCCGCCGCCCACTGGCCGAACGCGACACATAACGCGGACACGAACGCCATCATTACGCCGAGCGGCACGTCGAGCACGAGGTAGTAGAGCGTGGCCGCGACGAATAGCACCCAAGCCGGCGATAGCATCATCGGTAACGCGCCCACAGCAAAAGCGGGCCGGCTCAACAACGTCGCCAACGCCAGCACGATCATCGGAATGCCGATGAAGTGCGTGGCGATATTGCGCCGGTCACGATGGTAGGCCGCGTATTGCGTCAGCTGTTGCGTCAGCGTTCTCATGGATCCCGCTCCCTGGTTAAAGTCAGCATAATCGCGGGCAGCGGAATTTGAAACCATCGGGTAGCCGACAATCGGACACGGGTGCCGTCCTATGACTGCGAGTTTTCCATCGAACAAGCTTGCCGCGGTGCTCGAGCGCAGCGCGTGGTTTCGCTCGGCGCCGGCTGCCATGCGGGCGCAACTGGTCGAAGCGGGGCGTCTCGAACGGCTCGCCGCCGGTCAACGGCTCTTCACACGCGGTGATTCCGACGACGGCCTCTATTGCGTGCTCGACGGCCTGGTGAGAATCGGTGCGGCCAGTTCGGCGGGCAAGGAGGCTTTGCTCGCCGTCATCGAACCGGTGAACTGGTTCGGCGAGATCGCGCTGTTCGACAATCGGCCGCGAACCCATGATGCGTATGCCGAGCGCGATTCCGAGCTGTTTCATGTGCCGCGCGCCGCGCTCGCCGAACTGCTCGAACGCACGCCGGCTTATTGGCACGTGTTCGGTTTGCTGTTGACGCAAAAACTACGCCTTGCTTTCGACGCGATCGAAGAAGCCGCGTTGCTGCCCGCAGCGCAGCGCGTGGCGCGCCGTTTGTTATTGATGGCGGGCGGCTACGGCGAGCCCGGCGCATTGCGGCGCGTGCTCAAAGTCCCGCAGGAGGATCTCGCGATGATGCTGGCGCTGTCCCGGCAAACCATCAACCAGATACTGAAGCAGTTCGAAACGCAAGGTGCGCTGAAGCTCGGTTATGCGGAAATCGAAATTACCGATGTGCACAAACTGGGCGCTTTGGCGCAATTGAATCCGGCAGCCGATTGACGGCTGTGCTTCTGCCTTTGCCTGCATAGACCCCGCATAGACCCCGCGCGATGCACCACGCGCCGCCACATCTTTATAAGCATTTTACGGCGCACCCCCATTTCTATTGCGATTCGCTATATCCAGCCCGGTAAGGTCGAGGGATCCCGGTCAGGAAGCGAAAATATGCATGGAGATAGCGCTCTGGAAGGTGTGTCACCACGACGAAGAGCCGACCGTTACCCGGCAACTCGCGGTTTCAAGATCATGCTTGCGGCGATCATGTTCTCGTTCGCTGCTGCCGCGCATGCCGCCGAGACTGATACCGATGCACAGTCGGCCGTATCGGCTCCGCTCGTCGCGAGCGACGCCACTCTGGAAGCCGGCTTGCCGACTCTCAGCGATATCACCGCCGTGCTGCGCGCGCAGTTTCGCGTGGCGCCGACGGAATCGCTGAAGATTGCCCGTGCGGTACTGATCGAAGCGGATCGCCACGCTATCTCACCCATCTTGCTGCTCGCCGTGATGGCGGTCGAATCGAGCTTCGATCGCAATGCGGTCAGCGTCGCGGGCGCGCGGGGGCTCATGCAGATCTTGCCGGCGGCGCATCCGCAATTGATTGCCGGCGCGGCCGATCTGACCGATCCGGCAATCAACGTGCGGATCGGCTCGACCATTCTGCGCCGCTATCTCGACGAAAACGGCGGCAATCTCGATGCCGCGTTGCTCCGCTACAGCGGCGGCGGACGTGGCTATGCGCGGCGCGTTGCGCTTCGCATGCAGCGTTTCGACGCAAGCTTGCGCCGCGAATGAAGTACTCATTCGCGGCGCAGCGACGGGAGATCGAACAGGGATTCGTTAGTTCATCACGCCGGCGAACTCCGCGCGCAAGTCCTGCAACCTGTCGCGCGCGGTGCTCAGACGCTCGACCAGTTGCGCCGACGCGCGCGAGACCGGCATGCGTGTTTCGTCGCTGAGCGAATGATCGAAGGCCAGCATGGCCTTGATGGCGGACGGATTGGGCGCGGCGAACAGGAGCCGTAAAACCGGCAGCAAGCTGGCGAACAGATTTCGCGCATCCACGTCGCGTTCGGCTCGCAGCAGATCCTGGAACGCAACCAGCAGGTCGGCGCAGACGTGCGCGCTGGCGAGAATGCCGCCTGTTCCGCCGTGATGCAGACAGTCGTCCAGGGCTTCGTCGGTGCCGCACAGGACGTTGATCGGCAGGGCGCTCAACTGGCTGAAGTGCTCTTTTACGCACTCCTTGATCGCGACGATGTTGCCGCATTCGAGGAGTCGCGCGACGGTATCCGGCGCGATGGACACGCCGGTTCGGTGTGGCACGTTATAGAGGACGACAGGACGCCCGGTCGCGCCTGCGACCTGCTCGAAATGCCACTGCACGCCGGCCTGATCCGGACATATGTATGACGGCGCGGAGACCAGATAGCCCGCGCAGTCCCACCGTTCGTAGCGCTGGATATCGTGCAGGACGTCGCGTGTATTCGATCCGCCGACGCCGATCAGCATTGGCAGACGGGAGCGGACTACATCGCTTAGCGCCTGCAATACGGTGAGACGCTCGGCGTCCTGTAGCAAGGCCGCTTCGCCGGTTGTGCTCAACGCGACAATGCCGGCGATCTCCGTGCGCGAATAATAGTCGGCGAGGCGCTGCAATGCGTCGATGTCGACTTCGCCGTTGCGCAGCGGCGTGACGATTGGTAACCAGATACCTGAGAACATGATTAGCGCGCCTTCGCGACCGCGCTGCGGCGCTTCAATGGGCCGATCATCGCGGCGGGAAGTGTCGAGATCAGCGTGTGCAGTGTGAAGTCGAGGTCGTCGAAGGCAATGTCGAGTTGTACGCGAATTTCCTGGCGCATCGCTTCCGTGGCAACGACATAGACACCGAGGGGAGAATGAAGCAGGACGCGAAGCTGGGTGCCGGGAAGTTCGCACGATCGGTGAGGCAGGGTGACCTGCAAGCGAACGCGTGCCGCGGGAAAGGGAATGACATTGTTGCGTTGAACGCGCGGCTCGTTGAGCGGCTGAGCGGCAGCGTTGCCGATTGATTGTGAGAGAGCCATGTGATGCGGCGTCCGTGGACGCCAAGGTTGATCAGGACAGTTCGAGATTAGACGTCGGCAGGTAAACGCAGTGCAAAAATTGAGGCATCCGCTGAAAAAATCATACTGGGCGATTGCGGATCCGTCTTGCCAGCAAGCATTCGTCGCGCGCTCGAACGTGCATAAAAAAAGGCGAGTCATATGACTCGCCCTCCCTGAACGGCACAGTTCGGCTTCGATTATCTACACATGCCTGGCCGGTGCGTGCCGAAACCGATCACCTGTTATTGCGTTTTCGTCGTGTCGGTTTTTGCGCCGTCGGCTTTTGCCGGGGCATTGCTGGCCTCTTTTGCGCTCTCGGTTTTGGGGTTGGCGGCGCTCGTTTCTGCGGCGGCCTTCTTCGTGGTCTTGTGCACTTTTGCCGTGTGATGGGCAGAAGTCTTCTTCACATGCGTTTTGGCCGTGGTTTTGGCCGGCGCTTTGGTGGCCGCTGCGCCTTCATCCGTCGCGCCCGTTTGCACGGCGGTGCTCGCCTTCAGGTTCGCCTGTCCAGCGGGCTGCGTTTGCGCGGGCTGCGCAGGTTGTGTGCTGGACGGTGCGGCCGTTTGAGCAAAAGCGGTCGACACGAGCAAAGCGGAAGCGAGAGCAGCGAAAAGCGTCTTCATGGTTTAACTCCTGGTTTAACCGGTTGATTCTTGTGTCGCGGCTGAAATGATTCAGCGCTGCCGGGTTAACGCCCGCCGGGAGACAGGAGTTGACGAGCTTGTGGTGACAAAACGTAACCGCTGAAACATATCTTGGGATCCCGAAGCAGTTGTGGCTGCGAGACTCACCGCGGTGTGCAAGACGCGTGATACGACGAATGCGCTTTTTGAGGCGAATTCTTGAAGCGTGCGGCAGCGTGCGACGAGACGGCGAAGGCGGCGAGAAGTCTCCGCGCCTTCGCCCTACTATTACGCCGCGCTACCGCCTTATTGAAACGGATTCTGTACGACGCCCGGCTTGGCATCGGGCTCGTCCTTCACCTTTGCGGGCAAATTACCCTGCGCCTGCAAGCTGGCGACGATCGCATCCACCGCTTCCTTCAGTGCGATCGCCGCTTTCAATCCGCGCTGATCCTGTGTCAGTTCCAGCGTGCCGTTCAGCACGATGCGCGTGGTGCCGTTGCTCACGGTCAGCGCATCGCCCTGAATGTTGAGCACGTCGTCGTCGTTCGAATAGGGTTTAAACACCTTTCAGTCCTCCCGGTCGCTGATCTTTGAGGCTCTCCGGAATGCCCGGAAAACGGACGCCCGACATCGCCTCGAGTTCGTGAATCGTCTTGATGTCATAACGGTTGGTCGAAACATTGTCCACCACCACTGAGAACGCCATCTGCCGCGAAGGCACGTATACCACCTTGAACAACTGCGTCGGCACGAACACGCGCGTCGGTCCAATGGTCTGCAACTGCTGGCCGTTGAAGATCGGGCCGGTGACGACATACGTATCGTCGTACGAGACCGCGATCTTGCGCACGGAGGTTTCAATGCGTGCCCACAGGCGCTGGTTGTTCTCGCGGTTTTGCGGCACGACGTTGGCGAGCGAGAACGATTGTGCCATCGCTTCCTGATTCCAGCGATTGCCCGCCGGGCTCATGTGGCCGCGATCGAATCCGCTGCGTTTATAGTCCGCTAACGTGGCGCCTTCGCCGTCTGGCAAACGTGCGTCTTCAAAGAACTTGTTGGTGCGCACCATATCTTTGGCCGCCTCGATATGGTCGCGCGTGAGATGCTCCGCGGACCACAGCGGACCATGTGTAATACCCGAATGCAAAACCGCGAAATCGCTATAGCAGAGCATGCGCGTTTTGGGGGCCATCTTCTGATTGCTCAGAACCGGCCATTGCGCATTCGGCGTGAACTGGGTGCAGGAAGGCGCTGCGCTCGCGTGAGCTGCAACGGCTAACAACAGAGAGGCAAGCCACTTCTTCATGTGTCAGTCGATGGAGGGATGGGGGCGCAAGTATAGCGTTGCCATGCAAGGTCTGGCATCGGCAACCCTTCACGTCGCAGGACCAGAGCCCGGTATCCCAGAGCAGCAGCGCGCCGAGAAAGATCGATTGCAACGGATGATTGAGTAATGGCTCGAGCGTCTCGCCAAAAAGCATGAAGCGGCCGGCGAACATAGCGAAGAAAAAGCGTGTAGAGGCCGATATCGATGCGCCAGAACCATTCGGCCAACGCGGCCTTGAGGCAGCCTCGTCGGCTGCTCTCGACGGCGCGGCAATGCTTGATCGCCCGCGACACATTCGCGCCCAGCAGATGGCTGTCGCACCGGGCATCGTTTTGATGCGACTCCGACATGCACCGCAGCCTGTGCGCTGAAGTGAGGATCATCCTGCCCGCACATTCCACCGTGTGATCTGCGCAAGCGCGGCAAGCCTCGCCATCAATGAAACCTCTCGTCCGCATCGCGCACACAATTTCCACAAATTAAGCTGGCTGCCAGAATTTTTTGGCAACTGCCTTGAAATAACGTTGTTTCCTATTTTTTTGTCAGGTATAAATACGAACAACTGTGCGACTGGCGCACTAAATTGGGGGATATGGGCATGGCGGTCGGCAGAAATGGGGAGCGAGAAACGGCGGGTCATTCGGGAAAACGGCGCCGACTGCTCAAGTTGGCAGCATCGGCCGGCTTGTCGGCTGCGGCAGGTTTGCCGTTCGGCCGCGCCGCCTTCGGCGCGGAGCCGATCACGTTGCGCTGGTGGTCGACTCAGGCGGCGCCTGATCAACTGAAGGCCTACAAGGCGCAAATTGCCGGGTTCATGGCAGCGCATCAAGGCGTTAAGGTGGTGTTCGAAGCAACGTCCGACGAAGGCTATCCCGCGCAACTTGCTGCGGCCTTCGCGGCGAATCAGGTGCCGGACATCATCACGCACCTGCCTTCGTATGCAGCGCAAACGTATTACGCCGACGGCCTGGTTGCCCCTATCGACGACGTCGTTGCAGCCGTAGGTGCAGACAAGTACTACCCCAGCGCGAACGACGTGTTCAAAACCGCTGACGGCAAACTGTGTGCGACGGGACTCGCGAATACCGCGGCGGATGTGTTGTGGATCCGGCGCGATCTGATGCAGAAAGCTGGCGTGGAGAAGGTGCCCGAAACATGGGATGAGTTGCGCGCCGCGTGCAAGAAAATGCAGGGCGGGCGTATTTACGGCGCACCGCTGCCGTACGGACTGAACAGCATGACGTCGCTGATCATGCTGGGCTTCATCCACCGGGCGGGCGGTCAGGTGTTCACGCCAGACCTGCAGGTTGCCATCGACAGCCAGGCGACGCTGGACGCACTCGACTTCTACAAATCGATGCGTGAATTCTGCCCGCCGGGCGCGACTGGTTACAGCTGGGGTGAAAGCCTGACAGCGTTCGTATCGGGTTCGACCGCGACGGGCATTTATGGCGGACGCATACTCGACAACATCGCGACGCAGAATCCTGGTATCGCGGATTTCGTCACGTGTGCGACTTACCCGACCATTTCGAAATCGGTTCCGCCTTGGACCTATAACGACTTTCCGTGCATCTTCATTCCGAAGAAAGCCAAGAACATTTCGGCATCCAAACTGTTCGCGGAATATCTTTTCGATCCTGCCGGTTATATCTCGGAGTTGCTCGGTGCACCCGCGCACCTATTGCCAGTATTGAAGACCATTGCCGCGGACCCTCGTTACATTAGCAATCCGATCATCAGGAAGTATCCGAAAGAAGTAGCGCTGATGTCCGCCGCGGCAGCGGCGGGTCATAACCTCGGTTATGAGTCGCCGGCGCATAAGCCGAACCGGCGCGCCAACGAGATCGTCGCAAGCAACGTTCTGGCCGAGATGGTGCAGCGCGTCGTGCTGAACAACGAAGCGCCAAAGCCAGTGGTTTCCGCCACGGCGAAGAAGCTCGAAGCATTGATGAAAGCCTGAGCGATGAGCCCGGAATACCGCCTGCAAATCGCGGGCGGTATTTACAGCACGTCTGTGCCAGCCAGCGTCCGCGCTTCCTGGCAGTCAGGCAGAGATGGATCCGTTACGGAAATACGCATGGCTACCGCCTCATTGTCCAGCATGGGTGTTCGTTCGCTCGAGTCTGCTTATAGTCGGCTCGGTATTCTGCTGATCGCCCCCGCGATGTTGCTGCTGATTGCAACGATCGTGTATCCGCTGCTCTACGCGCTGTGGCTTTCGCTGAATTCGGTATATACGCCGACCCAGCAATCGTCATTCGTCGGGCTGGCCAACTACCGCGACATGCTCGGCTCGCCGACATTCTGGTTCTCCCTCTGGGTCACCATCGTCTGGACCACCTCGACGCTGATCCTGCAGATTCTCTGCGGCGTTGGGATGGCGTTGCTGCTGAACGAAAAGATTCTGTTCCGCTCGGCGGCGCGCAGCCTCGTACTGTTTCCGTACTTCGTGTCGACGGTGGTCGCGGTGCTGGTCTGGCGCTGGCTGTTCAACGACCTCTACGGCCTCCTGAACCAGGTTCTGCTCGAATTGCATCTTGTCGATGCGCCGGTGAACTGGCTGGGACAGATGCCGAATGCGATGATCAGCATAGTGCTGGTGGGTACGTGGAAGTACTTTCCGTTCGTCGTAATAGCGGTACTGGCGCGCCTTCAAACCATCCCGTTGTCGCTTTACGAAGCAGCGCGTATGGACGGAGCGGGCCCGGTCGGCCGATTCTTCGACGTCACGTTGCCTCAATTGCGCGAGGTGCTGGGCGTCGTGATCCTGCTGCGCATCATCTGGGATTTCAAGGAATTCGACCTGTTGTATCTGATGACCGGCGGAGGGCCGGTCAATCAGACGCGCTCCGTGCCGCTACTGGTCTATCAACAGGCGTTCGGTCTGAACCAGATGGGCACGGCCTCCACCTCGGCGGTGGGCATGATGGTGGTCATGGGGCTGCTGATGGCGGCTTATCTCTATCGTTCGCAGCGCACGAGGAGTCAAGATGCGAGCCGATAAATTCAACCCGCTGGCGTCGCTCGTGACCTGGGTGATCGTGATCCTGATGGTATTTCCGCTGATCTGGATGGTGCTCACGTCGATCAAGCCGCAAAGTGAATTGTTCGTCTTTCCGATCAAGCTGTTGCCGGAACACGTAACGTTCGAGCATTACCGGCGATTACTCGAAGACACACCTTTCCTGAGCTATTTCTGGAATTCCGTGATGCTTTCGGTAGCGACTACGGTCGTAGTAATGGCGGTGGCGACACTTGGTGGCTACAGTCTCGCGCGCTTCAGATATCGCGGTCGCGAGACGATCGCCGTGGCGGTGCTCTGCACCTATCTGATGCCGTCGGTCGTGCTCATCATTCCGCTCTATCTGATGATGGTGAAGCTCGGGCTCGAGAACACGTTGACCAGCCTCGTGATCTCGTACACCACGTTCGCACTGCCATACGCGCTGTGGCTGCTGCGGTCGTTCATGGCCGGTATTCCAGAAGATCTGGAGGCCGCCGCGCTCGTAGACGGTGCAGGCCGCCTCGGCGCGTTCAGGGACGTGATCCTGCCGCAGGCGCTCCCAGGCATTATTTCGACCGCGCTCTTCACATTCATTCTGGCGTGGAACGAGTACCTCTACGCACTCGTCATGGTCAACACCGATGAGACGCGACCGCTTACTACCGGTGTGATGAATATGCTCGTGTCGTCGTTCAACATTGAGTGGTCTTTGCTGATGGCGGCTTCCGTGATGATGAGCGTTCCATTGCTGTTCTTTTTCGCCTTCATGCAGCGCTATCTGACAAGCGGCTTTGGCGCGGGCGGAGTAAAGGGATGAATACCGGCAACACCAGACACACGCATTCTGGAGCAGATAAATGGCAGCAGTAAGTTTCAG
Source organism: Paraburkholderia sp. USG1 (assembly GCF_031570135.1). Taxonomy (NCBI): domain Bacteria; kingdom Pseudomonadati; phylum Pseudomonadota; class Betaproteobacteria; order Burkholderiales; family Burkholderiaceae; genus Paraburkholderia; species Paraburkholderia sp. USG1. The sequence goes on along the minus strand of NZ_JAMWXW010000008.1, from coordinate 116,849 downwards.
GAACGTACGCAAGGTTTTCGGCGAGACCGTCTCCATCCCGTCGCTCGACCTCGATATTCGCGACGGCGAATTCGTATGTCTGCTCGGGCCTTCGGGCTGCGGCAAGACGACTACGCTGCGCATGCTAGCAGGCCTCGAACAACCGACGAGCGGCGCAATCCACATCGGCGGTCAGCAGGTGCATGAACTGCCGCCCGCCAAACGCGATATCGCAATGGTGTTCCAATCGTACGCGCTTTACCCGCATTTGACGGTGGCGGAGAACATTGTCTACCCGCTCAAAAAGCGCGGTGTACCGAAAGGCGAATGGCCGGCGATGCTGGCGAGCATCGCGCAGTTGCTGCAACTCGAACCGTTGCTGGCCAGAAAGCCAAAACAGTTGTCTGGTGGTCAGCAGCAACGGGTTGCGCTCGGTCGCGCGCTGATTCGAAAACCGAAAGTGTTTCTGCTCGACGAACCGCTCTCGAATCTGGACGCGAAGCTGCGCGCGCATATGCGGGCAGAACTGATCGAGCTACACAGACGGATCGGCACGACGACAGTCTACGTCACGCACGATCAGCTCGAGGCGATGACCATGTCAACGCGTATCGCCGTGATGAATGGCGGCGTCCTGCAGCAGTTCGGCACGCCTGATGAGATCTACTACCGCCCAGCCAATCAGTTCGTTGCGGGTTTCATCGGCACGCCGGCCATGTCGTTGATCGATGGTGACATGCAGCGCGACGATCACGGTTTCTCGGTGCGTGCCGGCGGTTTGTTGCTGAGACTGCCGAATTCGGCATTGTGCGGCGATGCGGCGCGCGAAGTGGCAATCGGATTACGTCCCGAGGACATCGTGTTGGGGCGAGGCGCGCACAGCGCTCGCATCAAGGTGGTCGAGCCGACCGGCCATGAATCGATCGTGCTGATGGAGTGCGGCGGCGCGACGCTTTGCACGCGGATTGCCAGCGACGTGCCGCTTGCCGCCGAACTGCGCGCCGGCCAGGACGTGCCTTTCGACGTCACGCTTGCGCGTGTGCATGTGTTTTGCCGGCAAAGCGGTTTGCGCCAGAACCGCGACGACGTCAACGTTACCGCGATCAAGCGCACCCGCGACGCCGCATGAACTTCGATTTCAATGACCACGGGATTCTGAATGAACCGAGATAGTGTGAACTGGGTCGGCGCAATGCCGGCAATCACCACGCCGTTCGACGATAACGGCAAGATCGATGAAAACGAACTGGGCGATGTCATCGAGCGGCATCTCGCGCTCGGCGCGACTGGCGTCGTGGTGGGCGGCTGCACTGGCGAATTCTGGGCAATGACCGCTGCGGAACGCAGCCGCTTGTTCGCGGTGTCGAAAGCGGTGATCGGTACGCGCGGCACGCTGATCGCAGGCACCGGGATGATTGGTGTGGAAGACACGATTGCGCTGACTTTGCAAGCCGAACAGGCGGGTTGCGACGGCGCGCTAATCCTGCCGCCTTACTTCGTCAAACTAACGGACGACGAAATCTACGCGCACTACGCCGCTGTCACCGCGTGTATCGGTTTGCCAGTGATGCTCTACAACATCCCCGGAAATGCGGTGAATTATCTGACACCGAAGCTGGTCGAGCGCCTGGGCCAACTGGAACGCGTGGTCGCCGTGAAGGAAAGCTCCGGTGACTGGAACAACTTTTACGGCACCTTCCTTGCCGTGCGGGACACTTTACGTGTCTTTTGCGGACCTTCCTCGGTATTCGGCGTGCCGGCGATCGAATTGGGCGCGGACGGTGTGATCGACTGTTTCCCGAATGTCTGGGACGAAGGAGGGCAAACGCTTTTCGAAGCTGCGCGCGATGGCGAACGGTTATTGGCCGCACGGCTCCAGGCTACGGGCCGTCGTTTGACCGATCTGTTTACGAGCGGGGGCCGCACGTTGTATCCGTCGACCAAAGCGGCGATGGATCTGCTCGGTCTTCCCGGCGGCGGCAAGCCGCGCGCGCCGCTGCGAGCGCTCAGCGCGAGCCAGTGCGACGCGCTCGCGGCCGGCTTGCAGGCGGAAGGTCTGCTGTAGAGCGGAAGGTGCACGGAAATATAAGCAAGGAGAGAACAATGACGCAACATCAAACGCAACCGAAGACGGATGCCAACCCCTGTGGCTTTTCCGTCCAGTACGGCAAATACATCGGCATTGGCGCAAACGGCGATCTGTGGGTCGACGGATGCGATGTGCAGGCACTCGCGGAAACGCACGGTGCGCCGCTTTACATCATTTCCGAAAACGAATTGCGCGACCGCTATCGTGCGTTTCGCGACGGTTTCCTTGCTCACTATCCGCAGGTCGAAATCCTGTTTGCGAACAAGTCGAATAACGGTCTTGCGATCCGCCACATTCTCAATCAGGAAGGCGCTGGCGGTGATTGTTTCGGCGTGAACGAGATGTATATAGCGTTGCTGGCCGGCACAGATCCGCAAAAGCTCGTGCTGAACGGATCGAACAAGCAGGACGAAGAGTTGGAGATGGCGATTGCCAACGGCATTTGCGTGAACATCGACGCAATGGACGAACTGGACCGTATCGACGTCATATCGAAGCGGCTTGGCAGGAAGGTCGCAATCGGCATCCGTTTGAAGCTCGACTTGCTGCCGCTTGCCGGACGCACGGGCGTGGCGATGCACGGTCCCGGCACGCTCAAGGAACAAAGCGATTCCACCAAGTGGGGCATGACGCGTGAGCAGACAGTCGACATCGTGAAGCGCGCCCAGAAGATGGCGAATATCGAACTGAAGGAAACGCATTTCCACCTGAGCCGCATGTCGAACGATCCGGAAAATTTCGCGATCATGGCACGCGAAATGATCGTCTGGTCCGGCTTCCTGCGCGACGAAACGGGCTGGACGCCACCATGCATCGATATTGGCGGCGGCTGGACCTTTGGGAAATGGTATGGCACGGGGCCGCGTTCGCAGATCGACGACAGCGCGGCGCCGACGCCGGACATTTACGGGCGCTTGTGCGGTGCGGCGATCCGTGAAGAAGCGGAGCGGCTGAAATTGCCGCTGCCCAAGCTGCGTATCGAACCGGGCCGGGCGATATCGGGGCCGTCTGGCGTCGCTGTTGGGCAGGTAGGGGCGATCAAACAGGGCGCGTCGAAGAAGTGGGTGAATCTCGACTTGTCGACGAATCATCTTTCGTGGGCGTCCGCGCTCGACTGGTATTACCACGCAGTCGCGGTCAAGGACACGGGGCGTGAGGCGAACGACCATGTCGATCTGGTCGGTCCGCTCTGCAATTCCGATGAAGTTGGTGCGGACCGGGTGATGCCGTTGCTCGAGCGGGGCGACTTCGTAGCGTTTCTCGATGCCGGCGGATACACGGAGTCCGGCGCAGCGCGCTACAACGCGCAATTGTTGCCGGCTACGGTGCTGGTCTCGGGCGATACCGCGGAGGTCACGACCGTGCGCGAGCAATGGCGTGATGTAGCGGGGCGCTTCAAGGTGCCTCCGCGCCTCCTGGCGGCCTCGTTCGCAAAGCCGGAGAAATAGGCCACGTTACTTACGGGTGCAACGGGAGGCTGCAGCGGGACGGTTCGATAAGCGGGCCGCCGCGCGGCTCAACAGGAGATAGGCCGACGCACGGTGCGCCGGCTAGCGGAGATGGTATGGATTTGGGAATCAGAGGACGTCGCGCGGTGGTATGCGGCGGGAGCAAGGGGCTGGGATTCGCGGCGGCGCGCTCGCTCGCGCGCGAAGGCGTGGACCTGACACTGGTCGCGCGGTCGCATGAGACGCTCCGCGTGGCCGCGCAACAACTTATCGACGAAACAGGAGTGAAAGTCGAAACGGTGAGCGCCGATCTGGGCACGGCAGAAGGCCGATCTGAAGTGCTGGCGAAAGCGGGGGTCGTGGATATCCTCGTTGCGAATCCCGGTATTCGCCAGGTGCCGGACGACTTCCGAACGCTCACCCGTGAGGCGTGGGACGGCTGGATGGAAGCTCACTTCTATTCGTCACTCGAATTGATCCGTGCCGTCGTGCCGGGCATGACCACGCGTGGCTTTGGCCGGATCGTCAATATGTCGGTAAGCTTCATCAAGTTTCCGCAGGTTGGCTTTGCGCCCAGTCACGCAGCGCGCCTCGCGCTGACCGGCGCGATTGCCGCAATGGCGCGTGAACTCATTGCGCGGAACGTGGTTATCAACAGCGTATGTCCGGGCCTGTTCGAGACCGACGCACTTATCACCAATCTGCACGGTCACGCGGCGCGCGGCAACACGACTTTCGAAGCGATCGTCGAAGACCGCTTGCGTCATTGCCCAGCCGGCAGATTTGCCGATCCGGCAGAATGCGGCGACCTGATCGCGTTTTTGTGCAGCGCGCAGAACGGTTTCATGACCGCCCAGAATATCGTCAACGACGGCGGCGTTTATCAAGGGCTATTCTGATGGCGCAAGTCGAAACGGAAGGACGCGTCGTGATGCTATCCGGCGCATCGCGCGGCATCGGCGCCGCTATCGCGGCGCGTCTATATGACGAAGGCTATACGTTGTCGCTCGGCGTACGCGACGCCACGAAGATCGCCCCGGCGCTGGCGGCGGATACCGCACGCGTGCTGATTGCGCACTACGACGCGTTTGAAGCGGCCTCGGCCACTTCATGGGTCGCAGCAACGCTCGAACGCTTCGGCCAGATCGACGCACTGATCAACAATGCCGGCATCCTGCTCGAAATCACGTTCGACCGCGGCGATGAAAGCGCGCTCGACCAGATGTGGGAAGTCAATGTGAAGGGTCCGTACCGCGCGATTCGCGCCGCCATGCCCGCCCTGAAATTGAGCGGCCGGGGCCGGGTCATCAACATTGCTTCGACCGATGGCAAGCGCTACCGGCCCACGGATTCCATCGGCTACTCGATGACCAAGCATGCAGTGATGGCGCTGACGCACGCGGCGCGTTTCGAAGGCTGGGATAGCGGCGTGCGCGCAACAGCGGTATGTCCCGGCGCGGTCAACACCGAGCTGATCGCGACATTCGCAAGCGCGAGCCCAGCGGCGGACCGGCTGGATCCGGAAACGGTTGCTGATACGATCGCCTTCCTGTTGTCGCTGCCGAACAATGCAACGGTGGCGGAACTCGTGCTGAACACCCGCCTGGAGCCGTCGCTTTGAAACAGGCCGCTTTCTCTTGCCGGACGCATCCCGGCATATGCGCTGATCGATCATGACCCAAACCATTCCTATCGAGTTCGAAGGTGCGACGTTGCGCGCGCGGCCCGGCGAAACGCTCGCGGCGACGCTAACCGCCCACGGCGTGCAAGATTTTCGAACTACCGCATCGGGGCAGCCGCGCGGCGTCTTTTGCGGAATGGGCGTGTGTCAGGATTGCCTGGTCGAAGTGGACGGCGTCGCCAATCGGCGCGCCTGCATGACGAAGATCGAAAAACCGATCAGCGTACGGCGCGGCGCGCATGGGCGACCGCTGATCGCGCCATCTCCATCCGCCGGCGTGAATGTGTCAGGCGCATTCACCGGCACGGACGAACCCGAGTTGCGCGAGCCCGAATTACTGGTGATTGGCGCAGGACCGGGCGGATTATCGGCGGCGCTCTTCGCGCAACGCGCGGGTGTCGGCGTAACCGTGCTCGATGAGCGTAGTCAGGCCGGCGGCCAGTACTACAAGCAGCTCGGCGTATCGGAGCAGGGCGTGTTGCCGGCGGACGCGCAACATCGGCGCGGTGCGGCACTCATAGATGCGGCCCGCAAGGCAGGCGTCCAGATTATTGCCGACGCGCCGGTCTGGGGCGCGTTCGAACCGAAGGAATTTATTGCGACGGTGCGGGGGCGATCCATTCGTTTTCGTCCCGCCGCCTGCATCGTGGCAGCCGGCGCGTATGAGCGCGGCTGGCAGGTGCCGGGCTGGACGCTGCCCGGTGTCATGACGACCGGCGCCGCGCAGACCTTGTGGCGCACGTCGCGGCGCCTGCCCGGCCAGCGCGTGCTGATCGCGGGAAATGGTCCGTTGAATCTTCAACTGGCGGCGGAGTTGCTGAGCGGCGGGGCGACCGTCGCGGCGGTGGTGGAAGCGGCACCCGCGCCTGGCCTCGGCTCGCTCGATTCATTGCTGACTATGGGTCTTGCTGCCCCTGCGCTCGTCGCCGAAGGTGTCGGTTATCTGCGAACGGTAAAGCGACATGGCGTGCGTATCGTCAACGACACGGTGATCGAGTCGATCGAGAAAGTTGCCGGTGGACTTTCCGTGACGTTGGCGCATGTTTCGGGCGCGACGCTGACTCAGCGCATTGAAGTGGACGTGGTGTGTCTCGGCTACGGCTTCGAGCCGGCCAACGAACTGCTCCGCGCGCTGGGCTGCGTGCATGACTTCGATCCGCGCAGACGGCAACTGGCGACGCGCCGCGACGAGACAGGTCTGACGAGCATCGCGGGCGTGTATGCCCTCGGCGACTGCACGGGCCTCGGCGGTGCGAAAGCGGCGCTTGCCGAGGGCGTGGTCGTCGGTGCAGCGGTGGCTGCCGCGTTGGGCCATGCGCCCGCCGAAACGTTGATGCACGAACGTGCCCGCGCGGTCAATGAACTGGCCAGACAGCGCCGCTTCCAGCACGCGCTCTGGAACGTCTACGCGAGCCCGCTGACAGCACCCAGGGAGCGTTGTGGCGACACGGTGATTTGCCGCTGCGAGGAAGTGACTTTCGCTCAGCTCGATGCGGCGCTCGACGAAGGTCTCAGCACAGCCGGCGCGATCAAGCGACGCACGCGTATCGGCATGGGACGCTGTCAGGGCCGCTACTGCGCGCCTGTGCTGGATGAGATCGTGTGCGAACGCTTTGGCCGCTCGCGTGACGAGATGTCTGGTTTTGCCCCACGCGTGCCGGTCAAGCCGGTAACGATTGCGGAACTGAGCGGGCGCGGCAGCGGATCATGAGCCCCATCCGGATAGACGAATTGCCATGCCGTCAAACCGATGTCGCAGTGATCGGCGGAGGTATTGTCGGCTTGTGTCTGGCCGGCTTTCTTGCGCAGCGCGGCCGTGCGGTGACGTTGATCGATGCGGGCGGATCTTCGGCTTCGACAGCTAATGCCGGCAGCCTGCACGTGCAGATGCAAAGCCGCTTCATGCGGCTCTTTCCGCAGCGCGTGGCCGGTTTCGAACAGCAGTTGCCGCTCTATCCCAGAGCAGTTGAATACTGGCGGGAATTCGAGCGCGATATCGGCGCCGATTTCGAAATGAAAGTCTCTGGCGGGTTGATGGTTGCGGAGACGCCCGAGCAATTCGAATTTCTCGTGACGAAGAGTCGGCGTGAGCGCGAACTGGGTTTGTCGGTCGAGTTGCTCGAACGGGGCGATCTCGAGCGTATCGCGCCTTATCTCGGTCCAGCCGCATACGGTGCGGAATTGTGCGCCAACGAAGGCAAGCTCAACCCCCTCCGCTGCAATGCACAGGTGCGGGCGTGGGCGGTCCGTCTGGGCGTGACGATCGTCGACCGATGCAAGGTCGAACGACTGTGTGCCATCTCTCCGGGGTTCACGCTTGCCACCACGCTGGGTTCGCTCCAGGCGCGGCAGGTCGCAGTTGCGGCTGGTCCCGGTGCGCGTGCGTTGATGGATAGCGTGGGCGCTTTCCTGCCGGTGGAGCCCGAGCCGTTGCACATGAATATCACCGAGGCCGCGCCGCCGCTGATCCTGCATCTGGTGCAGCATGCGGAGCGTTCGATCACGCTCAAGCAGTTGTCTACCGGGCAAGTTGTGATCGGAGGTGGCTGGCCCGCGAAACTTGCACCCGGATCGGATTATCCTGTGGTTGATCCGGCGAGCCTGATTGGGAACGTTTCGCTGGCGCAATACATGGTGCAGTCGCTGGCGCAGTTGCAGATCATCCGCACGTGGGCCGGTCTGAATTCGAAGGTGGACGGGCGCGGTGTGCTGGGCGAGATGCCGGGTTTGCCGGGACTGCATGCGGCTATTCCTGGCGACGCCGGTTATACGCTTGGGCCGCTCACCGCCCGTCTGGTCGCCGATCTGATGACGGGCCGCGATCCGGGTGTCGACATGCAGCCTTATTCGCCAATGCGTCTGCAAGAGGAAGAGTTGCGGGCGCTGGCTGGACAATAAAACACTGGATTCATCCGCAGCGAAACTTCGGGCCACAACCAGCGCCGCACGGCTCGACGAGCCGTACGGCGCTTTCACATCAGAAGCGGTGACGCAGACCAATACGTACGCTTGTCTGCGTACTGGTGGTCGACGGCGTGAACAGGTAGCCCTGCACAGCATCGACGCCCGAGGAAGCACGCAGATAAGAGCCTTGCAAATAGACGTCGGTTCTCTTGGAGAAGTTGTAGTCGAAGCCGAGGCTGGCTTCGTTGTAGTGGTGTCCGTCCAGGGTCGAATAGAAGTAACCTGCCGAGGCGTTGAACGAAGGTGTGACCTGCCACGAGGCACCCGCGTCATACGTGCGTAGCACCGCGGTCTGGCCGAAGCCCTTGAACCAGACATCCGAATACGCAAGTCCGTAGGTGACCTTCCCCAGTATGTAACTCGCGCCGACCGTTAGCACGCTCTGACTGTCGATCTGCATCGCTGTGCTGGAGAACAGGTCGGTGACCTGGCCGGTGGACGGGTCGCGCGTTGCGGTAGTCTGGCCGAGGAAACTGGAGACGCCCATTGACGCATACGGGTCTATCGCATTCGAGCCATTCGGGTTGTTCATGCGCAGATAGACCACGCCGGCGGAGAACGGACCATGGTTATATTGTCCGCCAAAAGACCACGAACTATCTTCATGCAAACTGCCCGGCACGTTGCCGAACGAATACAATGCGCCGGCTTGCAATCCGTTGAAATCGGCGCTCTTGAGCTTGATGACGTTGTCTAGGCGTTCCCAGCCCATGCGGTCCAGATCGCCTTGGTGAGTCGCGTAACCGCTTGCCCAGGCGCTCATCGCGTAGATGGCGGTGTAATCGTAAATCAGGTCGTATTGACGGCCCATCGTAATGGAACCGTATTTGTTTTGCAGGCCTACCCATGCCTGACGGCCGAATTCGCGACCACCTTGACGGAAGGTGCCATTTAACGCGTCGAAGCCGTTTTCAAGGGTGAAAATCGCTTGCAGTCCGCCACCCAGATCTTCCGTTCCTTTCAAGCCCCAGCGATTGCCCGACGCGATCGAGTCGTCCATCTTGATGTTGTGTGCGCCGCCTTCGTTGCTGACGAATGTGGGGCCTACGTCGATCACGCCGTACATCGTCACGCTGCTTTGTGCGTGAGCCAAACCCGTTGCCGCAACGCCGACAAGCGCAGCGATCCGTCTGATAGTCCTCATGCCGCTCAACTCCCCTGAATTGATACTGCTGGAAATTGGTAGTGCGAACCAGATGCCTCGCAGCAGGTGCGAAGCGGTTGACTGGGTCGAACTACCTGCACACGTGGTTTGCACGTTCTGCGGTCGCCACAGCACACGGCAAGTTGGGAATTTCGATGCAGGTGCTTTGTGACAAAACGTGCGCCATGCTAACATTCAGGCGCCATGTGAACAAAAATGATTGTGGGATTTTTATGAAATTTAGGTAATTTTCGCGTCATAAAGTGATGAGAGACGACAAAAATTACCGATATAGGGCGAGGTTCGGGACGATGGCAACGTTGCAGGCTTTATGAAAAGCAGGAAGATCATCAAATTCGGCGTGTGACAATTGTGCGCATGGCGCTCTGAAGTTCAACGAGTAAATTGGAGAAAGCTACGTGTGTAAAGTTTTTCGAGGCAGTTACGGCGTGACCGTTACGCCGTTCACAGCGGACGGTAAGTCGATCGATATAGAGGCGCTCAAGCGTTTTCTCGACTGGCAGATAGAAGCGGGTTCCCCCGGTGTCATCATTCTTGGCACCACGGGCGAGTTTTTGACGATCACGGACGAAGAACGCACGCAATATGTAGAGGCCACGGTCAAGCACGTTGCAGGGCGAATGGACGTGCTGGTCGGTACGATGAACGCGTCGACACCCAACGCGGTGCGCTACACCCGCGAAGCGGAAGCGCTCGGAGTGGACGGATACATGATTGTTCCACCGTATTACTACACGCCAACCGAAGATGAAATCTTCGAATACTACCGGGCGATTTCCGAAGCCACGTCGCTGCCGATCATGCTGTACAACAACCCGGTCACGACCAATGTCGACATGTCGGCGCAACTGGTGGCGCGTCTGACCCGTGCATTCGACAACGTGCGCTACATCAAGGAAGCGAGTATGGACGTAGGGCGTGTCTACGACGTGATCGAGGCCACCGACGGCGTGATGAACGTCTTCGCGGGCGAACGGCCGGTGGAAAGCTTCCTGCTCGGTGCGGTCGGATATGTCAATCCGTATGCGAACTACATTCCGAAAGCCTCCACGCTTATGTGGGATGCGCTGGTCGAAGGCGACATCGAAGAGGCAAAGACCATCCAGAAGATGATTGGCAGTTTCGACCGGATCATCGCGGAAGGTCATCCGACTTATGGGCATCAGTGCTACTCGAAGGCGCTGGCGGCATCGCAGGGTTATCCGGTCGGCGATGTGCGTCCTCCACTCACGACGTTTTCCGCGCTTGGTGAAGAAGGCATTCAACGGCGCGCGAAGATCGTGTCGATCCTCGACGACATCAACGCCTATGTCGCGCGCTGCGCGGCACAAAAGGCCTGAGCCCACCATGCGCGAGATCAGCCTGTTCACACCGTTCAGTTCGCGAGGCACGACTTTCGCCAATCGGATCGTCGTGTCGCCGATGTGTCAATACCGTGCCGTCGAAGGTCAGGTCGGCGCGTGGCATCTTGCGCATCACGCGCGCTTTGCGCTCGGCGGTGTGGGAGGTGCGCTGATCGAGGCAACGGCCGTTGAACGCGACGGCCGTATCAGCGAGGGCTGTCTCGGCCTATGGCACGACGGCCAGATCGCTGGTTTCCGTCAGTTGGCCGGGCTGTATCGCGATCAGGGTATCCCGCTTGGCGTGCAGATCGGGCACGCCGGGCGCAAAGCCAGTTCGGCTAGCCCGTGGGACGGCGCGGGACCGCTCGCGGAAGCAGTGCCGCCGCGCGGCTGGACCGCGATTGCGCCGTCGGCGCTGGCGCACGCCGACGGTTGGCCGATCCCCGTGGCGCTAGATGAAGCCGGTATTGCGCGCATCGTTGCCGCGTTCGCGGCGAGCGCGCGGCGGGCGGTCGAAGCCGGACTCGATTTTGTCGAGTTGCACGGCGCGCACGGCTATCTGTTGCACGAGTTCCTGTCGCCACTGGCGAATCACCGTACGGATCGCTATGGCGGCGCGTTCGACAATCGCGCGCGCCTGGCGCTGGAAGCCGCGCTCGCGGTGCGGCAGGCTGTACCGGAGGCCATGCCGGTGTGGTATCGCGCATCCTGCGTGGACGAAAGCGCGGGTGGCGTCACGCTCGACGAAACGGTCGAGCTGGCGCGGCGGCTGAAAAACATCGGCATCGATCTGCTCGACTGTTCGTCGGGCGGCATTCGCGGGCCCGTCGCGCGGTCGATTCGCGCAGAGGCGCCGGGACATCAAGTGCCGTACGCCGAAAGGATTCGTCGCGAGGCTGGAATGGCGACAATGGCGGTGGGATTGATCACCGAACCTGAGCAGGCGAACCGGATTATCAGCGACGGGTCAGCCGATTTTGTAGCGATTGGGCGCGAGTTGCTGGCTGATCCCAACTTCGTGTATCGCGCCGCGCGGGCGTTGGGCCATCCTTTTCCGCACGAAGTGCTGCCCAGGAATTTCGCCTTCTTCCTGGCGCGGCGTAACATGCTTTCTGCCGATGCCGTGACGAAGTAATCCGTCGCGTCTTCCCAACACTCCACCTGTCGAACCGATGAACGATGTCATTGTGATCGGCGGCGGTCTCGCCGGCTGCGCGACTGCCTATTACCTTGCCCGTGACGGCGTTGCCGTAACCGTGCTGGAGCGCAGCGAGCTGAATACGCAAGCGTCCGGGTCGAATGCCGGCAGCCTGCACGCACAGATTCCGCATGATCCGTTCGTCAATCGCGGGCCGCAATGGGCCAGAACGTTTGCGCCGACCATTGGCCTGCTGCACCGTTCTATCGACGTATGGCGCGGTTTGCCGGCCGAGCTCGACGCTGATCTGGAAGTGTCGCTGAAGGGGGGGCTTCTGGTTGCGACCGACGAATCGCAGATGGCGTCGATTGCGGCAAAAGCAGAAGTGGAGCGCTCGCAAGGACTCGAAATCCGTCTGCTCGACCGGGGCGAAGTCAAAGCGCTCGCGCCGTATCTGTCCGATGCGATTGTCGGCGGCGCGTTCTGTCCCGACGAAGGCAAAGCGAGCCCGCTTGCTGCCACGCTCGCTTATGCGCGCGCTGCGCGCACGCTCGGGGTGGTGTTCGAGCGCCATGTCGCGGTGACACGGATTGTCCGTAGCGGCGAGGGCTTCGAGGTGTTCGCCGGCAACCGGGCATTCCGGGCGCGGCGCGTGGTGAATGCGGCAGGCGCCGACGCCGGCAAGATCGCATCGCTGCTCGGTATCGCCATCGACGTGCAGGGATTCGCGATTCAGGTTGCCGTGACGGAGCGCGTCGCGCCGCTGATCCCACACCTCGTCTATTCAGCCGGCGACAAACTCACCCTCAAACAGAATCAGGCCGGCTCCATTCTGATTGGCGGCGGTTGGCCGGCGCGCTGGCACAGCCGCGGTCATCCGAGTACCGACCCCGACTCGCTGGAACGCAATATGGCGGTCGCGCTGGCTGCAGTGCCGGCGCTCGGCGCGCTGTCCGTGATTCGCACGTGGGCAGCGGTGGTGAATGGAACCGACGACTGGAAGCCAATTCTTGGCGAAGTGCCGGGCACGCCGGGCTTCTTCATCAATTTCTTTCCGTGGATGGGCTTTACGGCAGGGCCGGCTATCGCACGGATCATAGCGAGTCTGGTGCAAGACAAACCGGCGCCCTTCGATGTCGACCTTGCGCCATTCCTGCTGGCGCGCGCCTGATTTCTCAGGCATGCGAGCCGGCGCACAGCCGGCTTAGTGATGCCGCAGAATCTTCCCGACGAAGTCCCGCGTACGTGCTTCGCTGGCATTGCCGAAGATCTTGTCCGGCGTGCCGATTTCGACGATCTGCCCTTTGTCCATCATCACCACCCGCGTGGACACTTCGCGCACGAACGACATTTCATGCGATACGAGCAGCATCGTGATGCCTTCGCTCGCCAGTGTGCGCACGGTGTCGAGAACTTCGTTCACGAGTTCCGGGTCGAGCGCGGCGGTGATTTCGTCGAGCAAGAGCAATTCGGGTTTCAGCGCCAGCGCCCGCGCAATGGCAACGCGCTGTTGCTGGCCGCCGGAGAGTTCGTCCGGGTAGCTACGGTGTTTATCCGCCAGGCCCACGCGGCGAAGCAGTTCCTTCGCCTCGTTTTCCACCTGATCGCGTGCGCGCTTCTTGATCTTCAGAGGCGACAGCGTGACGTTGCGCATTACGTCCATGTTCTGGAACAGGTTGTATTGCTGGAACACGATCGCCATTTTGTCTCGCGCAGCGCGAACGCTCTTGCGCGACGAGTAATTGAGCGGCTCGTCGTCGAGCACGACCCGGCCGGCAGTGGGCGGCATCAATCCGACCAGCGTACGCAGCAGCGTGCTCTTCCCCGAACCCGACGGTCCGATCAGGCTGATGACTTCACCGCGTTCAACCGAGAGTGTGATGTCGCGGAGAACCTGTTGCTGAGCGTATGCGCTTGAGAGCTTTTCGACTGCGAGGTGAGGCAAGGCGATTCTCCAGATAGGCACCCAGACGGCTTAACGGGTAGGACAGAATAAAGTAGGCGGCAAGCACCGCACCGTAGACGAGAAAAGGCGAGAAGCCGCGGTTCATCAACACCTTGCCGGTGAAGGTCAGTTCGACCACGCCCATTTGCGAGGCCAGCGAAGTGTCCTTGATGAACATCACCATGAAGGCGAAGGCAGGCGGCAGAATCACTTTCCACGATTGCGGCAGCAGCACGAGGAACAACGTACGCGTAAAACCGAGGTTCATCACCTCGGCCGCTTCGATCTGCTGCCGGGGAACCGATTCGAGTCCGGCGCGAATCACCTCGGACAGAAAGGCGGTAGCGACGATGCAAATGGAAACGGTCGCAATCGTGAAGAGCGAAACCTCGGAGCCGAAGCCTTGCAAGGCGAACATCACAATAAACAGATTCACCAGAAACGGAATACGGCGGAACACTTCCACCAGCATCGTCAGTACGATACGCACCGGCGCCAGCAGACGCGTTTTCGTATAGCGGATAACAGCGATCAGTGTGCCGAGTACGATGCCGACGCCGCATCCAAGCGCAGTCATGGCGAGCGTGCGGCCCATTGCTTCGAGCAGGAACTCGAGCGTGAAGCGGGTGAAAAACGTAGGGACTTGTGCAGCGATTTGATCGAGCATCAGAAGATCCTCGCTTTGACACGGAAGGCGTAGCGGCCGGTCAGCGCGAGCGCGATCGACGCAACGAACGTCAGTGCGACGTACATGGCGGCCACGACCGAGAAGGTTTCGATCGTGCGCATGTTCGCGCTGGAAATGTTGATCGCGCGGCCGGTCAATTCTTCCACGCCGAAAATGGAACCGATCGAGCTGCCCAGCACGAGCCAAATGAAAAAATTGCACAGCGGCGCGTAGATGGTCTTGGCGACGTGCGGCAAGATCACATAGCGAACCGTTTGCAGGCGCGACATACCGAGCGTTTCTGCGGTTTCCAGTTCAGACGTGCGCACTGAACTGATGCCCGAGCGCAAGATATCCGTGAGGTAAGCGCCGGAGTTCAGCGTGAGGCCGATCAGAACGGCGGCCATTGGCGAAAGGGTGATGCCGGCGTCCGGCAGCGCGTAGAACAGAAAGAATATCTGCACGAGGGCTGGCGTATTCGTCAGCACAACCACGTAAAGACCGATCGCGCGGCGTGTGAGCGCGCCACCGTGCAGCTTGCCGAGCGCACCGGCAAGACCGATCAGGCACCCGAGCCAGAATGAAACGAAGGCGATCTCGAGCGTCAGAACCGCACCGGTTGCCAGATACGGTAACTGGCGCAGCACATCGGCATATTGAAGCGTGTAGGTCATGGCAATCCAGAACAAATGACGGCGTGCCTTTGCAGGCACGCGCTGTCATGCAGGATGTGGCCGCCGCGCGGCTGTCCGTGCCAGCGGCCCCGGCTCAAAAACTCAGAAGTACGGGTTCGGTACGATCGGCTTCTGCATGGGCGTGCCATACGCCTTTTGCCAGGTATCGTTGACGAAACCCGACGAGTGCAGGTCGAACAGCACCACGTTCAGATAGTCCTTCAATGTCGAATTGCCTTTCGAAACGCCAATGCTGTCGTAATTGACGAAGATCGGGTCGTTCAGCGTACGCCACTTGATATTCGGATAGTTCTTGGTGAAATTCTGGAAGAAGTCGATGTTTTCGACAATCGCGTCGCCGCGTCCTTGTGCGACCGCGCGCACGGTATCCGCAATCGATTCGACCAGTAGCATCTTCGCTTTAGGCAGTTTGTCCTTCACATAATCGACCGACCAGTTGCCGCGCATGTCGACCAACGTGATGGACGGTGAATTCAGATCCGTCCATTTGGTTGCCTTGATCTTGCTGGTCGTTAACACGGACATCGACTCCGTGTGCAACGGCACGGTGAAATCGATCAACTGCGCGCGCTCGGCGGAGCGGGTCAGTGCACCTAACGAGATGTCGATACGATCAGATACGAGAAAGGGCACACGCTGCGCGGCTTCGGTCGGCACGAATTCCGCCTTGATATTCAGCGTGCTGGCAATCTTGTTGCCAACGTCGATATCGAAGCCGGCCAGTTGATTCGTTGCGTTGTACGAACTCATGGGGGGAAAGTTCGGGTTCACGCCGATGCGAATGGTGCCGCTCTTGATGATCTGATCGAGCGTGCGGGCTTCGGCCACCTGTGCGGTCATCGTTGCGACAACCGCAGCCAGCACGAGAAATACTGCTCTAAACATTGAGAACTCTCCGGAAGGGGCAAGTGGGAAATCGGGTGGCAGGCGCCATAGTCCGGATGCCGTCGCCCCGGTCGGCCTTGCCTGGCTGTCCACGAAAAAATTGTGGGCTCATCAAAATACGCTGTCAAAGAAAATGTGCGCAAGGCGCACTTATGTTCTCAAAAATTCCTTACTAACGCTTGCGCGAGAAACTACCGGACGTAGCTCGCGCCGTTGACGTCGAGCGTGGCGCCGCTCAGGTGGCGCGCCGTGCCGCTCGCCAGAAAAGCGACCAGATTGCCGATGTCGTCCGGTGGCACCCACTCGCCCATCGCGAGTGATGCGGTGATCTTCTCCTCGCCCCCCTGGGTCGCTGCGAATGCCTCGGACATCTGGGTTCGAACCACGCCTGGCGCCACGATGTAAGCGAGCAAGCCGTCGCGGGCGTGCGCGCGGGCAACGGTTTGCGTCATGGCGCGCACGGCTGCTTTGGAGGCCGCATAGGCGATCGTGTCGGGGTTGGTCACACCGCGTTGCGCTGCCCAACTGGAGATGGTGACGAGCACGCCGCCGCTCTGCTCAAGGAAATGCCGGACCGCACGCCGGATCAGCCTGGCCGGGGCGAGCACGTTGACGGCGAGCGTGTCTTCCCAGACAGCGTCCCAGGTCGCGTCGTCCGCGCCGAAGCCGCCGTGCCACAGCATGATGGCTGCGTTATTGACGTAGACGTCGATCTTGCCGCGCCAGGCCTCGGCGTCGTCCCACATTGCTTCGGTGGCCGCCAGATCGTGCAGGTCTGCCTGCACGAAATGCTTGCGCGCTGGCGGTACGTCGGCCAATGCCTGTTCGGCGCCCGCGCGGTCACTGCCGTAATGCGCGATGACGTGAGCGCCCGCCGCGCCCAGCGCGCCGGCAATGGCCGCGCCGATGCCTTTGGACGCGCCCGTCACGAGCACGGTCTTGTTTTCCAGACTGAACATAGAGATGACCCGAGTTGAGGAAGACAAACCGCGGCGGATTACTGAAGGCCCGCGTCTACGGGAAGCAGCACGCCGGTGATGCCGCTGGCGGCATCGGAGGCCAGGAACAGCGTGGCTTGGGCAACCTCGGCCTCGGTAGCGAGACGTCTCAGCGCATTGCCGTTCGCGAGTTCCTGTAGCGCGACATCCGCTTGCGCGCCGCCGGCACTGGCGCGATATCTGACGCGTTCGAGCAGCGCCTCGGTTGCGATCGGTCCGGGTGCCAGTGCGTTGACACGAATGCCTTGCGGACCGAGATCGCGCGCCGCGGAGCGGACGATGCCAAGCACGGCGTGCTTCGACGCCGTGTAAAGCATCTGGCGTGCATGCGCCGCATACGCATTGATCGAAGCCATGACAACCACTGATCCGCGCGTGGCGCTCAACGCCTTGGCCGTTCTGGCTAGCGTGAGCGCGACGCCGCGCGCGTTCACCGCCATTACCCGATCCCATTCATCGAAATCGAGGGCTTCGGTGGTGCGCCAGCCGGGCACCAATCCGGCATTGGCGATCACGACATCGAGCTGGCCGAACTGTTCCACTGTTGCCGCGACGCAGGCGGCGACACTTGCCTCCGAGGTGACGTCGCAGTCGAGAGCCACCATGCCGTCGGGCGGTAGCATTCGCGACGCCGAAGGCAAATCTGCAACGACACCGACCGCGCCGGCCTGAGCGAAAGCGGTCGCGACAGCATGACCCAGGCCGCGCGCGCCTCCGGTGACCAGTACAACCTTACCCTTCAATGACGACTGCATGAACGATGGCTCCAATGGATATCTCTTTCGAGATTGCCATTGATACTAGCGCACAAAAGTTCGCTATGTAAACATCGCGTCATTAAAAAAGGGGATGGGAACTTGCGAAAATGGATAAAAAAACGGCACGCAAGGCGTGCCGTTCGGGTGCTGCTTCAGGTTTGCGGCGGCCTAGGCCTGCAACGCCCGGGTGATATCTTTCGACGCCTCCAGCATGGCTGACAGGATCCGGCTGTTGATGTCCTGTGGTGTCACGCGCTCGGCCGGACAGCAGACGTTGAGCGCAGCCACGACCTTGCCGTCGCGGTCGCGAATCGGCACTGAAATGGAACGTAGGCTGATTTCCAGTTCCTGATCGACGATGGACCAGCCGCGCAATCGGGTTTCTTCAACCAGTTCACGCAACTTCACCTTCGAGGTCACCGTATTCGGCGTGAATTTGTGCAGCTTCGCCTTTTCCAGATACGAGTGAAACTCGGCATCCGGCAGTGCGGCGAGGAGCACGCGCCCGGTCGACACGCAATGCGCGGGCGTGCGGCTGCCAATGGAGATGCCGACATTCATGATCCGGTTCGATGTAGCCCGCGCCACGTAGATCACCGAGTCGCCGTCGAGTACCGCGGCAAAGCACGATTCCTGCACATTCGCCGAAAGCGCGTTCATGATCGGCTGGGCGATGTCCCAGATGTTCATGGACGATAGCGCCGAAAAACCGATCTCTAGAATCTTCGGCTTCAGGTTGAAGTACTTGCCGTCGGTCTCCGCATAGCCCTCGCGTACGAGCGTGAGCAGAAAGCGTCGGACCGTGGCGCGCGTCATGCCGCTCGCCTCGGCTACTTCGCTCAGCGTGCGCCGCGGCGTGTGCCGGTTGAATACCTTGATGACTTCCAGTCCACGAGCGAACGAGCCGACGTAATCGCGATCGCGAACTTCGTCGTCGTCCTCCAAAGCCGTCTCGTATGCGGCCATATGCTTCCCCTTTAAGTAGTTGCAGTGGGCGCATGGCGCACAAAATCTGCATTACGTAAAGTTTATCAGCAGACTTCCGCAATGCACACATATTTGAGTTCAGTAAATTCCTCGATGCCGTGCTTTGATCCTTCGCGACCTACGCCAGATGCCTTGACTCCGCCGAATGGGGCGCCCTCGAAGGAAGTCGCGCCCGTGTTGACGCCCACAATCCCGCATTCCAGCGCTTCGCTGACGCGCCACACGCGCGCATTGTCGCGAGTAAAAAAATAAGCGGCGAGGCCGAATTCCGTGTTGTTGGCAGCCGTTACTGCTTCCGCTTCTGTTTCGAAGCGGAAGATCGGCGCAACTGGGCCAAACGTCTCCTCGATCGCGACTTTCATCGATTGGGTCACGCCGGTGAGCACGGTTGGTTCGTAGAACGAGCGGCCCAGGGCGTGCCGCTTGCCGCCCGCCGCGATCGTCGCGCCTTGAGCGAGCGCGTCCGCAACGTGTTCTTCGACCTTTGCGACCGCGTCGTCGTCAATCAGTGGACCCTGGGTGACGTCCGCGTCGAAGCCGTCGCCAACCTTGAGCGCGTTCACCGCGCGCGTCAACGCTTCGACGAACCGGTCGTGAATGCCGCCCTGCACATAGATCCGATTCGCGCACACGCAGGTCTGACCCATATTGCGGAATTTGGACGCGATCGTGCCGGCTACGGCGACATCGATATCCGCGTCGTCGAAAACGATCAGCGGTGCGTTACCGCCCAGTTCCATCGCCACCTTTTTGATCGTGCCCGACGCCTTCTGCATCAGCGAACGGCCGACTTCGGTCGAGCCGGTAAACGTGAGCTTGCGTACGAGCGGATGGGTTGCGAGTTCGTCGCCGACTTCCGATGCCGCGCCCGTCAGCACGCTGAACACGCCAGCGGGCAGCCCGGCACGATGCGCGAGTTCGGCCAGTGCGAGCGCTGAAAAAGGCGTTGCGCTGGCAGGCTTGAGCACCATTGTGCAGCCGGCGGCGAGTGCTGGGGCAGCTTTGCGCGGGATCATCGCCATCGGGAAATTCCACGGTGTGATGGCGGCGCACACGCCGATCGGCTGCCGTAGCACGAGCATGCGGCGGCCTGCCGTCGGAGCCTGGAGTACCTCGCCGTGCAGGCGCTTGGCATCTTCCGCGTACCACTCGAAAAACGCCGCGCCATAGAGAATCTCGCCGCGTGCCTCGGCGAACGGTTTGCCCTGCTCGGCGGTGAGAATCCGGGCGAGATCGTCGACATGCGCCACGATCAGCTCGTACCAACGTTTGATGATTTGCGAACGTTCTGCCGCAGGGCGCGCACTCCACGCGGGGAGCGCTATGTGGGCTTTCCTGATTGCGTCCGCCGTCATTGCGCGGCTCGCTTTCGGCGCTTTGCCGACCACTGCGCCGGTCGACGGGTTGATGACTTCGATAAACCCGTTGCCTGTCTGCTCGATCCATTCGCCATTCAGATACAGCGCTTGCTTGAGCAGGCTCGGATCGTTGAGTTTCAGCATCGTTGAAATTTCCTTGGTTGGGCGTGAACGTTTTTTTCCATTCGTTGATTTATGTTCTCATATCGCCCAAAATGACGCAATGCGCACAAATTTATTTAAATAAATTTGCAGTGAATCGACGCGATGCGATTCCCTGTCTGCTGTTTTTCGGCTGTTAAGCAGCTTCCCTACCTGGAGATAGTCATGAGTTTTCCCGTGGCGGACCACGCGCCCGACCTCAACAATCTGGACCGGCAATTCTTTTTTCATCCGTTTACAGCGCTGGGCGATCACGAGCGCAATGGACCGCTCGTGATGGTGTCCGGCGAGGGCGTGTGGTTGGAGGACAACCACGGGAAGCGCTACATCGATTCGATGGCGGGTTTGTGGTGCGTGAACATCGGCTATGGACGCCGCGAGATTGCGGACGCGATTCACGCGCAGGCGATGAAGCTGCCTTACTATCACACGTTCGCTTCGATGTCGACGGAGGCACCGATTCTGCTGGCGCAGAAGCTGATCGAAATGTCGCCGGTGCCCATGTCGAAGGTGTTCTTCGGCAATTCCGGGTCGGACGCGAACGATACGCAGGTGAAGCTGGTCTGGTATTACAACAATGCACGCGGCCTGCCGCTGAAGAAGAAAATCATCGCACGGCGGCGCGGCTATCACGGAGTGACGGTGGTGACGGCCGGCATGACCGGCTTGCCGGGACTGCATGGCGGATTCGATTTGCCGCTCCCGTTCATCAAGCACACGACGGCGCCGCATCGGCTCTGGGAGGCCGAGCCCGGCCAGAGCGACGCTGAATTCGTGGCAAAGCTCGCCAACGACCTGGAACAACTGATTCTGGCGGAGGGTCCGGAAACGGTCGGCGCAATGATCATGGAGCCGGTGATGGGTGCGGGCGGTGTAATTGTGCCACCGGAAGGCTACTACCCGGCGATCCAGAAAGTGCTCGACAAATACGACGTGCTGCTGATCGCCGACGAAGTGATTTGCGGCTTTGGCCGGCTCGGCACCATGTTCGGTACGGAGGCAATGGGCATGAAGCCGGATCTCATTACGGTGGCCAAGGGCGTGACGTCGGCCTATGTGCCGTTGTCGGCGTGCCTGGTTTCGGAGAAGGTGTGGCGCGCGATTGTGGCGGGCAGCGACAAGCTCGGCGTGTTCGGTCATGGCTTTACGTATAGCGGTCACCCGATCGCGGCGGCTGCGGCACTCGCCAACCTGAAGGTCATCGAAGACGAACAACTGGTCGCGCAGGCGGGCTCGCGCGGCAAGATCATGCATCAGTATCTGCGCGCGGCTTTCGCCGACCATCCTGCGGTGGGCGACGTGCGTGGTTTCGGTCTGATTGGCGCGGTGGAATTCGTCGCTGCACGCAACCCGGCCAGGCGTTTCGACCCAGCCTTGAAGGTGGGCGTTCGGGTGGCCAAGGCGGCGCTCGCGAGCGGGCTGATTACGCGTGGCTTGCCCGACGGCGATTCCATTGCCTTCTCGCCGCCGTTTGTCATCTCAGAAGAGGAGATTGCCGAGATGGTGCAACGTGCGCGCAAGGCGGTCGACCAGGTATTCGGTGAATTGAAGGCCGAAGGGCATTGGCAGGGCTGATCTGCGTACGGTCCGCAAACCATTGATTGGTGTGCGGACCGTTAGCCAGCTTCGCCGGTCAACGAGGACGCGTGGCGACGCTCCCTGAACTATGAAGCGCCGGTCACGGCGTGGCCCGTTTTTTCAGATGCGCGCGCCACGTCATCGCCCAGCGTGACGGGTCTTCCAGTGGTCCGCCGTCGATCCGTCCCGCCGGATGATTGTGCGGCGCGCTGCGGACGATATCCGGCGTGGTGTAAGCCTCGTGGCAGATCTGTTCAAGTACTGCGATCCACGTGTCGATATCCTCTTTCGACCACATCTCGCCTGCTTCCGGCGTAAAGGGCTGCGGCACGATCCACGGTTCGTGCGCGAGCCAGAATGCGTCTATGCCGAAATCGACCATCCGGTTCTGCACGTCGAACACCGTCACGCCCGTTTCCCGTTCGAGGGTTTCCAGGCTAAAGCGCGTCATCTCCATCCGCCATGCGTCGACGTGTGGATGCGAGCAGGTCACGCCGCGAATTTGCGTGAGTTTCTGCGTCATGTAGTTGTTCGCAAGAACCGAGATATCCGCTGCCGCCGCAATGCCTTGCGCGCCCATTGTGCGTACCCACGCGTAAGCCTTGATGACCGTTTGCATGTTGCCGAAGAATTCACGCACGCGGCCAATGCTCATGTCCGAGCCGGGCTCCAGCCGGTACGCACCGTCGTGCTCGACGACGAGCGGCCCCGGCAAATACGGCGCAAGCGCGTTGCTGCAGCCATATGCGCCGACTGCGGGGCCGCCGCCCCCTTTCGGGCCGCCGAAGGTCTTGTGCAGCATGAACATGCATGCGTCGAATCCGAGTTCCCGCGCACGAAGGCGACTCATCACCCCGTTGAAGTTGGCGTGATCGTAGAAGCACAAGCCGCCTGCTTCGTGCACGATCCGCACCCACTCCTTGATGTTCGGGTTATAGATGCCCATGTCGTCCGGATTGTTGACCATCAATGCGGCCGTGCGGCTCGAGACGACCGATTTCAACGCCTCGACCGACGGATAGCCGTTCTCCTCCAGCGTCAGCGTGATCACCTTGAAGCCCGCCGTGGCGGCAGTCGCGGGATTGCACGGATGCGACTGTATCGTAGTGATGATTTCGTCGCGCGTTTCCAGTTCGCCGCGCGCCGCATGGTAGGCGCGCGTCACGCATGCGTGTGTGTATGCCGCGTCCGCGCCGCCAGCGGGCTGGAACGTGAAGCTGTCCATGCCGGACAGCTCGCGCAGCGCGAGGTCGAGCGAATGGATGATGTGCAGCGCACCTTGCAGCGTATCGGGATGTTGGCGCGGATGTAATTCGGCGACTTCATCGCGCGACGTAATGGCTTCGTTCAGGCGCGCGTTGTATTTCATTGTGCAGGTGCCGAACAACGAGATGCCCATCATGCCGAGCGTCTGCTGCGACAGATGCAGATAATGGCGCAGCACGTCGGGCTCGGACATTTCGGGCAACGCCGGACGCTTCACGCGGCGCAGCGCGGCGGGAATCAGCTGGTCGGACGGGCCGACGGATGCGGTAACTCTGGGATCGGGTTCGGGAAACAGCACGCCGCGGCGGCCTTTGCACGACATTTCCATTACGATCGGTTCGTCCCAGACAGCGGCGTGATAGCGGCGCAGGGCCGGTTTAGTCGTCATGATTCAGGATCTCGCCAAGGGTGTCGAAGAGCCGGTCGATGTCGCGCCGCTCATGGAGCTCGGTGACGCAATAAAGCGCGCGCTGGCCGAATGCCGGAAACTCCGCGGACAGATCGTGGCCGCCAAAAATTCCGCGTGCGCGTAGCGCCTGATTGATCGATGCGACGCTGCGGCCCGTTGCGGAAAAATCGACGACGAATTCCTTGAAGAAGCTGCCTGATAGCGGCACCGTCACACCAGGAAGCGCGGCGAGCCGTTGCGCTGCATAGCGGGCCTGCGCAGTGATGAGCCGGCCTGCGTCCTCGAAGCCTTGCGGACCCATCAGTGACAGGTAGACCGCGTTAGCAATGGCCCAAAGGTAGACCGAGTTGCCGGTCCAGTCCTTGCCGTTCTCCCGCGATCCATACGAAGACTGCTCGGCGAGCGACAGGCCGAAGCCGATTTCGCCCGCGCGACTGGTGCTGGTCATGCTGACGAGCAGCGTCGGATATTCGCGCGCATAGCGTTCTTCGTCCCGGGTCGCGATGAAGCCGCCCAGACCGCCGCCGCCATACATGTGTACACCGAGCGGCTGGGTTGTGCCGACCACGATGTCCGCGCCATAAGACGGGGGCGGCGCGAGCACGCCGAGCGAAATCGGGTCCACGCCGACGATCATTTCCGCGCCCACAGCGTGTGCCAACGTGGCGAGCCGTTCGGCATCTTCTTCGAGGATGCCGAAGTAATTCGGCATTTCGATGTACACCGCCGCCGTGTCCCCGTCGATTTGCGCGGCGGCCTGCGCCAGATCGATGCGACCGCTCGCGGGATCGGTCTGCATCGACACGATCGACAGATGCTGCGCCATCCCAGACGGCTCGCAATAATTGCGAATCACGAGCAGACGTTCGGGATCGAGCACTTCCGGCACGAGCACCTTGCGCCGGCCGTTGAGGCGCGAGGCCATGCGCAATGCGTGGCCGGCCGCGCAACCCCATGTATAGACGGGCAGGCCGACCAGATCGCAATCGACCAGTTCGCCAAGCTGGCTGCAGAACTCGAACCATGCCTGATAGCGCCCCTGGTCAGACGAAGGCGTCCCCCAAACGGAGGTCAGAAATTCACTGCGTCGCGCGATTTCGTCGCAAATGGCAGGGACGTGATGACGCCAGCAGCCGCCGCCGAGAAAACTCAGTTCGCTTTCGCAATGACGGTTCTGACTGAGCGTGTCGATCAGATACCTTCTGAGTGCGGCTTCCGACGGGAGCGCGGGCGGCAGATCGAGGGGTGCCTTCGTCAGATGATCAGCGGGAATCTGCTCGAACAATTCCGCAACGGTCTTTGCGCCGATTGCGTCCAGCATCTCCTGCTGGATCGCAGTGACGGAATTGGCCATGAAGGGATGCGGCTGACTTCGCATGCGGTACTCCGGTGATGCACGCCTGATTTAAGTTGCGCACATTTGTTTGTATGGCGCACAATATAACCATATAAATTTGTTGTCGCAAGGTTGGATGCGAACGTGTCGATCTGCATTGGGATAGTCATCAATCCGCTTGCCGGCGTGGGCGGCGCGGTCGGACTCAAAGGAAGCGATGGGCCGCAGACCGTTGCCGAGGCACGCGCGCGGCAAGCCTGCTTCGCGGCGGGTACGCGTGCGTTGCCCGCATTGCTGCGACTGCGGGCGGCAGCGGATACGGCGTGTTTCCGTGTGGTCACTGCGGCGGGCGCGATGGGCAAGGACGCCTGCCGGCTTGCAGGACTCGATGCACGAGTTGTGGCGTGGCCCGCTGGTTCGCCGAGTTCTTCGGCGGATACGGCGGCGGCGTGCCGCGCGTTCATTGCTGCCGGAGCCGATCTGATCCTGTTCGCGGGCGGTGATGGCACGGCGCGCGATGTCGCCGCCAGTGTCGGGACATCTTTTCCGATGATCGGCATTCCGTGTGGCGTGAAGATGTATTCGGGCGTATTCGCCATGACATCGGCGCGCGCCGGGGAAGTGGCGGTCCAGTGCGCGCTTGGACAATTCGACGTGCATCCCGTCGAATTGCTCGATATCGACGAAGCGCAATTGCGCGCCGACCGTGCGTCATCGCGGCTGCACGGACATGTGCTGGCACCGGTAGACCGCACGCGGATGCAGGCGAGCAAGGCGCAGTTACCCGAAAGCGGTCTTGCGGATATCGAGGCGGCATGCCGTCAACTGGCGGCGGAATTTGCACCAGACACGCTGTATATCGTTGGTCCCGGCACGACGATGGCGACGCTTTGCGAATGCGCTGGCGTGCGCGGCACGATGCTGGGTGTCGATGCGATCGTCAATGGCAGGATCGTGGCCGCCGATGCGTCGGAAGCCACGCTGTTGACGCTGCTGGACAGATGGCCGTCCGCGTCGATCGTAATGGGAGTGATCGGACGCCAGGGATGCCTGTTCGGCCGCGGCAATCAGCCGATCAGCGCGCGCGTGCTGGCGCGCGTACCGCGCCAACGCATCGAAACGGTGGCGAGCGTTCACAAACTGCTGTCGCTTGTGGACGGCCGCCTGTTCGTGGATACCGGTGACGCCGACATGGACCGTGCGCTTGCCGGGCCGTTGCGGATTCGCACGGGGGCTAATCGCAGCATGGTGATGCGGTTGACCTGCTGAAAACTCGAATGGGAGAAGTGATGAAGAAGGTCGCGATCATCGGCGGGGGCAGCATTGGTGTTGCGTTTTGTATCGTGTTTGCCCGAGCCGGCTTTGCAGTGCATCTTTACGAACCGGCGCAAGAGCGGCGAAACGCCGTGAAACCCGAGGTGCTGACGCGCCTTGCCGATCTCGCCGAGTTTGGGCTACTCGCCGAACCAGCGGAGTCGATGCTGGCTCGCATTACGGTATTCGATGACCTGGCCGAGGCGATAAGTGAGGTTGTGCTCGTGCAGGAATGCGCGCCGGAGCGTGTCGATCTGAAACGCGAACTATTCGCGCAAATCGACCTGCATGCGCCTGCTACCGCAGTGTTGGCGAGTTCTTCGTCGGCATTGACCACGTCTTCTTTCGCCGGTGCTTTGCCGGGGCGCGCGCGCTGCCTGGTTGCGCATCCAGGCAATCCGCCTTATCTGATCCCGGTAGTCGAGATCGTGCCGGCACCCTTTACAGACGACGCGACGATCAGCCGCGCTACGGAGTTCTACGAATCGGCGGGGATGAGCACGGTCCGTGTGACGGGGGAGATCGAGGGGTTCATTTTCAACCGGCTGCAAGGCGCGGTGTTACGCGAAGCATATTGCCTGGTGCGGGACGGTGTGGCTTCGGTTGCGGATATCGACACGGTGATACGCGACGGCGTCGGCCTGCGCTGGTCGGTAACAGGGCCGTTCGAGACCGTTGATCTCAACACGCGCGGCGGGATCGCGTCGCATGCGCAGAAGATGGGGCCTGCGTACGAACGAATGGGCGCATCGCGTGGCCAGCATGATCCATGGACACCCGATCTCGTGACACTCGTGGCGGCCCAGCGGCGCGCTGCCTTGCCACTCGACGATTGGGATGCACGGGTTCGGTGGCGTGATCGCCAGTTGATGGGCTTGATCCGGAATCGCAGGAAAGCGTGACGATTGTACGTAAGCCTTTGAGATCCGGGGTGAGGCCGTCGATTCGCCCGGAGGCAGCCGCTCGCCGGAAGAGTCAGGTTTTCCACTAGCGGATTCGCACAAAAAAATGGGCCGCTTTGCAGCGACCCTAATGCGTGGATTGCCAACTCTACGTGCGCAAACTTAAGGCGGCCTTAAATTCGCGCGCGAGAACTTCTTTGATGTAGTGAGCGAACGCGCGTGCGAAATTGCCGCACGCGAGTCTCTCGCGCGCGGCAATTTCGACCGACAAGAAATGAGGTGCTGAAACCTAATTGCCGAACACGCTGTTTTCGGCGCGGACCGTTTGACGGTCCACTGCTTGTAGACGCCAGAAGCCGCTGGTCGGCGCGCGCGTCGGCAGGGCCGTCCATGCCGCGGCGCCTTGCGCGGCGCTCACGCGCTGTTTGCGGTCCACGTGTAAGCCGCGCAACGTGCACAGCGGTGCGTCCGTGCTCGGCGCACAAAGCGTCGTCACGCCGTTGTCGTCGTGCAGTTCGCCCCACGGCGGCAGATCGATCCCCTGGTGCGCCTCTCTCGACCACCGATGCTCTTCGGTATCGAGCCATAAGACAGCGTAGTCGTGGCTGACGGTGGGATCCGAACCGTTGATGAGGATGGTCAGTCGCATGGCAGTTCCGTACAGATTGCGAAGTCGTGCTTTATCAGTCTATGCCGCAACGCGTGTTATTCAAGGCAAAAGGTATGACGGTCGGGCACGAAAAAATGGACGCAACCGCGCAGCGCATTTGCGCGTGACGAGTACAGTAACCGCTGATGGATACCGATACGCCTGCGGCCACACCGCAGGCGTACGAACCTCGACTCTCAAGCCAGATCCAGGCTCGCTGTCAAATCTCCCAACGGCGCGAGCCCATTGCTCGCGAATGCGCGATCGCGTGCCACCACGCCCTTGAGCGGCGCGAGGCCATGCACCCGGCTGATCAATCGAAGAATCGAATTGGTGTCGTACACGGTGTGGTCGACATAACCCTTCTTCGCCAACGGCGAAACGACCAATGCAGGAATCCGCGAGCCCGGACCCCAGCGGTCGCCTCTTGGCGGCGAGACCGGATCCCACCAGCCGCCGTTCTCGTCGACGGTCACGATCACGACCGTATTCGCCCACTGCGGGCCGCGTTGAATATGTTCGATCACCGTCGCGATATGACGGTCGCCCGATTCGACGTCCGCATAGCCCGCATGCATGTTCAGATCGCCTTGCGGCTTGTAGAACGTGACCGTGGGCAAACGACCCGCATCGATATCCGCGATCAGACGGTTGGTCGACGCGTCGTTGCCGAGGCCGCCGTCGCGTAGATACCTGCGCCGCGCCGCCGTGCCCGGCGCGTAATTGGCGAAGTAGTTGAACGGCTGGTGGTGATACTGGAAGTCGGGCACGGCACCGGTATCCTGATGCTCCAACGCGTACTGCCATGCGCCGCTGTACCACGCCCAATCGACACCTTTGTCCGTCAGGCGGTCGCCGATCGTCGCGTAATTCTGCGGCGGCAGCACGCGGGGATTCGACAGGTCAGCGAAGGCCGGATTGCCGCCCTCGGCCGGACGCACGTTGCTCGGCTGATAAGGCGGTGCCATCGTGTTGACGGCATAGCCGTCGGCGGTGAACGCGCCGTCGTTGACGAACTTCGGCGGACCGTCGAGCGCGGAGGCGGGCGAGTCTTCCGCCTGCTTCAGCCGTGTGCCGGTCGGATCGTCGCCTTCAACCACCGACACCATCTTCTTTGCCGGGCTGTTCTGAATGTCGGGATAGAACGGTGCCTGCGCCGAAATCAGAAAGATGTGGTTCAGCCACGAGCCGCCAAAAGCCGCCATGAAAAAGTTGTCGCACAGCGTGTACTGCTGCGCGAGATTCCACAGGCGCAGTGTGTCGGCGGAGTTGCGGTAGTGGCCCATCACCAGGCCGCCGGAATCGCCCCACGCGGCGAACTGGTTGTTGCGGCCGGCGTTGATCTGCATCTGGTTCTGATAGAAGCGGTGCACGAGATCGCGCGTGATCACGCCGGTCGGCAGCGGCGCACCCTGCGCGTCGGCGATATGGAACGGGCCGTTGCGCAGATTGACGATGTCTTTCTGGCCGATCATGTAGCGCTTGCCGTCCACTTCCTGCGCTTGCGGCACGAGGCCGCCCCAAATGGCCGGCAAGCGCGGCAGCGGCGTCTTGCCGTCGCGGTCGAGTTGCAGATAGCGCTCGGCGCTCACGGCATCGAGCGGATTTTGGACGCCCGGGAAGTTGCCGTACAGGTTGGCGAAGCTGCGGTTCTCCGCATAGATCACCACGATGTGCCTGACCTGATCGCGGAGCGCGGCGTCGAGGCGTAGGTCGGCGGCGCTGCGCGGCGCGCCGTCGCTGAACAGGTTCTGGTCGGTTTTGCAGCCGGTGAGCGCCAGTCCGAGACCGACCGCCGCGAGGCCGGTGAGAACCCGGCGGCGGTCGGGATCGTCCGGCGCGTCAGGGGTGTTGTCGGCGTTGGTGGCGCTCGGCGGCAGGTTGGAGTCGTGATCGGTCATCGCTAGGTTTCGACGTGGCTGTGACGGGCGCTCAGGCTCCGCTCGGAGCCGCCTATGCGCGGCACCGGTTGCGGATTCGAAGCGGGCGGAAAGTACAGGCTAAGGCAGCCGGCGCTTTACGCGCCAACTGTTATGCGTCGCGTCGACGGCAAGCAGAAGCCAATGCCGGGTGTCGACGGGGTGACGCTTTTGCGTGGCATAGCGGTCCACCATCAATTCGAGTTCGTCGAGCGTTCGTCGATGGCAAGTGGCGTTGGCGCCGGAACCGTCGGCGAATTCGACGACGGCCGCGGCCGCCCGTGCCTGCTCCGGCAAGTATGCGATGCGCACCGCGCAGCCCGGATAAAGGTGCGAGTCGGCAACCTGAATCTGAATGGAATCGGACATGGGTGTGGCCTCCGAACGCCTGAGCGGAGCGAATGCGCGGCCGCAGCGAGGCTTGGCGCAATGGACCGCTTCAAAGCATAGCACCGCGTGAAACGGTGGCGGTGCGGCGAAAGGCATGGTTAACCACGACCCGGCACACGACCCGGCACACGACCTCGGGCACGTTCCGCCATACCGGCGAGCGCTCCACGAGTGTAGAGGATCGGACGGCTCGCGGCGGGGCGTGTCGGAAGAAATAACGACGACAGTGAAGGTGCCCGGCGGCACGCGCTATCATGCTGATCTGACCTTGATGAACAGCAGAAATGGCAGCCAAGATGGCAAAAGAAGAGCAGACAGGAGCGGGACGCAAGCACGCAAAGCCACGCGGTGCGGCAGCCGCGATTTCGCAGGACGACGCGGCGTTGCCGAGCCGGCTGGATGGCGCCGAGTCCCCGGATTCCACCGACGAAGAAAGCGCCGGCGGATCGACTTATCTCGTGCCGGGCCTGGAACGGGGTCTGCGTATTCTGGCGGAATTCAGCGCGCGCGAGCCGGTGCTCGGTGCGCCCGAATTGTCCAAGCGTATCGGCATTCCGCGCACCACCACGTTCCGTTTATTACAGACGCTCGAAGCGCTCGGCTTTCTGGAGCGCGTCAACGGCGACCGTTATTTTCGCCTGAGCGTCGCGGTGTTGAGGCTTGGCTTCGAATATCTGAGTTCGCTCGAACTGACCGATGTCGGCACGCCGATTCTCGAACGCCTGCGCGATGCCACGGGATTGAGCACGCATCTGCTGATTCGCGATCAGCGCGACGTGGTGTTCGTCGCCAAGGCGCAAACCCATGCACCGATGTTCAGTTCGGTGAAGGTCCACGTCGGCACGCGTTTGCCGGCACATGCGACGGTGCACGGCCAGGTGTTGATGGGCGATCTCAGCTTCGAGGAATTGCGCCAGTTATATCCCGAGCCGCAACTCGAACGTTTCACCGAACGCACGCCGGCCACCGTGGAAGAGCTGTATGGGAGAGTGCGCGAAAGCGCGACGCTCGGCTATGCGCTGAGCGAAGCGTCGTTCGAGCGGGGTATTTCGGTAGTGAGCGCACCGGTGCGCGACCAGAGCGGCAAGATCGCGGCCGCCTTGACGGTCACGATCCCACGTTCGGATATCGGCGAAGCCGAAGAGCGCGAGCCGCTCATCATTGCGGTTTGCCAGGCGGCGCTCGAATTGTCCGAGCGGCTCAGCTATCGGCCGCGTGCGGACGATCCGACCGCGATTCAGGCCCGCCGCAAGCCGGTGGCGGCGAGCTGATTCCGCTTTCGCCCCTGTTTCCGCTTCCGCATTCGCTTGGGCGCTAGTCCGGCTGCATTCGCCAGCCGGACCGCCTGCTTCACATCACAGCATCGTCAGCACATCAGAACGAGTGATGGATGCCGGTCAGGATGATCGTCTGGTTCCGGCCGCTCGACACACCTGCCGTAAAGAACGCCGCATCCGTGTTCGAACCCGCGCGCTCGTACAGTGCATTCACGTAGAGTTGCGTCGACTTCGACAGCGCGTAGATGTCGCCGATCTCGAACTGCGTCCAGCGATGCCCCGCCAACGTCGTCGTCGCGGCACCGCCGGCGACGCTGTTGAACGGCGTGAACTGATAATTCGCGCCGACGTCGTAGCTCTGATACGTGTCCGAGTGCCCGGCCGACTCCAGCTTCACGCGCGTGTACAGACCGTGCATCAGCAGCTTGCCGAACTGGTATGACGCGCCCGCGCCCATGTTTTCGACCTTGCTCGCGGTGTAAGCCGCCGCTGCCACGCCCTGGAAGTTGGTGATGCCCGTGGTGACGATCGACGGCGTGCGGTCGTGCTCATTCGCATACGTCGCGCCGGCCTTGAACGGACCGTTCGCATAGCTAAGCGCAAAGCTCAGTGTCTTGCCGGTGGAGAAGTTGGTCGTATTGCCGAGACCCATCATCGCGCCGACCTGAAAGCCGTTGAAACTCGCCGAGCGGAATTTCACCGAATTGTCGAACGGCACCACGCCCGTGTCGGCGAGTTCGTCGATATTGCCCGGGTGGAACGCGTACCAGCTGGCCGCCAGATAAGCCGTGCTCAGCGGACCCAGCACGTCGAAGCTGAACGGCGTCTGATGACCGAGCGTCAGCGTGCCGATCGTGTCGGAGCTCAAACCGACAAACGCCTGGCGGTTGAACAGCACGCCGGATTTCGCGAACGCGCCGGTGTTCGTATAGAAGCCGTTTTCCAACTGGAAGACCGTCTTCAGGCCGCCGCCCAGATCTTCCACGCCCTTCAGGCCCCAGCGGTCAGGCTGCATGTTGCCCTGTTCTTCCATCCACTTCGAATGGCCACCTACATTGCTGACATACGCGACACCGGCATCCAGGCTGCCGTATAGCGTCACACTGCTCTGCGCCCATGCGCCTGTCGTTGCGCAGATTGCCGTCAAGCCGGCCGCAATGATGTGCTTCACCGTTGGTTCTCCTGATCACACGACGGATAGCTTTCGCCAGATTCGTCGTCCCTGATCCTTGCTTTGGGTTGAATGCAGTTCTGGGTTTATGCGCCAAAACTGCTACGCTTTATGTTCCACCTATGGGCGTTTGTATCGCCTATGGAAAATTATAGTGAGTCTAGAAGTGGTCAAAATAAATTTTCGGACCCCGTACAAACCCGCATGAGGGCTGTCGGTTTCGTCTGAAAATACGGCTCAAAGCCAAGCGCTGTAAGGCTTGGCGCGCACAGGCGCCGGTCTCGCCGGTTCGCGCGGCGATGTATTTTGGCCGCCACACTCGGTGTTTTCCCCTACCCGTCCAGATTTTTATTTTTTCTCGCCGAAGCCGCTCCTATAATTATCCATACACGAACTGATGTTCCGTATATGGAACATAGGGCTTCAGGAGAAGGCGAGAAATGACTGAACAATGGCGCTGCGCCGGCCATGCCGGCGACCTGTCCGATGACGCGCCGCTCGAGTTCAAACTCGACGGCACGGAGATCGGCATCTACAAGGTGGGCGATGCGCTGTATGCGCTGGAAAACGTCTGCCCCCATGCGTACGCGTTGCTGACGCAAGGCTTTATCGACGGCGACACCGTCGAGTGCCCGCTGCACGAAGCCGTGTTCCATATCCCGACCGGCAAATGCCTGAAAGAGCCGGGTGGCCGCGACCTGAAGACGTATTCGGTACGTCTCGCCGGCGAAGAAATCCAGATCAAGGTGGAATGACATGCGAGAGCAAACCGTGAACTTCAATCCCTTCCTGAAGTCGTGGCTCGCGCCGCAGCCGAACAACATCGCCGGCAAGGGCGTGATCGAGAAGCCGGGCGAAAGCGAGAACTTCATCTGGCAAACGCGCAAGGCCGAGCCGACCCAATACGAAAACGATTTCGGCGACGCGCTCGAAAAAGTGTTCGAAGCGGGCGCAACGGAGTTGCAGGAAGTGGTCGACGGTTTGAACCGCGTCGGCTTCCGCACTCCGGAAGGCAATACGTGGGACGCCGAGCGCCTCGCCGCCGAATTCCGCCTGCTCGCCGAATAAGCGCGCTTTCCCGAACACGTTCATCGCATCCGCATCCGGAGTCTTTTCATGACGTCCCCCAATACAACGCAAGGCGCGGCCGACCCGATCCAGTCCTATCTGAACAAAGGTCTGCGCAACTACTGGTATCCCGTTGCGCCGAGCTGGCAAGTCGGCGACGCGCCGGTCGGCATCACGCGGCTGGGCGACCAGATCGTGCTGTGGCGCGACAAGGAAGGCAAAGTCCGCGCGCTCGAAGATCGCTGCCCGCACCGCGGCGCGCGTCTGTCGCTCGGCTGGAACCTCGGCGGCAGCGTCGCGTGCTGGTATCACGGCATTGAAGTCGACGGCGGTGGCACGGTTACCAAGGTGCCTGCTGTATCGAACTGCCCGTTGGAAGGCCAGAAGTGCGTGAAGTCGTATCCGGTCGAAGAGCATGCCGGCGCGATTTTTCTGTGGTTCGGCGACGACGCGCATAAAGAACCCGCGCCGCTCGTGCTGCCGGAAGAACTGGTCGGCGAGGAATACGCGAGCTTCCTGTGCATGTCGCACTGGAAGTGCAATTACCAGTACGCGATCGACAACGTGATGGACCCGATGCACGGTGCGTATCTGCACGCGACCTCGCATTCAATGGCCGAAGGCGACAAGCAGGCCGACATGCGCGTGCGCAAGACCGAAACCGGACTGATGTTCGAAAAGATCGGCCAGCGCGATGTGAATTTCGACTGGGTGGAACTCGGCGAAACCGGTTGCCTGTGGATGCGTCTCGCGATTCCGTACAAGAAGAAGTTCGGGCCGGGCGGCAACTTCGGGATCATCGGCTTCGCCGTTCCCGTCGACGAAGACAACTGCCAGGTCTATTTCTGGCGTACCCGCAAGGTGCAAGGCTGGCAGCGCGACGCATGGCGTTTCATGTATCGCAACCGTCTGGAAGGTCTGCATTGGGCCGTGCTGGAGCAAGACCGCTACGTGCTGGAAAGCATGGCGCCGAATGCTCGCGATCACGAGTTTCTGTATCAGCACGACGTCGGCATGACGCGCGTGCGCCGCATGTTGCGTCAGCGTGCGCAGCAGCACTTCGCCGATCTGGACGCGCATCGCGCTCAAGTGGCCAGCGCCACGCCGGCAGCGGCAGAAGCAGGTCACAGCCATGCATAACGACGCGCCCGCAGCGCTCAACGGACGTCGCGTCCTGGTGACGGGCGGCGCGCGCGGTCTCGGCGCGGCATTCGTCCGCTCGCTGGTGCAAGCCGGCGCGCGCGTGGTGTTCGGCGACGTGCTGCATGAAGAAGGTGAAGCGCTAGCAGCGTCGCTCGCCGAACAAGGTCATGCGGTCACTTACGTGCCGCTCGATCTTGCCGACCCCGCAAGCATCAAGCAATTCGCTGAGCAGGGCGCGGCGCAACTCGGCGGCATTGACGCACTGATCAACAACGCGGCCATCACCAACTCAGGCGGTAAGTTCGCCGACGAGTTGTCCGTCGAGACTTGGGACGCCGTGATGAACGTCAACGTGCGCGGTACCTGGTTGATGAGCACCGCAGCGCTGCCGTATCTGCGCGACTCGGGCCGCGGCAGCATCGTCAACATTGCCTCGGACACGGCGATGTGGGGTGCGCCGAAGCTGCTCGCTTACGTCGCCAGCAAGGGCGCGGTGATCTCGATGACCCGCTCGCTGGCGCGTGAATTCGGCGCGCATCAGGTGACGGTCAATGCGATCGCGCCGGGACTGACCGAAGTCGAGGCGACCGCGTATGTGCCCGCCGAGCGTCATCAGTATTACCTGCAAGGCCGCGCGCTCACGCGCGCACAAGTGCCCGACGACGTCACCGGGCCGGTGCTGTTCCTGTTGTCCGATGCCGCTCGCTTCGTGACCGGCCAACTGCTGCCGGTCAACGGCGGCTTCGTGATGAATTGATCTTGTCGAATCGAAAGGAGAAAGAGATGGCGGACGCCGATATCGAACGCAAATCGTGGGAACAACCCGCGGACGCGAGCTTTGCCCAATGGCTGGACAGCCGCGTCGCGCGCCTGGAAACGCGTCGCTATGACTGGGATGCACTGAAGTTCCAGGCCGACTACGACCCGAAGTATCGCCGCGCGCAAATGCGCTATGTCGGCACGGGCGGCACGGGCGTCGCGAAAGACGTGAACACGGTGCCCGCAGGCGGCTTCACGTTCTCGACGATGGTGATCCCGGCCGGCAACATCGGCCCGAGCCATATTCATATGGATGTCGAAGAAATTTTCTTCGTGCTGCGCGGCAAGATGAAAGTGATCTGCGAGAAAGACGGCGAAACGTGGGAAGCCGTGCTCGGCGAGCGCGATCTGATCTCGGTGCCGCCGGGCGTGTATCGCACGGAAATCAACATTGGTGAAGAAGACGCGTTGATGTGCGTGATGCTCGGTTCGCCGAAGCCGATTACGCCGACGTATCCGCCGGATTCGCCGTTGGCCAGCCTCAAGCGCTAAGCCTTCAAACGCTACCGCAGTTTCAAAAACACCCGCGAAGGAAATCATGTCCGCTGTTCCATCCGTTACCGCAGATCCACACGCCACGCTCGAAGCGCGCCTTGCGCGTTTCCCGGCGCAGCAGATCTGGCTGGCGTCGCAACGCGCGGTGAGCTATCGCGAAGTGGATAGCGCCGACAGCGGCGCGCTGCCGCTCGTGTTGCTGCACGGTATCGGTTCGGGCGCGGCGTCGTGGGTGCAGCAGTTCGAAGTGCTTGGCGCGACGCGCCGCGTGCTGGCATGGGATGCGCCGGGTTATGGCGCCTCCACGCCGGTCGCGGCCGACTCGCCAACTGCGGCTGACTACGCGAACGTGCTGAAGGAATGGCTCGACGCGCTCGGCATCGAACGATGCGTGCTGCTTGGGCATTCGCTCGGCGCGATCATAGCCGGCGCGTTTGCCGTGATGCATCCGCAGCGCGTGGCCGGGTTGCTGCTGTTGTCGCCGGCTGGCGGTTACGGCGCGGCGTCGGCGGAGGTACGCAACACGAAGCGCGATCAGCGTCTCGCGATGCTGAACGAACTCGGCCCGCAAGGTCTCGCCGAACAACGCAGCACCAATATGTTGTCCGCTCATGCAAGCGACGAAGCTCGCGCATGGGTGCGCTGGAACATGGCGCGCGTGATCCCGCACGGTTATGCGCAGGCCACGCATCTGCTCGCCAACGCCGATCTGGCGAGTGACCTCGCGCGCCACCAGGGCCGCATCAACGTGGCCGTCGGTGCCGACGACACCATTACCACGCCCGAAGCCTGCGAGCGTATCGCGCTGGCCGCGGGCACCAAGTTGCAGGTCGTGCCTCGCGCGGGGCACGCCGGCTATATCGAAGCACCCGCCGCGTACACCGCGATCATCGACACGTTCTGTCGCACGAGCGACGGACAACGGAGCCAATGAATGACGCCCGACACCATTAACGCCGAGCGCGACGCGGACGACGACCGCAACGACACCAATGGCGACACTGCCTACCGGGTGCCGGGTCTCGAACGCGGTTTGAAGATTCTCACGGAGTTCTCGCCACGCGAGCCGGTTCTCGGCGCACCGGAATTATCGAAACGCCTGAAGATTCCTCGCACGACGGTGTTCCGTCTGCTGCAAACCCTGGAATCGCTCGGCTTTCTCGAGCGTGCCGACAAGGACCGCAACTATCGCCTCGGCGTTGCGGTACTGCGGCTCGGCTTCGAATATCTGAGCTCGCTCGAACTGACCGACCTCGGCTTGCCGGTCATCGAAGCGCTGCGTACGGAAACGGGCCTCACCAGCCATATCGTGATCCGCGATGGACGCGACGTCGTGTTCGTCGCCAAGGCGCAAAGCCATACGCCGATTTTCAGCTCGGTGAAGGTGAATGTAGGCACGCGTCTGCCGGCTCACGCCACCACGCACGGCCAGGTCCTGATGGGCGACCTGACGCTCGACGAGTTGAAAAAGCTCTATCCCGAGCCGGAACTCGAACGCTTCACGAAGCAGACGCCCACCACCGTCGACGACCTGTATGAACGGATTCGCGACGACGCACGGCGTGGTTTCGCGATCAGCGAGTCGTCGTTCGAGCGCGGCATTTCGGTGGTCAGCGCGCCGGTGCGCAACGACACGGGGCGCATCGTCGCCGTCATCACGACGACGATTCCGCGCCACGAGATCGACGCGTCGCTGCTCGATAGCGGCCTGATCGACAAGGTCCGCCGCGCCGCCGACGATCTTTCGCAGCGGCTCAACTATCGGCCGAAGGGTGGGCCGAATGCGGGCAGCAAATACATGAAGGCATTGGGGCTCTGATGATCCAAATCGACTTGACCGGGCAGGTAGCGGTGGTGACGGGCGGCTCGTCCGGCATCGGCCTCGCCACTGCCGAACTGTTTCTGCGGGCCGGCGCCTCGGTCGCGATCTGCGGCCGCGACACCGAACGTCTCGCGCAGGCGGAAGCCGCGCTGAAGGCGCAGTTCCCGCAGGCGCAACTGCTTGCGCGCCGCTGCGACGTGCTCGACGCCGACGACGTAAAAGCTTTCGCGGAAGCCGTGCAGAGCCGCTTTGGCCGCGCCGACATGCTGATCAACAACGCCGGCCAGGGCCGCGTGTCGACTTTCGCCGACACCACCGACGAAGCCTGGCGCGAAGAACTCGACCTGAAGTACTTCAGCGTGATTCGCCCGACCCGCGCGTTTCTGCCGATGCTGCGAGACGTTGCCGCATCGAACAGTAACGCCGCGATTGTCTGCGTGAACTCGCTGCTCGCACTGCAACCCGAGCCGCACATGGTGGCGACTTCGTCGGCGCGTGCCGGTGTGCAGAACCTGCTCAAGTCGCTCGCGGTGGAACTTGCGCCGCAGCGCATCCGCGTCAATTCGATTCTGATCGGCATTGTCGAATCGGGTCAATGGCGCCGCCGTTACGCGAAAGAAGCGCAGCCGGGTCAGAGCTGGGAGGACTGGACCGCCGAGCTGGCGCGCAAGAAAAACATTCCGCTAGGCCGCTTCGGTCGCCCCGAAGAAGCCGCTCAAGCGCTCTTTTATCTGGCTACGACGCTGTCGTCCTATACGACGGGCAGTCATATCGATGTTTCTGGAGGCGTTGCACGACATGTCTAATAAAACCACCGTTGGCGAACTGATCGCCGCCTTTCTCGAGCAATGCGGCGTTCAAACCGCATTCGGCGTGATCTCGATCCACAACATGCCGATCCTCGACGCGATCCACAACCGCGGCAAGATCCGCTATGTCGGCGCGCGCGGCGAAGCCGGCGCGGTGAACATGGCCGATGGCCTCGCACGTGTTTCCGGCGGCCTCGGCGTCGCGTTTACCAGCACGGGCACCGCTGCGGGCAATGCAGCGGGCGCGATGGTCGAAGCATTGACCGCGGGCACGGCGCTGCTGCATGTCACCGGCCAGATCGAAACCGAATACCTCGATCAGGATCTCGCATACATTCACGAAGCACCGGATCAGCTGTCGATGCTGTCGTCGATCTCGAAGGCCGCGTTTCGCGTGCGTTCGGTCGAAACCGCGCTGCCGACGATCCGCGAAGCCGTGCGCGTCGCGCAGACCGCACCGAGCGGCCCGGTGAGCGTCGAGATTCCCATCGACATTCAGGCTGCCGAAGTCGAATGGCCCGCCGATCTGGCCGCACCGCACATCACGACGCTCACCCATTGCAAGCAACGTGTCGCGCAACTCGCCGATTTGCTGGCCACGGCCAGGCGCCCGCTGTTGTGGCTGGGCGGTGGTACGCGCCATGCGACCAGGGCAGTTGAGCGTCTGGTGGCGCTGGGTTTTGGCGTCGTGACCAGCGTGCAAGGCCGTGGCGTGCTGCCGGAAGACCATCCGGCGACGCTCGGCGCGTTCAACGTGCACGCGGCGGTCGAGAGCTTCTACAAGACGTGCGATGCACTGGTGGTGGTTGGTTCGCGTTTGCGTGGCAATGAAACGCTGAAGTACAAGCTCGCGCTGCCGCAACCGCTGTATCGCATCGACGCCGACGCGCTCGCCGATAACCGCGGCTATCGCAACGAGATGTTCATTCACGGCGATGCATCGGCTGTGCTGGAAGAACTCGCGACGCTGCTCGAAGGACGCCTCAAGGTCGATCCGGCATTCGCGCAAGACCTCGCTGCCGCGCGCGAAAGCGCCGTCGCCGATGTGGGCAAAGGCCTCGGCCCGTACAAGCGTCTCGTCGACGCGCTGCAAGGGGCGGTGGGCCGCGACTACAACTGGGTGCGCGACGTCACGATCTCGAACAGCACGTGGGGCAACCGCATGCTGAAGATTTTCTCGCCGCGTGCTGGCGTTCATGCGCTCGGCGGCGGTATCGGCCAGGGCATGCAGATGGGCATCGGCGCGGCGCTTGCGGGCAGCGCGGCGAAAACCGTGTGCCTCGTCGGCGACGGCGGCTTGATGGTCAACGTCGGCGAACTCGCCACGGCCGTGCAGGAAAACGCCAACGTGATGATCGTGCTGATGAACGACCAGTGCTACGGCGTGATCCGCAACATTCAGGACGCGCAATACGGTGGCCGCCGTTGCTATGTCGATCTGCATCAGCCGGATTTCGCGCAGTTCTGCGAGAGCCTGAAACTCACGCACTACCGCATCAAATCGCTCGACCAGGCCGACGCGATCATTCGCGAAGGCATGGCGAAGACCGGGCCCGTGCTGGTCGAAGTGGACATGCTGTCGGTCGGCTCGTTCGCCACCGCGTTCGCGGGCCCGCCGGTCAAGGAACAGGAGCCGGAACATGCGTGATGCGGGTTACGCGGGGCATCACGCACCCGTCGACGTCGCGATGATCGGCTTCGGCGCGATCGGCCAGGCGGTGTACCGCTCGGTCGCTGCCGATCCGACGGTGCGCGTGTCGCACGTGATCGTGCCGGAGCGTCATATGGGGTCGGTGCGTGAAGTAGTGGGCGACTCGGTGGATGTCGTGGCCTCCGTGTCCGCCTTGAGCAGTCAGCCGCATTTCGCGCTGGAATGCGCGGGACATAGCGCATTGGTCGATCACGTGGTGCCGTTGCTGAAGGCCGGCACGGACTGCGCGGTTGCTTCCATCGGCGCGCTCTCCGACATGATGCTGCTCGACGCACTGTCCGCCGCCGCCGATGAAGGCGACGCCACGCTGACGCTGCTCTCGGGCGCAATCGGCGGCGTGGACGCGCTGGCCGCGGCCAAGCTCGGCGGTCTCGACGAAGTGCTGTACACCGGCCGCAAACCGCCCACGGGTTGGCTCGGCACGCCGGCGGAACAGGTCTGCGATCTGAACACGCTGAACGAAGAGAAGGTGATCTTCGAAGGCAGCGCGCGCGAAGCGGCGCGCCTCTACCCGAAGAACGCCAACGTGGCCGCGACGATCGCGCTGGCCGGCCTCGGTCTGGACCACACCACGGTTCGACTGATCGCCGATCCGAACGTGACGCGCAACGTGCACCGCGTCGTGGCGCGCGGCGCGTTCGGCGAGATGTCGCTGGAAATGTGCGGCAAACCGCTGCCGGACAATCCCAAGACGTCTGCGCTGACCGCCTACAGCGCGATGCGTGCGCTACGCAATCGCGCGGCGCGCTGTGTGATCTAAGCCATCAGTTGAATAGCTGAAGCAAACCGGAACGACCGACATGACTCACTTCGATACCAGCCTCGTGCCCACCGGCGATATTTTCATCGGCGGCGAATGGCGGCAAGGGCGTGGCAACCCGTACAAAAGCCTGTATCCGGCGGATCAGTCGGTCAACATGGAAATCTCGACGGCCAATGCCGACGACGCCCGCGACGCCGTGGAAGCCGCCGACATCGCATGGCGCCGCGCGGACTGGTCGGGGCTGAAGCCGCATCAACGCGCGCTGATTCTGTACCGCATCGCCGATCTGATCATGGCGCGCCATGAAGCGCTCGCGCAATTGCAGCGTCGCGACAATGGCAAGCCGATCGGCGAAACGCGCGTACTGGTGGCGAGCGCCGCGAATACGTTCCGTTATTTCGCGGCCTGCCTCGAAACGCTCGACGAAGAAGTCACGCCCTCGCGCGGCGACTATCTGACCATGAGCATCTATGAGCCGATCGGCGTGATCGCCGCGATTACGCCGTGGAACTCGCCGATTGCTTCGGACGCGCAAAAGCTCGCGCCGGCACTCGCGGGCGGCAACGCCGTGGTGCTGAAGCCGGCTGAAGTGACGCCGCTGGTCTCGCTGGCATTGGCGCGCATCTGCGAAGAGGCTGGCGTGCCGAAGGGCGTTCTAAGTGTGTTGCCTGGAAAAGGCTCGGTGATCGGTGACGTGCTGGTGCGTCATCCGCTGGTGAAGAAGGTGTCGTTCACGGGCGGCACCGAAGTGGGCCGCGGCATTGCGCGCATCGCGGCGGACAAGTTGATGCCGGTGT
This sequence comes from Paraburkholderia sp. USG1, assembly GCF_031570135.1. Lineage (NCBI taxonomy): Bacteria > Pseudomonadati > Pseudomonadota > Betaproteobacteria > Burkholderiales > Burkholderiaceae > Paraburkholderia > Paraburkholderia sp. USG1. The sequence continues at coordinate 74,949 of NZ_JAMWXW010000008.1, read as the reverse complement.
CTTTGGAACTCGGCGGCAAGTCGCCGACCGTCGTATTCGACGACGCCGATCTCGATCACGCGGTCAACGGCGTGCTGTACGGCATTTTCAGTTCGTCGGGCGAAGCGTGCATTGCGGGTTCACGCCTGTTCGTGCAGCGCTCCATTTACGACACCTTCATGAAGCGTCTCGCGGACGGCGCGCGCAAGCTGCGCGTGGGCGACCCGTCGCGTTCCGAAACACAGATGGGTCCGCTGATCACGGCGGCGCATCGCGAAACCGTCGAGCGTTATGTCGCGCTCGGTCTGGAAGAGGGCGGCCGTCTGCTGTGCGGCGGCGAGCGCCCCGTCGGCGACGGCCGCGAAGCAGGCACGTATTTTCAGCCGACGATTCTCGAAGGCCTGACCAACAACGCCCGCATCTGCCAGGAAGAAATCTTCGGCCCAGTGCTGGTGGCTATGCCGTTCGACGACGAAGCCTCGTTGCTGAAAGAAGCGAACAACAGCGTATTCGGCCTCGCTGCCGGCATCTGGACGCGCGACTACAAGCGCGCCTACCGGATTGCCCGCGCACTCGAAGCCGGCACCATCTGGATCAACACCTACAAACTGTTCTCGATCTCGACACCGTTCAGCGGCTGGAAAGAGAGCGGCATGGGACGCGAGAAAGGCCGGCTCGGCATCCGCGAATACATGCAACAGAAGAGCCTCTACTGGGGCTTGAACGACGCGCCGCTGGCGTGGGCGAACTAATACGCAGGATACGCAAGAGGCACGTTATGACGATTCTCGGCATTGAACAGATTATTTACGGCGTGACGGACCTCGCCGCCTGCCGCCGCTTTTTTGCGGACTGGGGCCTGAAGGAAGTCGCACACGACGAAACCCAGGCGCGCTTCGAAACGCTGAACGGCTGCACGGTTCTCGTCGTGAATGCAAACGATCCGTCGCTGCCGCCCGCGTTCGAAGAAGGCCCGACGCTGCGCGAAGTGACCTGGGGCGTGGCAACCAAAGCTGAACTCGACGAACTGCGCGGCCGCTTTGACGGCCAGCCGGGCCATTTCGAAACCGACGACGCCGTCGGCTGCATCGACCCGAACGGCATGGCGGTTCGTGTTGAAGTGACTCGCAAGCGTGCGCTCGACATTCACGGTTCGCCGTCGAACGTGTGGGGCCAGACGTTGCGCGTCGATCAGCCGTCGCCGATTTATGAGCGCGCCGAGCCGGTCGAAGTGGGCCACGTGGTGTTCTTCACGAACCGTCTCGCCGAACAGGAAAAGTTCTATCACGAACTGCTGGGCTTCGAAATGTCGGACCGTTATCCGGGCCGCGGCGCGTTCATGCGCTGCGCGCCGCACGGCGGGCACCACGACATTTTCCTGCTGGCGTTGCCGAACGGTAAGCGCGGCCTGAACCACGTAGCGTTCACCGTGCGCGATATCCATGAAGTGTTCGGCGGCGGCATGCATATCAGCCGCTGCGGCTGGGACACGCAGCTCGGGCCGGGGCGTCATCCGGTGTCGTCGGCTTACTTCTGGTATTTCCAGAATCCGGCTGGCGGCCTGATCGAGTACTACGCCGACGAAGACCAACTTACGCCCGAATGGCAGCCGCGCGATTTCGAACCGGGTCCGACCGTGTTCGCAGAATGGGCGATCGACGGCGGCATCGACGGCAATACGCGGCGCCAGAAAAATGCGAAGGCGCCCGAGGGCAAGTTCATGACGGAGCGGAAAAATGACTGACGCTGCCGCTGCAAAGGCGCAAGCCGCCCATGCCGGACTCGAAGCGCCGCGCACGATCGTCGTGATCGGCGGCGGTCAGGCGGCCGGCTGGGTCGTGAAAACCTTGCGCAAGGAAGGCTTCGACGGCCGCCTCGTGATGATCGCCGACGAAGTCCATCTGCCGTACGAACGCCCGCCGCTGTCGAAAGCGGTGCTGGCGGGCGAAGCGGATATCGACACCGTGCGGCTCGTCAAGCCCGACGACTTCGAAGCGCTGAACGTCGAGGCGTGGCAACCGGATTGCGCGACTTCGATCGATCGCGAACAGCGCATCGTGCGCACGCAATCGGGCCGCGAAGTGCAATACGACCGCCTGGTGATCGCGACCGGCGGCGCGGCGCGCAAGTTGCCGGAGTCGCTCGTGAAGACCTCGCACGTCGCCTACCTGCGCACGCTCGACGAAGCAGTCGCCTTGGGCGAGCGGCTGCGTGCCAGCAAACGCGTACTGGTGGTGGGCGGCGGCTGGATTGGCCTCGAAGTCGCGGCCACCGCGCGCAAGCTCGGCGTTGAAGCCACCGTGGTGGAAGGTGCGCCGCGTCTGTGCGCACGTTCGTTGCCGCCGATGGTGTCCGGCTTCCTGCTCGACCTGCATCGCGCGAATGGCGTGGACGTGCGGCTGAACGCCACGCTCGTGTCGCTCGAAGATCATCCGAACGACGCCACCCGCATGCGCGCCACATTCGCGGACGGCTCGACGCTCGACGCCGATTTTGCGGTGGCCGGTATCGGTCTCACGCCGCACACGGCGTTGGCGCAAGCCGCCGGCGTGAAGGTGGAAGACGGCATCGTGGTCGATCACTTCGGCGCCACCGACGACCCGCGTATTTTCGCGTGCGGCGACGTCGCCAATCATCCGAGCGCGTGGCTCAAGCGCCGCGTGCGGCTCGAATCGTGGGCCAACGCGCAAAACCAGGCGATTGCCGCCGCCAAGGCATTGCTCGGCATCTTCGAACCTTACGCGGATATTCCGTGGTTCTGGTCCGATCAGTACGACGTGAATCTGCAGATTCTCGGCGACATTCCGGGCGACGCGCAATTGGCTGTGCGCGGCGATTTGCCGGGCAAACGCGCCACGCTGTTTTATCTGGAAGACAGTGCGATTCGCGGCGTGATCGCGATCAACACACCGCGCGAACTGAAACTGTCGCGCAAATGGATGAACCAAGGCCGGACCATCGACCTTGCGACCCTAACCGACGCCACAACGGCGCTTGCCTAACCACACCTACGACGGACGGCACAACGGCATGAGAACCATCGACAACACCATGGGGGACCGCAGCAGCGCCGGTGTCTCAGGCCCTGCGACCCGGGGCTCGATCATCGCGCGTCTCGAACGCTTGCCCAGAAACGCGATGCAGGTGCGCGCGCGCATACTGATCGGTCTCGCGACGTTCTTCGACGGCTTCGACGTGATCGCGATCGCGGCCACGTTGCCGATCCTGATCGCGAAGTGGCATCTGACGCCGTGGGAAATCGGCTTTCTGATCGGCTCCGGTTCGGTCGGACAACTGATCGGCGCGTTCGTCTTTCCGTGGTACGCGGAGCGCAGCGGACGCGTGAAGGCGATCGCGTTGAGTTCGGGGATTATCGGCATCACCAGCATTGCATGCGGTTTTGCGCCGACGTTCGCGGCGTTCGTTGTATTACGCGTGATTCAGGGGCTCGGGCTCGGCGGTGAATTGCCGGTGGCCGCGACTTACATCAATGAGATCAGCCGGGCGCATGGACGGGGACGTTTCGTGCTGCTGTATGAAATCGTCTTTCCGGTCGGCCTGCTCGCTTCGAACGCATTGGGTGCGTGGATCGTGCCGCGTTTCGGTTGGCAAGCCATGTACTTTATCGGCGGCATGCCGTTGATCCTGTTCTTCGTGCTGCGCAAACTGGTGCCCGAATCGCCGCGCTGGCTCGCCGAACGTGAACGGATGGCCGATGCGGACACGGCGGTGCATGCGTTCGAACGTGCGGTCAAAGGTCCGCTTCCGCCGGTGACGCATTCGGCCGAATTCGAGGCGATGGCCAATCGTCACCCGAAGCGCCGCATGAGTGACCTGTTCGGTCCCGCGTACCTCAAGCGCACGCTGGCCGTGGCGATGCTGTGGATCACCTGCGGTTTCATTCAATACGGCCTCTCGACGTGGCTGCCGACCATCTATCGCACGATCTATCACGCGCCGCTGCAACTCGCGCTGAATCTGGCGGTGGCGGCTTCGGTGCTCGGCGTGGTGGGTTCGCTGACCTGTGCGTTGCTGGTCGACAAGGTGGGGCGTAAGCCGATCATCAATCTGTCGTTCGTGGCATGTGCGCTGTCGTTGCTGCTGGCGGGCGTTTTCCACGATTCGTCGGTGTATGTGGTGGCGACGTTCTGTGCATTCTCGCTGGGCTTTCTCGCGTGCGGTTTTATTACGGCCTATGTGTATACGCCGGAGCTGTATCCGACCAGCATCCGTGCGATGGGTTGCGGTGTCGGCGGCGCGTGGTTGAAGGTCGCGGCGATCTTTGCTCCCGCTATCGTGTCCAAGACGATGATCGGCGGGAACTTGCAGGTAGCGTTTTATATTCTTGCGGCCGTGCCGTTCCTCGCGGCGGTGGCGGTGCATTTTCTTGGGATTGAAACCAAGGGCAAGGTGCTGGAGCAACTCGAGGCTTGAGGTTTGCCGATTTCGGTTTGAGGCGGGAATGAGTTTGGTGGGCGGTTGATGTTGTAATGCCGCGATAGCAGGGAGACGAGGGGCGCACCGGGTGGTGCGCCCTTTCGTTTTCGGGGTGGGTAGGTGCGGGAAGTTTCCTAATTCAATTGAAGATCGATCCGCTATAAATCGGATTCAGCTTTCGGTATCGTCTAGGTAGTTAGCAAAACTACAGGTTGGTGTAATGGTGATATCGATAAAAAATTCGTTTCGATGCCGGTGCCTTTTCCACCGCGCGCGGCGGGTTGCGAATGGCGGCGCGGTGGCTGCGATGGCCGGTCTGTTGGCTTCGGCCATGCCCGCGTACGCTGACGAGATCACTTACGGATACGACGCACTGGGCAGGCTTACGTCTGTTTCCGTGGCGGGCGCAACCGCGTATTACGACTACGACGCGGCGGGCAATATAACGGCGATCCGTCGGCAGGCAATGGTGTCCTCCACGTCTTCTGCGCCCGGCGCGACGGCTGCGCAATCTTCTGGCGCTCAAGTCCCCGTTTCCGCGCTCGCCTCTACGGCAACCAGCCTGCGCTAGCCGAGCGCGTCACCTCTTTTCCTCCCGGGAACCCCATGCAAGTCTTTGATGCCCTGGTGGCGCGTCGTGCGCTGCGGCGTCCGTTCGTTCTGTTGCTGTTCTTCATGTTGCTGTCGTGGTTCGTGGTGCCGCATGCGCATGCCAACGACTATTGCAACAGCCGATACATTGCCGCTGGTGCTTATCCCGCCGATCCGCAATGTCCGCTGAAGGCGGCGGCCGCCGACTTCGGCGGCATGGGCGGTTACGTGTGTGGCGATCCAAACGTGATCGCGGAATATTGCAGCGGCCCGGCGGGGACCGACACCACCGAACCAGCGTCGCCTGAAGGCAGCATGCCCGACGTGGGAGGGAACGACTGTTCGAGCGACGCCACGGCCGGTTGTGGCAACAGCACCTCGGGCGCCGATCCGGTGAACCTGTACACAGGCCAGTTCTACCAGTACGCGCATGACCTGTCGGTTGCAGATACAGCCGGAAGCCTTGATCTCACGCGGGTCTACCGTAGCGGCGCTTACGATGCGTCGGGCAATCCGTTGGCCGGTGCCTTTGGCGTCGGGATGAGTTTTACCTACGACACGATCCTTGCCATGAGCACTGATCGTCAGCGGTTCGAGTTGCGCGAGGCGTCAGGCATTCGCGTGCCGTTGCCGTCTCCCTTCGGGAGCCGTCAAACCCGGCGGGCGACAGCAACGTTACCCATCCGGCCAGGTGTCGTTACGCGGTAACACCTGGCATGCTGGAGTTACTGCGTAACGATCAATGAGGAGGCTTCATGGCAATGAGTAGTGCGCAACGGCAGGCGGCGTATCGTGAGCGGCATCTGAAGGACGAGAACGGCAAGGGCGAGCGGTTGAGCCTGGTGATTGACCTGCATGCGAAGCGGGCACTGGAGCGGGTCGCTGCGTGTTACGGCGTCACGCAACGGGCGATGCTGGAGCGACTGCTGGTGCAGGCCGAAGAGGCGGCGCTGAAGCGGGCAGGGAAGTTACCCCGCGGGCAGGCTGATTACTACGCTGGACGGTTGAATCTGGATATCTGAGGCGTTACGCGGTAACGGCGGCGGCCCTCCTGTTACTGCGTAACGACACTGAAGCCACACTTGTTTCGAGATACGAATCAATCGAGAATCGCGTCTGGAAAAAATTCTCTGGCCGGCGAAGTCGATATGCGGGGAAAGCTTGCCGGATAAGGGAAAGCGGCCCGTGTGAGGGCGGATTCGTGTCGGGGCGTTGGTTTACTATCGGAACCGGTACTACAGTCCGCAAACCGGACGGTTTATCAGTGAGGATCCGATTGGGTGGGCGAGTGGGCAGACCAATGCGTATGCTTATGTGGGTGGGAATCCGGTGCAGTTCAGGGATCCGTCCGGATTACAGATGGCGTTCCCCATTCCCGTGGGTCCGACGCCAGGCGGCGGCCCGATTCACAACAATAACAGGCCCGGAACTGGCGATCCTGATTCGACCTTTTGGCCGGGCCTGCGGCCGGATGGCTCACCTGGAGAGGGCACGTATGGAGACGGCAGGAAATACGGCCCGGATGGTCGGCCGGAGATAGACTACGATCACAGTCACCCTGGGCGTCACGATGGAATTGGTGATCATGTGCATGACTGGATCGATGGTGTGTGGAGCAAATTCCCACGTCCTTATAGTCCTCTGCCGAAACCACCTAAACCGCAGCCTCCAAAAGATGGATGGTGCCCGTCAGAGCTTGAGTAATATCCACAAGATTGGAGAAAGCAGATGTTGCCAGATTTCATTCCGTTAGATAGTCAAGAGGCGGTGGCGGATTTTATGAAAACTGCACATGGGTTACACGACAGTTGTATCCGAAGTTTCTTCATGAGCAATCCAATGTATGTTAATGGGGAAGGCGGTATGGTATTCCCGCAGGAGAACTTCCCGGGGGAGTCAAGTGTTAACGTAATCCTCCAAAGTCAACCACTCTCCGATAGTGCGATTGAGCTTGAATTGCAAGGTGTTCGGAATTTGCGGTGCGAAGGTGTTGGCTTGGGAAATGATGGCATTGTCTTGTCCGCACAAATATTGCTTGATCGAGATAGCGGTGTGACAGTTATATGTAATCCTGATTATGAAGGCGGGACATTCAGGGTAGACGCACGTTCGGCTAGCTGGCGACTGCGACCAGATCTTATAAATGCCTCGGGAGTTTGTGCAACGGCTGCATAGCCCAGCCTCGGAGTGAAACCCGTCCAGAAGGGCCGCGTTGCGGCCCTTCTGTATTTAAAGCGGTGTAATGATGAGCTTCTGGTACTCGACGGTGATACGCACGCGCTGTCCGGGCTCGAAACCGGCGGTCTCGATCCACCGGCCGGAGAGCTTCATCCACGGAAAGGTGGGCGGCTCCTTGCGCATATGGAAGGGCAGGCGAGCCGGTTTCTGGTAGCGCCAGGATTCCTGGATGGTGACAGAGCGTTCGGTGACGGGTGGACGTGCTTTATGATTGGCATCAGCCATGAGCCCTGCCCACCCGTCAGTCTGCTGCGCGCGGGCTGCGGCCGCAGGCGGCCTTCGCGCCGTGCTCGCAGCCTGCCTCCCGTCCGCCCCCATGGGGCTCCCCAAAGTGAAGAACGAAAAAGCGCAAAGCGTGCTTCGCATGCGGTGCAAGCCGCCATGTCGTCTTGCACCGCATTGCTGAGCGTAGAACGCCGGTGGCCGTCAAGGCTATCTTTCAGCGCGCGTTGCGCGACCTTGACGGTTCATCAGCGGGGATCCGATTGGGTGGGCGAGTGGGCGTCGCCTCTACAACGACATGACTTCTCCGATGCGACACGTTTCAGAAGCCCCAACGCACCCGCCAATCTCGACATCCCTCTACCCCGCCCGCCGCCTACCCCCCTCGATAACCCACACACTCATCACCCCAGCACTCACGCACGCAACAATATCCGGTTTATAAATCGCCAACACCATCCAGACCAGATTCGCATACCCACGAAAAAACGCCGGTACAGCGCCGCGCAGATCGCTCCAACGCGTCGTCGCCAGCACGCCGCCCGCTGCCGACATCACCGCAAACAAGGCCCACGCAAACTGTGTCGCACGCGCTTCGCGCTGAACCAGCAACACGATCAACGCTGCGAATCCAACGAACCAGAAAGGCGCGCAAGCCCAAAACACCCGTGGCCGACGCGCAACCCATTCGCGCCATTCCGCTTGCGAAAAAGAAATAAAGAACGCGAACAACACCCCATGCGCATAAGGCATCAACCACGCGCGCGGGTCCGCAGCGATCCAGTGGCCCGCAAAACCCAGCGCCGTCGCGCTGACGGCGGCAAGTATCGCGAGTTCCTTGACTGGCGGCCACCCATACACCAACGCAGCCCAGATCGTGCAGCCCCCCAGCGTAGCCATCGCGATCGATGTCGACCTGCCGCTGCCGTCGTCGCACAGCGCAACGGCGGTGGCACCGAGCCACACGGGAACCCACCCATAACGCAGCCAACCGATCGCACGCAACGCCCGCAGCTTCTGTTGCTGGGGCTCGGATAGCAACACGGTGGTAGTGGCGATCGTCACCAGAGCGAGCATGAGCGTCGACAGAAGAATGCCCAGTTGAGCAGGCGACCACTGATCGAACCATCGCCCACGGTTGGGGTTGAGCGAAGCACCGGCAAACAGCAAACCGCACCACGCATTCAGCGCAAGCGCCGGACCAAACAATCGGCCCGCGCCGATGCGGAATTTGAGGCAGCGTCCCCAGAAATCGACCTTTCCGGCATCGAGCCGCAGCCGCACGACATTCGGATGGTAGCGGCCGAGTGCGATCAGCAACTGCTCCATTTCGGCGCGCACCCCTGCACGAAGCAGCGCTCCTGCGCCTGCGGCCATTTGAGGCAACGGCCCTTCGAGCAACGCCATTGCGTTGGTGAAGCGCAGGCGCAGCGCGTCATAGTCCTCGTCGGCAAACACGCGGTCCAGCGCGAGCGCCGCAATGGCCGCGTTGCGCCGCCGCAGATGCATCGCGTTGTCCCGCCAGCCAAGAACCGCGCTCAGGTTCATGCGCAGCCTGGCCGGCGTGTCCTCGTTCAGACAATGACAGAGCGCTTGCCACTCGAGTTCGTCGCGCGTTGCAAGGTTGACGACGGTGGCGAACAGATCCTGCAGCGAACGACGCGACCCGAGGTCATCCGCTTGCGTGACGAAGTTTTGCCAGAGCTGGACGGCGATTTCGAAAGCGTCGGGCTCGCAAGCAGCCTGGACTTCAGACGCGTTGGCCGGGACCGGTTGCGTCGCCAACTGAATGGCAGAATTTTGCGTCGGCTCGATCAACACCGCAGCTTCTGCGCCTTCAGCATTCGCCTCTCCGGGCGCAGTGTCGGATCCCTTTGCAGCCCCACTGCCCACCATCTGCAACGCCGACTCATACGCGTAACGCAGACGCTGAAACGCCTCGGCATCTTCATCCGGGCGTTGCTGTTTCAACAGGCGTGCATACGCACGGCGCACCGCACGTTCGTCGGCATCCGACTCGATGCCGAGCACGTCCCACGGCCAATGCGTGTTCGAGATCGTATTCATGGCCGGTCAATAAGTCACATGCACGTCGAAACGATCCAGCAGCGTGCCCAGTTCGCCGCGCGCTTGCGCGATTTCGTCCGCATTCTGACGCTCGATCACCGCCTGGAAGCGAGCGATATGCGCGGCCAGATATTGCCGATGGTCGCCCAGCGTCTCTTCGTAGACACGGTCGGCGCGCGTCAACAGCGTACGGTTCTCGAGTTGATCGCGCGGATGGATCTTCAACGCACTCAACGCAGCGAGGCGTTCGCGGATTTCTTCCGGCGTCATCACGCCGGGGTTCTCTTCAATCACCATTGCGCGCTTCTTGCCGTCCGGAAACGCAGTGGCTTCCACTTCGAGCACGCCGTTGATGTCGTAAGTGAAGCGCACGTCCGCGCCTGCTTCTCCGGCTGGTTTGGGCGGCACCTCCAGCGTGAATTCGCCGAGCGATACGTTGTCCGCGCTCAGACGCGCTTCGCCCTGAAACACCTTGATGCTGAGTATCTGCTGACGGTCGCGCACGGTGAAAATGCGCTGCATGCGGCTCACCGGCACAATCGTATTGCGCTCGATGATCGGCAGAAAGTGACCGGGCACGAACTGACTCGGGCCGATCTGCATGGCGGTATCGATGCCGAGGCTATACGGCGCGACATCGGTCAGCACCATTTCGTCGAGTCCGGCGTCGCGCCCCACGAGGCCGGCCTGCACCGCTGCGCCCAGCGCGACCACCTCGTCCGGGTTCAGGTGTCCGGTGGGCAGGCGACCGAACATCTTCGAGACCAGCTTGCGGACCATCGGCATGCGTGATGCGCCGCCGACAAGGATGATCTCGTCGAGCGCGGCAACGGCGATCTTCGAATCGCGCAATGCGCGTTCCACCGGTTTGCGCAGCCGTTGCAGCAAATGCTCGCAGGTGCGCTCGGCGGTCGCTGCATCGAGGTCGAGCACGTGCTCGTTGCCGTCGATTGTGAGCTGAAGCGTGACGCTTTCAACGCCGTTCTGCGTGAGCTGACGTTTCGCACGTTCGGCCTGCTGATGCAGACGCTGTGCCGCAACCGGCGCGAGCGCCCTGATTTTCAGGCCGTTGCGATGGCAGAACAATTCGGCCAATGCTTCGGTGAAGTCTTCACCACCCAGGAAATTGTCGCCGGTGCTCGCGCGTACTTCCATCACGCCTTCGAAGAAGTCGAGCACGGAAACATCGAACGTGCCGCCGCCGAGGTCGAAAATCAGAAACTTGCGCTCGCTATCGCGTTGATGCACGCCATACGCAAGCGAGGCCGCAGTCGGCTCGTTGACGAGGCGCAGTACATTGAGACCGGCCAATTCCCCGGCAATGCGCGTAGCCTTGCGCTGTGCGTCGCTGAAATAGGCGGGCACGGCGATTACCGCGTCGCTCACCGCTTCGCCGAGAAAGGCGTCGGCATCGGCCTTCAGCGATTTGAGCAGCAGCGAAGAGAGCTCTTCGGGGCGCAGCGCTTGCGCGCCGAGCGACACGGTACGGCTCGTGCCCATGTAGCGCTTGAAGTTCGCGGCGGTACGCTCGGGATGCGTATGCAGGCGGTCGTGAGCAGGGCGGCCGACGAGGATGGAGCCGTCGTCGTCGATGGAAACGCATGACGGCGTGAGTGTCGCTCCTAACGCATTCGGGATGAGGACGGCGTGGTTGTCGCGCCAGATTGCCGCGAGACTATGCGTGGTTCCAAGATCGATGCCGATGATCGAAGGCATGTACAGTTTCCGATTCGTTTGCGCCCCTCCATGAGGAGATCGCCCAAGGGTTCGCTGATGAAACGCGTGGAGCCGGGTGCAGCTCCGTCCAATGGCGATAACGGCAGACCGCACGCAAACTTGAGCGGCGTGGGCAACGGGGACGGTGAGAATCGGATCGGGTAACGCACTGTGCATGGTGGCCGAACGATCGTCCACGCATGCGAATGCAGTGAGCCGTGCAGGGGCACACGGCTTACGGCTCATTGAGGCAAGCTGGAAGCGTGCTAGGCGAGCGTGCTGCGCGACATCGACATCACAGCGCTTTGCGATAGACCACAAACCCCGAACGGTCCGCGACCTTGTCGTACAGCTTCATCGCCGTCTGATTGGTTTCGTGCGTCTGCCAGTACACGCGTTGCGCACCATCGGTTCTGGCGCGCGCATAGACCGCCTCGATCAATGCGCGGCCGACGCCTTTGCCGCGCTCGGTATCGAGCGTGTACAGGTCTTGCAGATAGCAGATCGGTCCTGCCATCGTCGTGTGACGGTGATACAGGAAATGCACGAGGCCGAGCAACTGGCCGTTGCGTTCAGCGACCATTGCGTGCATCGGCTCGTAGCCGTCGAAGAAACGCCCCCAGGTGATTTGCGTGATCTCGCGCGGCAACGCTGTCTCACCCGAGCGGCCATAGAACGCGTTGTAGGCGTCCCATAGCGGCAACCAGGCGTCGAAGTCGGCGGGTACGGCGGGGCGGATTTGAATCGGGCCGGACATGTTTGATTCCTCGTTAAGTGAAGAGTCTCAAACCGTCAGCATAAGAAATTTGTCGCTCCATTGTTAGCTCCACCAAACGGCCAGATTCTGGAGCCACAGGCAGCGTGATTGCCTGCGTTGTGACGCGTCAGGGCGTTTCTGCCCTGAGCCATCGCGCGAGCATCGCGTCGTCGCCGGTTTCCAGCGACTCCGCGATTCGGCGGCCCACTGCCGCGCCGAACTTATACCCATGCCCGGAGCATGCGGACACCACTAGCGTGTTGCCGATCCGCTTCGAAAAGAACCGTTTATCCGCCGTGAATGTGTACGCGCAGGTTTTTACTTCGGATACCGTATATTCGCCGATGCGGCTGAACGGCGGAGAAAACAGCAGGCGCAAACGGTCGCCTTCAGCGGGCGCCGCAATGCGGTTCGCGTCGGGATCCGGCGCGAACGTTTTATTGACACCGGCACCGAACTTCAGGCCGACGCCGTCGATGGGCGGCAGCACGTAGCCGTCACTCTCGCCGCCTATATCCACGATCGCAGGCGCCGTCGACCACGCGTCTTCCAGATCCACAGGCGGCTGCAGATAAGCGACGGTATTGCGATAGGTCATCAGGTTTTCGGCGAGCGCGGGGAACAGTTGCAACGTCCATGCGCCCGCGGCGATTACGAGCCGGTCGGCACGCACGATCGTGTCGTTTTCTATACGCACGGAAGCGGAGTGCGGATCGACTGCCAGCACTTTGGTGTGCATGCGAATGTCGGCGCCGCGCATTTTGAGCCACGCTTTCATGTCGCGTGCAATGCGTTCGCTGAACAGTGCGCCACCGTCGTGATCGAGGTAAGCGTAGCGAAACGTGTTCGGGTCGAGAAAGGGGTAACGTGTGGCTGCGTCGAGCGGTTCGAGCATTTCATACTCGAATTTCATGCGGTCCAGTCCGGCGCGGAAGTGTTCGGCGCCGTCGCCTGCGAATTGCGAAATGCCGAGTACGCCGCAATTGGCATAGTGTGATACGCCCAGGTCATTCCACAGCAGATCCCAGCTATCGAGAGCCTCGGCAATGGTGTGTGCGTAACCGTCTGCATTGCCGTAGGCGCGGCGGATCATGCGGTGCTGGTCGCCTGAAGCGGCAAGTGGATTGGGAATCGAGCCCTGCTCGATCAGTGTGATGTCGTGTCCCTGTTTCGAGAGCGACCATGCCGTGCTCAAGCCGGCAATGCCCGCGCCCACGATTGTTACCCGCATGCCCACTCCCCCAGTCGATCGTCCTGGGTCAGAGTCTAGCAGCGGGAAAAATAATCGGCGCACATCATCTGGATCCGCGCGCGAGTCTATCGAGGCGAAACGTCGTTCGGCAAGCAGTGGTCTCCGCGCGCCGCCGCGTCAATGTTTGCGATCCGGGCTATGGCGAAGCTGGTTGCGGACTTTTTTCGCCGCAAAGAGCGGTACGTAATCGAATACGCGCGCATCCTGCCGATAGACGGCCACGATGTCCGCATACAACTTCGAAACAGTTTCTGTCGGCGTGTCGGTTTCCTCGGCGATGCTTCTCATCAATTCGTCCACGTTAGGCTCGGGTTGTGACATGGGCTCCTCCAGGGGCGAGGCAGGTTAGACGGACAAAGCGCGCACAGCAGGAGTTCCATTAGAGGATGCGATGCACGACCATGCCAATTGAATCGATCTATCGCATGATTCGATTCACAGAGATTTTTGTCTTGCGGTGCAGCAAGTGCGCGCTCGGCGTGGTTCGCCGGAAAATCAATGTGTATGCCGGTGGTGAATGTCGGGGAAATGCGCGTGCGCGTGCGTTATTGGTGCATGGCGGTGCGGATGCGTGTGCGGCTCGGCGCCGTCCCACGCAAAATCGTGCTCGTGCTGATGATGCGCGTCGTGCCGGTGACGATGCGTGTGCTCGAGCGGATCGTGCGTGTGCGGATGTTCATGACGCTCGCGAATGTGCAGCCACACGCCCAGCGTCATCAGCGCGGCGGCGATCCAGAACAGCGGCGGCGGCAGTTCCGGCCAGAGCAGCCACGACAAGGTCACGCCGAACAGCGGGGCGACCGAGAAGTAGGCGCCGGTTCGCGCGGCGCCGAGATTACGCAGCGCGACGACGAACAGCACGAGACTGACGCCGTAGCCCGCAAAGCCCGTGAGCATGGCAAGCACCATGGTCGAGACCTTGGGCCATGCGGCGCCGAGCGTAAGCGCGAGCGCCACGTTGACCGACCCGGCTACGAGCCCTTTGATGCAGGCGATAAACATGGCGTCGTGCGCAGACACCTTGCGCGTAAGGTTGTTGTCGACGGCCCAGCACGCGCACGCGCCGGCCAGCAGCAATGTGCCGGGCGGCAGGCCCGCCGCGCCCGGCTGCCAGGACAGCGCCACGCCGCCCGCGACGATCGCGGCCATGCCGAGGAACACCTGCATGTCGACGTTCTCGCGAAACACGGCCCATGCGATCAGCGCGGTGAACACACCTTCCAGGTTGAGCAGCAGGGAGCCGGTGGCGGCCGGCGTCGTTTTCAAACCCAGCATCAATAAAGCGGGGCCCGCTACGCCGCCGGCCACGATCGCGCCGGCCAGCCACGGCACTTCACGTAGCGGAAAACGGCTATGGCTGGCCGGTTGCCCGGCGCCTCTGCCTTTCAGCCGGCGAGCCAGAATCAGGGTGCCAAGGCCGCCGCCGCTGCCGAGATAGAAAAGCCCCGCGAGCAGGAACGGCGAGAGCGAGCCGAGCAGCGCTTTCGCGAGTGGCGTGGTCGCGCCGAACAGGGCGGCGGCGAGCAAGGCGATGAACGCGGCGTTGAAGCGGGTAGGCATAGAGGTAATTCGCGAAGGAGCGGGCGTTGCAGACACGTTAATGCTAACCGGATGCGGCCGTGACGCAACTGACGGCGCGCGAGGCGCATCCGATCCCGCTTTTCAAGCGTATAACCCGCATCGTCATTGACCGGAGAACCCATGCCGCCGCTTGTCGCCGCCGCGATTGCGCTGTTTGGCCTCGTTGTGATTTTCAGCGCGGCCTGGGCGTGGCAGTTGAAGACCGAAAACGCCGGGATGGTCGACCCCATCTGGGCTTATTCGCTCGGTCTTGTGGCGGTGCTCTACGCCGTGCTCGGCACCGGCGACCCCGTGGCGCGTGCGTTGACCGCGCTGGGCGGTTTGATCTGGGGCGTGCGGCTCGGCGCGCATCTTTGGAAACGCAATGCAGGCAAGCCGGAAGACGCACGCTATCACCGCTTCCGCGAGGAATGCGGCGACAGGGCGGCGAGCCGGATGTTCTGGTTTTTCCAGTTGCAAGGGGTGATTTCGATGTTGCTGTCGATCGCGTTTCTGGTGCCGTCGTACCGCAGCACTGCGCCGGCCGCAGGCTGGATCGTGCTGGCCGTGGCGGTATGGATCGTCGCCGTGGCCGGCGAAGGCGCCGCGGACCGCCAGTTGCGAAACTTCAGGGCCGATCCGGCCAATCACGACGCCGTATGCCGCGTCGGCTTATGGCGTTATTCGCGGCATCCGAATTACTTCTTTGAATGTGTGCATTGGCTTGCCTATATCGCGCTGTCGATCGGCACGCCGTGGGCCTGGTTCACGCTGTTGCCGCCGGTACTGATGGCTTTCCTGTTGCTGAAGCTCTCCGGCATCCCGCTGCTCGAAGAAGGCATGGCGAAGCGGCGCCCCGGTTACGCCGATTACATGCGCACCACCAGCGCGCTGATTCCGTGGCTGCCGCGGCATTGAAGACCCACGCGGGCGCAAGCGCAGCACCTGCAAGAGAATCGCCCAAAAACGATAGGGAGTCAGTCTCATGAGCCTTTCCACCGCCGATCACACCATGCCGCCCCCGCCCGCCGAGCCCGCTGACGGCTGGCTCATTCAGCGCTGCGAACGCGGCTGGCTGCCTGACGGCGTGATCCGTTTCGGCATGCGTCGGCTGATGCGCCAGCGCTTGCGCGACGAAGCGCTCAACAACGGCGAGGTGCGCTCGCAAAGGCTCAACCGTCTGCTGGACGATCTGCGCGCGAGTCCGATCGCCATCGAAACGCAAGCCGCCAACACGCAGCATTACGAGGTGCCGGCGTCGTTCTTCCATGCGCATCTCGGGCCGCGTCTGAAGTATTCGTGCTGCCTGTATCCGACCGGCAGCGAGACGCTCGCGCAAGCCGAGGCGGCCATGCTCGAACGCTACGCCGAGCGGGCGGAACTGGCCGACGGTCAGCGGATTCTCGACCTCGGCTGCGGCTGGGGTTCGCTGTCGTTATGGCTGGCGGCGCGTTACCCGAATTCGCAGATCGTCGCGCTATCGAACTCGCATGCGCAGCGCGCGTTCATCGAAGCGCGCGCGGCCGAGGCAGGCTTGCACAATCTCTCGGTGTTCACGGGCAACGTTGTCGATTTCGAATTCGAGAACGGCGACGACGCACAGCCTGGCTGCGGCTTTGATCGCGTGGTGTCGATCGAGATGTTCGAGCACATGAAGAACTACGGCTTGCTGCTGACAAAAATCGCACGCTGGATGCGCGACGACGCAAAGCTGTTCGTGCATATCTTCGTGCATCGCACGCTTGCGTACCACTTCCAGGTACAGGACGGCAGCGACTGGATGTCGAAGTACTTCTTCACCGGCGGCACGATGCCGTCCGAGGCGCTGCTGCTCAATTTCCAGGGCGACTTGCGCATGGAGCGGCAGTGGTGGGTGAGCGGTACGCACTACGAGCGCACGGCGAATCATTGGCTCGCCGCGCTCGACGCAGCGCGCGACCGGGTGATGCCGATGCTCGCCGATACCTACGGCGCGCACGATGCGGCCGTGTGGCTGCAACGTTGGCGCATGTTCTATATGGCCGTGGCCGAGCTATTCGGCTACGCGAATGGGAACGAGTGGGGCGTTGGGCATTATCGGTTTGTGAAGCGGTTTGTGAAGCGTTGAATGGTGACTGGCCGGGTTTTCGAATCGCCCGGCGGGACATAACGCGTCGGGCGCCTTTCAGTGCGCTTGCGTGCCCGGTCTCCCGCTGGACGCTGTCGCGCGGCAGCCGCACGGACGATTTATCGTGCCGCCGGAAACTGCGCAGTCAAATGGACATCCAACCAGCAGGATCGATCCCGACGCATGCACGCCGACCGGCTCGAATTGCATGGCGACATCGGCGAAAATACGTCGCAGCAACGACAATGACGTTCTGTTCGCTTGCCTGTTGCCGCCAACCACCTGCCTGGAACTGCCGATGACCGCACCGATTCCGTTCGTCCCCGACCGCTTCAAGACCAACGCCGCGCACTACCTGGCGGGCCGTCCACCCTATTCGCCGCAGCTGATTCGCCGCGTCGCGCAGTCGTGCGAGCTCGGCGGTTCGCACCGGCTGCTCGATCTCGGCTGCGGGCCGGGGCAGTTGTCTCTGGCGTTTTCTTCGTGGGTCGGATCGGGTCTTGCGCTCGACCCCGAACCGGAAATGCTGCGCATCGCAGCGGGTCTCGGCGCCGGGATTGCGCCCAACATCGAGTATCGCGAGGGCAGCTCCTATGATCTGGCTCCTACTCTGGGGCGCTTTCGCCTGGCAGTGATCGGACGAGCGTTTCACTGGATGGACCGGCCCGACACGCTCGCCCGGCTGGATGAGCTGATCGAACCGGAAGGCGCGGTCGCGCTGTTCTCGACCGCGATCGTCACCGAAGCGCCGATTGCCTGGCTCGCGCCCTACCACGCGCTGGTCGAAGAGTATGCGCAGAGCGACCCGGCGCGCATGCAGCGCAAGTCGGACGACTGGGAGAGCCACGACACGGTGCTCGCGAAGTCGTCATTTCCGGCGCTCGAGCGTGTGTCGATTGTCGAAACACGGCGCACGTCGGTCGAATCGTTGATCGAGCGCCCCCTGTCGATGTCGAGTCTGTCGCGCGAACGGCTCGGCGAGCGGCTGGACGAACTGCAGGCACGCATCCGGCAGCTACTGGATGCGCATGCAACCAACGGCTGGGTCGAGGAACGGATCGAGTCGACCGCGTTGATCGCGCGGCGCGAGGCGTCGCATCGCCAGGGTGCAGTCGCTTCCCTGCGCCGGGCGCGCGAAATAATCTGAAACATACTGTTAAGCGCCCGGCGGAATAAAACCGCACACTGGGGCGTTTGCCTATTGCGGCGCGCGTGAACCTCCTTCGGTATCGCCGGATTTTCAAACAGCTTTCGCAGCAACGCGTCTGCGGACGGAACAACCATGAATACGCACGCCGACTCTTTGACCGATTCGAGCGGCACGCCAGTGCCGTCGCGATACACCCGCACGGCCATGATTCTGCACTGGCTGATCGCGCTGCTGATGATCGGCAACGTGGTGCTCGGCCTGAGCGCGGATTCGTTGCCGGACGACTGGGTGCGCCCGGTGGTCGATACCCATAAGTCGATCGGGATCACGGTGCTCGGTCTCGCGCTCATGCGCATCTTGTGGCGTGTGTCGCACAGGCCGCCGCCCTTGCCGCGCGAGTTTCCTTCGTGGGAGAAAATCGCCGCCCATGTCGCGCATTTTCTGCTGTATCTGCTGATGATTGCACTGCCACTATCGGGCTGGCTGCACGATTCCGCATGGAAGGACGCGGCGACGCACCCCATGCGCCTGTTCGATCTGTTTCCCTGGCCGCGCATCGGTTACGTGATGAATCTCGATCCGGCGCTCAAGGAGAGCTTGCACGATCGCTTCGGGGCCTTGCACACCTGGCTCGGCTACGCGCTCTATGCGCTGCTGGCAATGCATATCGGCGGCGCGTTGAAGCATCAGTGGATCGATCGCAAGTCGGTTCTGAAGCGCATGGTGCCTTGAGCGCTGCGTCCCCTTATCAACCGCAGCACCGACTAACCCGGCCGTCACTTTGAAGAAAACCCTGGAACAGGCTCTCGCGCTCGCGTCGCCGCGCATTGTGCCGCGCCGCACGACTGCGTTGAGTACGCTGATTCATCTGAGCGTGGTCGTGTTGTGGCTGCTGCTGTTCGCACGCGCCTTCTTTCTGCAGGGGGCGCTGGCCTGGTCGACGGGCATTGCCTACGTGGTGTACGACACCTTGCTGCTGGCGTTCGTCACGTGGAAAACGCTGCCGCTCATGCGGCGTACACCGCCGCTCGAACCCGAGTTCGAGCGGCGCAGCTTGCCGAGCATGGGCGTGATCGTTGCGTCGCATAACGAAGCGACCGTTCTGCCGGTGACGCTCGCCGCGCTGCTGCGGCAAACGCACGGGCCGGCGCAAATCGTCATTGCCGACGACGGCTCCACCGACTCGACCCGCGAGCTGCTCACCGGGCGCTTCGGCCTCACCGCGGCCGCCGACGGCGTGCTGAGCGCGCCGAGCTCGCTGTATCCGAACCTGTTCTGGCTGCGCGTGCCGCACGGCGGCAAGGCGCGCGCGCTGAACGCCGCGATCACCGTGATGACCACGGAAACCGTCATGACAGTCGACGCCGACACTCTGCTCGACGACGACGCCACCTACGCCATGCGTGCCGCTTTCGCGAGCGAGCCGAAGCTGGTCGCCGCAGCCGGCATTCTGGTGCCGGTGTGCGGCAAGTCGGTGTCGGGGCGTGTATTCCAGTGGTTTCAGACCTACGAGTACATGCGCAACTTCATCGCCCGTTTTGCGTGGATGCGCGCCGACAGTCTGCTGCTGATTTCGGGCGCCTTCGCTTCGTTCAAGCGCGACGCGCTGGTCGACGTGGGCGGTTTCGATCCGCAGTGCCTGGTCGAAGACTACGAGCTGATTCACCGGCTGCGCCGCTATTCGGTCGACCACGGCCTTGGCTGGGACGTGCGCGTGGTCGGCGACGCGCATGCCCGCACCGATGCGCCGGACAACCTTGCCAGTTTTCTGCGTCAACGCCGGCGCTGGTTCGCGGGCTTCCTGCAGACGCAATACTGGAACCGCGACATGACCGGCAATCCGCGCTACGGCACGCTCGGCATGCTGATGCTGCCGGTCAAGGCGATCGACACCATGCAGCCCATCTACGGCCTGACCGCGTTTGCGCTGCTGCTCGCCTTTCTGTTCGGCGGACACGGCGCGATCGTCGTGTCGATCTTCAGCGTGATCGGGCTCAAAACGGCGATCGATCTCGCGTTCTATCTGTGGAGCATTCATCTGTATCGGCGCTGGACCGGCGAGCGCACCGCCAACAGCTTGTGGATGGCGGTGTTCGCGGCGATCGCCGAGCCGTTCACGTTTCAGCTGGTACGGCATGTGGGCGCCACGCTCGGCTGGCTGCATTTCCTGCGCGGCGGGCGGTCGTGGGGCGTGCAGCGCCGCTCCGGCCTGGTGGCGCCGGACGAAGGCTGACGCGGCGCGGCGTCTTTTCAACAAGGTGTTCGAGGTGGGCGGTGCGCTTGTGCGGGCAGGCGCTGCCGAGGGTGGTTGCGCGGTCCTCGATCCCATAGGGTGTCGGGTTCTAGTAGACTGGCGACGATGCCGCCCGCAATCTGCAGGGTGGCGACCCTCTTTCCGCTCGTGCACGGAGACCCACCTATGCATGCTGTTCCCCCGCTAGAACAAGACACGGGCGATGCAACCGTCGATGTGCCGCCCGTCCAGGCAGCATCGCAGAAAAGCGCTCACGCGTCCGGCCAGGCGGCCAACGACGCGCCGGTGCGCGATCTGCGCCGCGTCGGCATTCACCCTGATTACTGGTATCCGCTTGCGTGGTCGCATGAGGTGAAGCGGGGCAAGACGCATGGCGTGACGTTCGCGGGCGACCCGATCGTGCTGGCGCGCACGGAGGCCGGCAAGGTGTTCGCGCTCGAAGACCGCTGCGCGCATCGTCAGGTGCCCTTGCATCAGGGCGTGGTGGATGGCGAATCGATTCGCTGCGGCTACCACGGCTGGACTTACGACTGTTCGGGCAAGTGTATCGACGTGCCGTATCTGGGTCGCGAACGTCTGCCGAACGGTGTGCGCTCCTATCCGTGCCACGAAGTGGAAGGCCTGATTTTCGTTTTCCCCGGCGACGCCGCTCTTGCAGAACAACGGCCCCTGCCGGATCTCGCCTCGGTTTCGGACAAGAAGTACAAGACGCGCCGCTTTGGCCGTCCGGTGAATTGCCACTACTCGTTCATGCACGAGAACCTGATGGACATGAACCATCAGTTTCTGCATCGCAAGCAGATGGGGCAGATGCGGGCGCGCTCGCTCGGCCGCCGCAACGGCGAGGGCTGGGTCGAAGTCGATTACACGTTTGCGCGCATGGCCGGCCAGCAACCTATCGGCGAAGCCATCGTGTTCGGCCAGAGCCGCAAAACCGGCGGCGACAACGACAAGGACGTGATGACGATCCGCACCGAGTATCCGTATCAGACGCTGCAGATTCGCACGTCCGAGCAGACGCTGGTGATGAATCTATGGATCGTCTATGTGCCGCTCGATCGCGAGCAGCGTACCAACCGCACGTTCGGCCTGCTGTCGATTCGCAAACCGGGCGTTCCCGGCGTACTGAATCTCGCATGGCCGCTGCTGGTGTGGTTCACCGAACGCATTTTCAAGGAAGACCGCGAGATCGTCGAAGCCGAACAGCGCGCCCACGATTCGCAAGGCGCGGACTGGAATCACGAGGTGTTTCCGGTCATCAACGAACTGCGCGCGTTGCTGCGCGAGCACGGCGCACCGGATCAGGTGGTGGGCGCCGGCACGGGCGACACCGAGGTGATTCGCTTCTGGGATTCTCGCCACGGCAGCCCGCTGGCGAAAAGCTGATATCCGGGTCTATCTGACGCCGGGCGTGTGGACGTGCAGTTTTGTTACTGATCGCGCCTGGCGCATTCACAGGAAAACTTTTCCCCGTCAAGGGGAATTAATCCATTTCCGGACGGTAGGGAATCCCGGGCGATCGAGCGGCGATAATGGCAGCTAATGCACGGCGGTTTGCGCTAATCGACATGCGCAGGCCGCGGACTCGTGTACCATTTCGCTTTTTCCGATCTTCAAGAATAGCCCGTGACTACGCAACAAATCCCTACCGCAACCCGTAAATCCCTCACTCTGCTGCAACTGCTGGGCCTCATCGGCGCTGCCGGCCTGATCGCCGCCATCGTACTGAACCAGTTCGTCTGATCTCTGCGCGAAGCCTCGGCGCGACGCTTCCGACCCATGCCGGCCCGTCCTGAAGGAAGCCCCTTGGGGACGCGCTGCCGGCTTAATCGATATTCCGATTTGCCATGTACAAGAAGGGCGTAGCCGTAGAAATCCAGTTTTCCCCCGAGCGGCTCAACGACGGCGCCGGCGATCCCTACTGGATCGATCTGACGCAGGCCGAAGCGCAGCGGTTGCTGGAAAGCCTGCAGGCGCGTCTCGCGGAAACCGGCGTGGGCACTGCCGCACCGTTGGTGGTGAGCCTCGATGAAACGCCGGCGTCGCAGGCGGCCGATGCGCCGCCTGCGTGCACCGATTCCGCCGCCACAGCGGACGACTTCAAGCAATGGGTCTGCGTGATCTGCGGCTGGGTCTACGACGAAGCCGAGGGTTTGCCGGAAGAAGGCATCGCGCCGGGCACGCGCTGGGCGGATGTCCCGCCCGACTGGCGCTGCCCGCTCTGCGACGTAGGCAAGGAAGACTTCGCGCTGGTCGAGTTTTAACCCAACCAACGGATGACTCGCGCGGCTTATTAACCCGCTCCCTCCGGAAAATCCGCGCCTACCGTCGTGGCTTCCCATGCATCGAAGTCGCCGCGCATGAAGTCCAGCTTCTTGCGGGCCAATTCGAGTGCAGTCTTGCCGAGCAGCAAACGCAGCGGCGGTTTGTCCGACAGCGCGGCGTCGATGATGGCCTGCGCCGCGCGCACCGGGTCGCCTGCCTGCTTGCCGCTGCGCGCTTCGGTCTGCGCGCGGCGCTCGCCGGCCGTGGCCGCGTAGTCGTCGATCACCGTGCCCGACTGTTTGATAGACGGACCCGCCCAGTTCGTACGGAACGGCCCCGGCTCAACGATCAACACGTCGATGCCGAGCGGCTTCACCTCCGTCGCCAGCGATTCGGACAAGCCCTCCACTGCGTATTTGGTGGCGTGGTAATAGCCGGTCGCCGCAAAGCTCGTGATACCGCCGATTGACGACACGTTCACGATCAAACCGCTGTGCTGTTCACGCATGATCGGCAAGACCGCCTTCGTCATGTCGATCAGGCCGAATACGTTGGTTTCGAACATGGCGCGGACTTCGTCGTCTTCGCCTTCCTCGATCGCGGCCAGATAACCGTAACCCGCGTTGTTGACGAGCGCATCGACGCGGCCGAAACGCTGCTTTGTCTGCGCGACTACGTCTTCGATCTGCTTGGGATTCGTCACGTCGAGCGCCAGAACCAGTGCGCGATCGGCGTGGCCCTCAACGATATCTTTCACTTTCGACGGGTCGCGTGCGGTAACCACCGCGCGCCAGCCGCGTTCCAGCACCAGTTTTGCCAGCTCGCGGCCGAATCCGGTGGAACATCCTGTGATCAGCCAGACGGGATTGTCTCGATTCATCATTTGGGGAAACTCCTGTTGATGGTCTACGACGTAAAGAAGACTCCATGCGGTGCGAGGGCGCTGTGCGCCGCTCGCCTCCGCAATTGGTTTGCTGCTGTGCTTAGCTTGAAGCGTGCCCGGACTTTTTCGGTGGGTGCCGGCGGTCGTTCGCCTATGTGGATGCTCGAACGGCGCCGTTAGTGCTGCTTGCGTCCGGTGTGGATACTTAATTGTAGCCGCAGCGCGGCGGCTTCGCTTGGCAGCACCGCTTCAACGCGCCCGCACTGTGCGCGTGTACGAAGCGATCATGGTCGCGAGCTCCTGCGCGGCGGGCGTGAGCGGAATGGCCGCGCGCTGCAGCAGGCACACGTTCTGTTCGACCGCGCGCTCGCGCACGGGAATGGACGTGAGCGTGCCGGCAAACGGCCCACGCTTCGCCACGATCGACGACTCCAGCGACAGGCAGTCCGTTGCGCCCACCAGATGCAGCGTCTCGTACAAGCCTTCCACCGTCGCGACGATTTTCGGCGGCGGCAAGCCGTGGCTCTCGAACAGATGGCTCAGGCGATTGACTTGCGGATCGGCCGTGAGATTCGGCGAGCGCGTGGCCACCCACGTGCAGTCGACCAGTTCGGCCAGCGAGGTCGCGCCGGCCTTCGGATGCCCTTGGCGGCAGACGACCACCGGATCGGACGGATAAAGCGGCATGACCGATAGATCGGCGGTATCCGTGTGCTTCGAGACGAGGGCAACCGCGAAGTCCAGCGTGCCTTCGCGAATCCACGAAATCATCATGCGCGAGGTGCCCGTACGCAGATGCACCGCGACCCGCTCGAAGCGCGTGTGGAATTCCATCAGCACCGGCGCGAACGCATCGACGAGCGGTTCGGTTGTCATGCCGAACGTGACCTCGCCGACATAGTCGCCGCGCAGTTGCTGCACGTCCTGCTCCGCGCGTTCGCATTCGCCGATGATCGCGCCGGCCCGCTGCAACAGCCGCTGGCCGAGTGCGGTCAGCGCAATGCCCCGATTCGTGCGGGTAAAGAGCGTGGCGCCGAGCATCGATTCGAGGTTCTGCAATTGCTGCGTGATGCCGCTTTGCGCGATACCGAGCGCACGCGAAGCCGCGCGGATGCTGCCGTGCTCGGCCACGGCGGTGAATGCGCGAAGCTGGGAGATGGTCAACGCCATGAGGGCTGTGCCGTCCGGTGATCGGTAAAAGTGATCATGATAGTCTCAACGGGGCTTCTTTGAGGCGCGGACGCGGCATAGGATGACGCGGTAGTTATCCGCCCACCCCACACTCCGTCCTCCCATGAAAATTTCGCTGATGATCTTGAGCGCCGCGCTGGCTTTCAGCAGCGGCGCGTTTGCTGCTGATTCCACCACGCTGCGCCTCGGCATCGATCCGACCTATCCGCCGATGGACTCCAAGGCGCCCGACGGCAGCTTCAAAGGCTTCGACGTCGATCTCGGCAACGAAATCTGCAAGCGCATTCACGCGCGCTGCCAGTGGGTGGAGCTCGAATTTTCGGGGATGATTCCGGCGTTGCAGGCGCGCAAGATCGACGCGATCCTTTCTTCAATGGCGATCACGGAAAAGCGCGAACAGCAGATTCTGTTTTCGTCGAAGCTGTTCCAGTTCAAATCGCGGCTAATCGCGCGCCAAGGTTCCGCGCTCGCGGGCGGCTTGAACGCATTGCCAGGCAAGCAAATCGGCGTGCAGTCGGGCACGCAGTTCGAGGGGTATGCGCTGAAGAACTGGGCGCCGCTCGGCGTGCATGTGGTGGCGTATAAGAGTCAGGAGGAAGTCTTCGCCGACCTGGAGAACGGGCGTCTCGACGGCGCGTTGCTCGGTTCGGTGGAGGCGGACTACGGATTCTTGCGCACACAGGCGGGCAAGGGGTTTGCGTTCGTGGGCGAACCGCTCTCGATGGGCGATCGCGGCGTGGGCATCGGCTTGCGCAAGGATGAGACCGCGGTGCAGGCCTCCATCAACGAGGCGATCGCCTCGATGCGCAAGGACGGCACGTACGCGCAGATCGCAAAGAAGTACTTCGACTTCGATCCGTACGGAAACTGATTCTCCGACTTTCTTTTAAAGACTCCCGCTCATGAACAGGCAATCCATTCCGCTTCTCTCGCCGGCTATCGGCACGCACCGCGAACTGGTGTCGTTTCATTTCGGCCCGGCGAATAGCGGGCAGAAGATTTATATCCAGTCGTCGCTGCATGCCGATGAAACGCCGGCGATGCTGACGACGGTCTTGCTCAAGCGTCGTTTGCTCGAACTGGAAAAGCAGGATGCGCTGAACGCGGAAATCGTCCTTGTGCCGGTAGCGAATCCGGTCGGGCTCGGCCAATACGTGCTCGGTCAATTTCTTGGCCGCTTCGATCTGGGCAGCGGGAAGAACTTCAATCGTCACTTCCTGCAGTTTCCGAAGCTGGTGGCGCAAGCCAAAGAAGCGTTGGGTTCCAATGCCGCCGAGAATGTGCGGATTGTTCGCCGGTTGATTGCCGAGGAACTGGCCGCTCAGAAACCGTTGACCGAGTTCGAATCGCTGCAACTGGCGCTGCTGAAACTCTCGTTCGACGCGGATGTAATTATCGATCTGCACTGTTCGCTCGAAGCGGCAATGCACCTCTATACCAGCGAGGCCGCGTGGCCCGAGTTCGAACCGTTGTCGCGTTATCTTGGAGCGCAGGCGTCGTTGCTTGCCACCAATTCAGGCGGCGAAGCGTTCGATGAAACGCACAGCCTGTTATGGTGGCAGTTGCGACAAGCTCTGCCGGCCGACAAGCCGGTGCCTGACGGTGCGATTGCCGTGACCGTGGAGTGCCGCGGCCAGCGCGACGTTTCCTATGAGGTTGCTCAAGAGGATGCCGACGCACTTGTCGATTATCTGGTGTGGCGCAAGGCGATTCAGCTCGACGCCAGGCCTTTGCCGCCGTTGTTGACGCCCGCCACGCCGCTCGCCGGCAGTGAGCAGTTCTATGCGCCGGTGAGCGGGATTCTCATTCACCGCGCGAAGATTGGCGACACGATTCGCGTGGGGCAGGCGCTATTCGATATCGTCGATCCACTGACGGACGAGACGACGACGATCGTCAGCAAGACCGAAGGCGTGTTTTACATGCGCCGCGCGATTCGCTTTGTAACGGCCGGCGCACCGCTTGGGCGTGTGACAGGCACGCGGCCTTTCAGGACTGGCGTTCTGCTGGGCGCCTGACGTTCTTCTTTCGATTGGCGCGTGCCGTTTTTCAGGCCGCGCCTTACTGCTTCCTTCCCACCAGATACGTCACACCATTCGGGCCATAGCGCTCCGAATGCGGTTTGTGGGGCAGCAAGTGGAAGACGTCGCCGACGTGATACGCGCGTTCCTCGTCACCCACGCGTATGCTCATTTCGCCTTCGAGAATCAGGGCTTTCGCTTCGAACGGATGCTCGTGAACAGCCATCTCGGCGTTCGCCTCGCGCGTGACAACCACGGCGTCGGGGAAGCCTTCTTTCGTCAGGCTTTCGGTGAATGCGTTACGGTTCATTACGGATTCCTCGGCAATCGATTGGGGGTACTTCACTTTAACGCTGCGCGCGATTTTCTGCAGGCGAGGCTTCGAATGTCATGCCGATACGGTTGCAGTCGTGCTGACGTTTCAGTGCAGTTGGGTGCGCTTGCGACAGTCGCCAGTCAAGTCGTAAACTTCCCGGAATTCACTTCGACAAGCTAACTATTTAGTCGTGCGGCATTGGCTGCCACGCGCTCATGCTGGACAAGGCGGCGATTGCCGACTGACGGTCAGCCCGGATAGGCTGTCTTCATGATCGTGCCTGGATCGGCGTCCCAGGAAAGGTTGCAGGGCGCCACCTTTTTTATCACGCACATGCTCGCCAGATAGCCGGTCTCGTTCTCAAGGAACGTCGCCGGATTGTCGATCTGCGTCTGGGGGATGATCGCCGCCGGGTTGCTCTGGGCGCTGGTCACGACCTCGAATCCGGTGAACTGGTTGAAGATGCCATGCCAGCCGAACTTCGAGAAGCGGTAAAAGTCCCACGGCGCATCATGCACCGGCCACGACTGATGAGACTGGATAAAGCCGATACCACCGGTCTTCATCACCTTGTTCATCTCGACCGCGACTTTCCACGGCATCATCAGGTGTTCAAACGTGGAGATCGTGTAGATGTAGTCGAAGTGATTGGCAGGAAGTGTCTGAGAAAGGAAATGGGCATCGCCGACTATGTCGACGTTTTCGCCGGCCACGATGTCGAAACCCACATAGCTGGCCGAAGCAGGGAAGAGCGCACGGCGATTGTTGCCGCTGCGGGCGCGTGAGCCGATCTCGAGAATGGCAGGATTGTCGGCAGCTCGCACCGATTCGAAGAAAGCCGCCTCGGCAGCGCTTGATTCCGCGCAGTCCGCGTTAAGCACCTCGCGCGCCGGATCATCGACACGGAGTTCCGTTTTGCCGTCCGACAGGATCAGGCCAATTCTTCCATACCATCCGTCTCGCGCGTCGATGCGACATGACAGTCTGAATCCCCACTTTTCAGCACCTCGACCGAACGCGGCTGCGACGTCCGGCCGGTTGACGGCGGTGATGACAGGCTGATAACGCTTGCCGTCCAACATTACCGAGATCGATCCGCGACGCTCCGCAAGGCCGGAAAACCAGCCTTCACAGAATACGTGCGAACGAAAAGTTTCCAGACGGTCAATCGCATACGCCATCTTGTCGTCTCCGTTTGATTCTTTCAATGGCTGCTGTGGGGGCATATCGCAGCTCATCCTCGGGCTTGAGCCGTCCCAGACGACGGCATGACCGGCGCGACCTTATTGCCGGACGAGGTACGCGAGGATCGGGCGGGTCGGATTTGCGAGCGAGCACCGAGTTTAGCAAACACACCCGGGTGGCGTCGGCACGATGCCAATGCCGTCGTGAACGAGAACCTTCACGCGATCGGTGAAGGGAGAAGTCTGATTCGATACGCGCGTCGAATACTATGCCCCTCGCTAGAGGCCAGAGCGCTGAACGCCGGGCTATAAAAAAACGGTGGTGCCGTTGTCCGACCGGCGCCTTCCTCCATGATGGAGTTCACGTGTCCACCTATTTCAGGTGGACACGATGCTTCCAGGTCTTTCAGTGCAACTCAAGACGGTTTCACTTCCGCTTACTCTTAAATCGCCACCAGCACCGGCGCAACCGCCGCCGGATCACTAATGCTCGGCCGCCCATTCTCGACGTGACCCGCAAGACGGCGCGAGAAGCTCGCGTCGTCATTGCTCGTCACCGTCAAGTCGTACCAGTGATGGCTCGACGCCAGCACCCATGCTTCTTCGATTTGTGCGCCGGCCGGCACCAGCACCGGACGCGGACGGGCACCGTATGCGTTGTCGGTCACCGTCAACCGCGCAATACCGCCGCCCTTGTTGCTGAACTTGAGGAACACGTTGCCGTTCGCGACGTCGTATTGCACCTTTACTTCCGGTTCGGCCGGTTTGTTGTTGCCGTGGCCGCCGCCGAACTGCGCGTTCTGTGCCTTCGGCTGCTGCGTGTTGCCTGCGAACTTGCGCACGAAACCATTCGGGCCGAACACTTCGAACGTGTACACGCCGCTCGTCACGGTCAGATCGAATGTCTCGCTGAGCGACTTGCCCGCTTCGACCGTGTAACGCCACGGACCGTCCGTGCGGTTCATCGAGTACACGTAGAAATGCGCGCCCTGATCGCCGGTGTTGCCGATCGAGAGTTCGAACGTGTTCTTCTTCGAGTCCGCGTGTCCGTTCACATGCAGTTCATACGGCAGTGCGCGCGCGAAACGAATGCCGCTTTCCTGCGGATCGATCGCGCCCGGCGTTGCGGGAACGGTCGGCTT
Source organism: Paraburkholderia sp. USG1 (assembly GCF_031570135.1). Classification (NCBI taxonomy): domain Bacteria; kingdom Pseudomonadati; phylum Pseudomonadota; class Betaproteobacteria; order Burkholderiales; family Burkholderiaceae; genus Paraburkholderia; species Paraburkholderia sp. USG1. Next base: position 45,617 of record NZ_JAMWXW010000008.1, on the reverse strand, counting down.
GGGCTGCGTCGCGCACTGGTTGTCGGCAATGCTCTTGTAGTTGCTCGTGTCCGGCAGCGGCGGCACCTTCGAGTCCGGCGTGCGGAAGTCGAATGCCGTGGTCAGGTCGCCGCACACCGCGCGGCGCCATGCCGTGATGTTCGGCTCATACACGCCAAAGCGCGCTTCGATGAAGCGAATCACCGACGTGTGGTCGAACACCTGCGAGCACACAAAGCCGCCCTTGCTCCACGGCGACACGATCGTCATGGGCACACGCGGGCCGAGGCCGTAGGGCAGGCCGTCGGCAGTGTAGCTGCCGCCGCGCAACGGATTCACCACGTTGTGAATCTCGCCTTCGGTGCTGACCGTGGACTGGCCTTGAGCGCCTGTCGTTGCGGGTTGCGGCGGCACGAGGTGGTCGAAGAAACCGTCATTCTCGTCGTACATGATGAATAGCACGGTCTTGCTCCAGACCTCCGGATTCGACGTCAGCGCTTCGAGAATCTGCGACGTGTATTCCGCGCCGTATGCGGGCGTATAGCTCGGGTGTTCCGAGTACGCGGCCGGCGGGCACAGCCACGACACTTGCGGCAGCTTGTTGGCCAGCACGTCGGCCTTCAGGTCGTCGATGGTGCGCACGGTTTGCGCGCGCTCATACAACGGCGAACCCGGCTGCGCGTTGATGAAGTTCGTGAAATTCTGCAGGATGTTGGTGCCGTAGTTGCCGTTCAGCGGATCGGCGCCGGTCAGCCCTTGCTGATACACCTGCCACGAGATACCCGCGGCTTGCAGGCGCTCCGGATACGTGGTCCACGAGAGCAATTGGTAATTCGGCGGGCCGTCGCCGTCGACGAAATCGTTGTTGTCGAGCAGCGGGCCGCCCAGCGTGCCGGACGGATCGACCATGCCGGTCATCAGATACGCGCGGTTCGGGTGCGTGGGCCCCGGCAGCGAGCAGAAGTAGGCGTCGCAAACGGTGAACGCATCGGCCAGCGCGTAGTGGAACGGAATGTCGCTGCGCAGGTGATAGCCCATCGTCATGTCGGTCTTGTTGGCGGGCCACTGGTCGTAGCGGCCGCCGTCGATCGCGGCGTGGGTCTTGTACCAGGAGTGATCCAGATCGCCGACGCATTGCGCGCTGGTGGTCGCCGTGTTCAGATGGAACGGCAACACAGGCTGAGCCGGATTTTCCTTCGACGGTTGATACCACACCGGCTTGCCGCTCGAGAGCGGAATCGGGAAACGGTCGTTGTAGCCACGCACACCGCGCATGTGGCCGAAGTAGTGGTCGAACGAGCGGTTCTCCTGCATGAACACGACGATGTGCTCGACATCGCGGATCGTGCCGGTGCGCGAAAACGCGGGAACGGCAAGCGCATTACGAATCGACTCGGGCAGCGCGGTCAGTGCGGCAGCAGCGCCGGCGGATGAAGCCACGGTCTGCAGGAAACGGCGACGGCTAGTTGATGTCATCGAATATCACCTTCTGCGTGGGGGAAGAATAGCGCGCCTCGCGCGCCGGGAGAAACGGGTCAGTTGCTGCTCGCGCTGTCGCCGGGTGCGTAATGCATGACGGGTGAGACTTGCTGGCTGTCCGCGGCGAGACTGGCTTGCATGTTCTGCGTGATCGGATCGGAGGCTGCGGCCGGGTTCGCCGCGAGCGTCGAGGATGCATTGAGCATTGCCGCGGCGGGCGCCATCGCCGCATCTGGCGCGGCATCGTTATTGGCAACGGCCGGCGATGAAGACGTTGCAGAAGGCGCGGAATCATCGGCACCGCAACCGCTCAACGCTACAGTTGCAAGCGCAACCAAAGCGGCACTCGCGAGGCGTTTGTCTCTTCTCATGTTTGCATCCAGTTTCGTGAAGGCGGATGCAGTCTCTAATCCTTTCAAGAAATAATTGTGAAACGTTTGCGAGTGGTAAAACTTGCGTGTTTGAGTTGGTCTTTCGAAAGGCAGTGGAAAGTGAGAAGTAGGAGAATGGTCACTGCAACGCCATGTGACCGGTAATCTTGGGCACACCGAACGATCGACGGCTATGTACAACCGGTAAGTTCATGACACGCATCGAACGACCTTTCGACATCACGCGTCTCGAAGACGAATGGCTGGAAGCGGACGGCTTCGGCGGTTTCGCGTCGGGCACTGTCGGCACGCTGCGCACGCGCCGTTATCACGCGTTGCTGCTCGCCGCAACGCGGGCGCCCGGCGGGCGCGTGGTGCTTGTCAACGGCGTGGAGGCGTGGCTTGAGGCGAACGGCAAGCGTTATCCATTGAGCATGCAGCGCTACGTGCCGGATCTGATTTATCCGGACCTGACCGCGAGTCTTATTGCATTCGACACCGTGCCGTGGCCGACATGGCGTGTGCAACTCGACACGCATCTCGCATTGACCGCTGACGTGTTTGTCGGCAAAGCGACCCGCGAAACGGTTTTGCGCTGGCGTCTGCAGAGCGCTGGAGATACGGCTGCAACAAGCGCGCTCACATTGAAAGTCAGGCCGCTAATATCGGGCCGCGACTACCACGCGCTGCATCATGAGAACACCGCGTTCAACTTCACCGCGCAGACGAGCGGCGATCAGGCGTGCGTAAGCTGGCAACCGTACGGCGATCGGCCGGTGATCCAGTGCGCGACGAACGGCGTCTACACGCACGCGCCGGATTGGTATCGCAATTTCTGCTACGTTCGCGAGCGGGAACGCGGCCTCGATTTCAGCGAGGATCTGGCGACGCCTGGCGTGTTCAGCTTCAATCTCGCCGATGGTGCAGCGGTGATGATTCTCAGCGCTTCCAGTGCCACGAGCGGCACGCAATCGGCAGGCGCGAAACCGGCATTCGCGCACGCAACAGAACTGGCGCGCATCGAGCAACAGCGCCGCGACGCGCTCGGCTCGCGCCTGCAACGCTCGGCCGATGCCTACGTGGTAGAGCGCAACGAAGGCCGCACGATCCTCGCGGGCTTTCCGTGGTTCACGGACTGGGGTCGCGACACATTCATCGCAATGCGCGGTTTGCTGATCGCATCAGGCCGGCTCGACGACGCCGAAGCGATCCTGCTCGAATGGTCAGGCACGCTGTCCGAAGGCATGCTGCCGAATCGTTTCCCCGACTATGGCGACACGCCGGAATACAATTCCGTCGACGCGTCGTTGTGGTTCATCGTCGCCGTGCACGACTATCTGGCGACGCATCACGCGAGCGCCGCCACGCAGCAGCGCCTGCAGCAGGCAAGCGAAGCCATCCTCAGGGGCTACACGGAAGGCACGCGCTTCAACATCCAGGCATCCGCCGCTGACGGCCTGCTCAGCGCCGGCACACCCGGCGTGCAACTTACGTGGATGGATGCGAAAGTCGGCGACTGGGTGGTCACGCCGCGTATCGGCAAGCCAGTCGAAGTGCAGGCGCTCTGGATCAACGCATTGCGCATTGCAGCAAGTTGGAATCCGCACTGGCAGCCGGCCGCTGACCGAGCGTTGCAAGCGTTTCATGAACGCTTCATCGATCCGTCCACGCAAGCACTGTTCGACAACGTGGACGTCGATCATGTCAAAGGCGCGATAGACCGCTCGATTCGCCCCAACCAGATCTTCGCCCTGGGCGGCCTGCCGTTTCCGTTGCTCGACGGCGCGGCGGCGCGCGCGGTGCTCGACCAGGTCGAAGCGCAGTTGCTCACGCCACTGGGACTGCGGACGCTGGCGCCTTCCGATCCTGCCTATCGCGGGCACTACGGCGGGCAGCCGCTGGAGCGTGACGGCGCCTATCATCAAGGAACCGCGTGGCCGTGGCTGCTCGGTCCGTTTGTCGAAGCATGGTTGCGAGTCCACGGCGGCGCGGCGGATGCCCGCATGCAAGCGAAAACGCGCTTTCTCGACCCGCTCTACGCGCATCTCGATCATGCCGGTCTCGACCATCTCTCTGAAATCGCCGATGGCGATGCGCCGCACGCGCCCGCCGGCACGCCTTTCCAGGCCTGGTCGCTGGGCGAGTTGTTGCGCATGGAGATGCTGCTGGCCCGGTTGCCGTCCGCCGGCGCCTAAACCGCGCTACGATGTGTGTCCCACCGCCAAGCCCGATGCAAGGATGTAGTCATGCCACCGCTGCGCGCTGCCAATCTGCTCGCCACCATTGAGGGTTCACGGCTCCATTCGGCCGACTGTGCGCATTGGCAACGCTGGGGACCGTATCTCAGCGAGCGTCAATGGGGCACCGTACGCGAGGATTACAGTGCCGACGGCACCGCCTGGGACTCTTTTCCGCACGACCATGCGCGCAGCCGCGCTTACCGCTGGGGCGAAGACGGCATTGCCGGTTTCGGCGACGACAAGCTGAGCTGGTGTGTTTCGCTCGCGCTATGGAATCGCAAGGACGCGATCCTGAAGGAGCGCCTGTTCGGTCTCACGAATGCGCAAGGCAATCACGGTGAAGACGTGAAAGAGTTGTACTTCTACGTCGACGGCACGCCGACGCATTCGTACATGCGCATGCTCTACAAGTACCCGCACTCCGCCTTTCCGTACGACGACCTGGTTCAGGAAAACGCGCGCCGCGGCGGCGACATGCCGGAGTACGAAATTCTCGACACGGGCGTGTTCGACGATTTGCGCTACTTCGACGTACAGGTGGAATACGCGAAACACGCGCCGGACGACATACTCATGCGCGTGACCATCGAAAATCGCGCGGACCAGGAAGCTTCACTGGATGTGCTGCCGCAAATCTGGGCGCGCAATTCGTGGTCGTGGAAAGAGAACAGGGACAAGCCGTCGCTCGTCGCCGGTACGGACCGCAATGGCAAGGCGTATCTGGTCGGGCATCAGCATGGCCAGGAGCCGATCGTCGTCACAGCCTGGTCGAAAGACGCAACGGTGACGTGGCTCTTCTGCGAGAACGACACCAACGTGAAGCGTCTCTTCAACATGGACGGCGCGGGCCCGTTCAAAGACGGCTTCAACGATTATCTCGTGCACGGCGATGAACACGCGATTCGCCGCAACGCGGGCACCAAGGCTGGCGCGCATGCGTCGATCGAACTCGAACCGCATGGACGCGCCGTGGTGTACATGCGCTGGCGTCCCCAATCGAGCCCCGACGATGCGCAACTCGACGCTGAAGCGATATTCGCGCACCGCATTGCCGAAGCCGACGAATTCTATGGCGCGCTGCAACAGGACATCACCGACCCCGACGCGCGTTTAGTGCAGCGTCAGGCGCTCGCCGGCATGCTGTGGTCGAAGCAGTACTACCAGTACGACGTGCAGCGCTGGCTCGAGGGCGACCCGCTTCAGCCGGCGCCGCCTGCAAGCCGCAAACGCGGCCGTAATATGGACTGGCGGCACCTGTGTAACGCGGACATCGTGTCGATGCCCGACAAGTGGGAATACCCGTGGTACGCGTCGTGGGACCTGGCGTTTCATGCCGCCGCGTTCGCCTTGATCGATCCGGCGTTCGCGAAACGGCAATTGCTGTTGCTGGTGAAGGACCGCTATCAGCATCCGAATGGTCAGATTCCCGCCTATGAATGGGCGCTCGGCGACGCCAATCCGCCCGTGCACGCGTGGGCCGCGTGGCGTGTGTATGAAATCGACCGCGCTCTCACCGGCAAGGGGGATCGCGACTTTCTCGAACTGATCTTCCATAAACTGCTGCTGAATTTTTCCTGGTGGGTGAACCGCAAGGACGCCGACGGCCACAATATCTTTCAGGGCGGCTTTCTCGGGCTGGACAACGTCGGTATCTTCGACCGCTCGTCGCCGCTGCCGACCGGCGGCCATATCGATCAGGCCGACGGCACCGCGTGGATGGCCGCGTATGCGCTCGACCTGATGCGCATCGCGCTGGAACTTGCGTACGCGAATCATGTTTTCGTCGATATCGGAGTGAAGTTTTTTGAGCACTTCCTGTATATCGCCGAGGCCGTGAGTTGCGACGACGGCTGCGATACAGGCCTGTGGGACAGCGAGGACGAGTTCTTCTACGACAAGCTGCGTCTGCCGGACGGCAGCAGCGTTCCCATGCGGTTGCGCTCGATCGTAGGTCTGATTCCACTGTTCGCCGTGCACGTGCTGGAAGAGCGTCTGCATGGCGGCCTGCCGGGTTTGCGTGAACGGCTGATCTGGTTCCTCGAACATCGCCCCGACCTGGCGAAGCTGGTCTCGCGCTGGAACGAGCCGGGCAAGGGCAACGCGCTGCTGCTCTCGCTGTTGCGCGGGCATCGGATGAAAGCATTGCTGCGCCGTGCACTCGACGAAAGCGAATTTCTTTCCGATCACGGCGTGCGCGCGCTTTCGCGAGTCCATCGCGATCAGCCGTTCGTGTTCAATCACAACGGAGACAGTTTCACCGTGAAGTATTTGCCGGCCGAATCGGATACGCGGGTGTTCGGTGGCAATTCCAACTGGCGCGGCCCGGTGTGGATGCCGGTGAACTATCTGCTCATCGAGTCGCTCTACGAATTCCACCGCTACTATGGCGACGATTTCAAGGTCGAGTATCCGACCGGTTCGGGCGAGGCGTTCACGCTGAGCCAGATTGCCGACGAACTGGCGCGCCGGTGCACCACGCTGTTTCTCAAGAACAGGGACGGCGAGCGGCCAGTAATGGGCGCTTATCCTCTGTTGCAGACCGACCCGCGCTCGCGCGATCTGATCCTGTTTCATGAGTATTTTCATGGCGATAACGGGCGCGGTGTCGGCGCTTCGCATCAGACCGGCTGGACCGGGCTGGTCGCCTTGCTGTTGCAACCGCGCGTGATGGGGGTGTCGGGCAATGTACCGTTGGCGGGCGAACCGGATCGGGCGCCGGTGCCGACTTCCCCTTCGGCGCACGCCACAGTGGCAAGCATGCCCGAATCTGCTTCCGCACCTGAGCCGGCGCACGCATCGATGAAGTAGGGCGCGGCGGCGCGAGCGGGCGTGAGGTTGCTCAGGTTACGTTAGCCATACAACGTCGCGTGGCGAACAGGTCGCTTGGCCGTTTTTGAACTGTGTGGGTACAAGCGTGGTCTTTTATGTATCACCACGTTCGTTCCATCGGTTTCCAAAAGTGAATCCCATGTCGACTACACCGAATACCCGAGCAACCGATCACCCCGTCGCCAGTCAACCGCCGAGCTGCAAAGTCAGCATGAATCCGCAGCAGGCGCCGGCATCGCCGGCCGGCAAGCGGCCCGCGCCGCCTTGCACGCTGGTGATCTTCGGCGCCGGCGGCGATCTGACCAAACGGCTCCTCATGCCGGCGCTCTACAACCTGGCGGTGGATAGCCTGCTCGACGGCGGCATGAAAATCATCGGCGTGAATCATGGCGCGCGCGAGACGAGCGAGTGGCGCGACGAACTGCACCAGTCGCTCGAGCAGTTTGCCGCCGACAAGGCCAGCACCTTTCACGCCGGCAAGCTCGACGACCAGGCATGGGACTGGGTCGCGCAACGGCTCGAATACATGGCCGGCGAATTCGAAACCGACGACACCTTCGCGAAGCTCAAGCAGAAGCTCGAGCAAACGCCGGGCGGCAACGTGATCTTCTATCTCGCGGTCAGCTCGCGGTTTTTCGAGCCGATCGTCGAGCGCCTCGGCAACGCGGGTTTGCTGAAAGAGGGCGACGGCGGCGGCTTTCGCCGGCTGGTGATCGAGAAACCCTTCGGTAGCGATCTCGCTTCGGCACGCGATCTGAACGCGCATATCCTGTCGTTCGCGAAAGAAACACAGGTGTATCGCATCGATCACTTTCTCGGCAAGGACACCGTGCAGAGCATTCTCGCGGTGCGCTTCGCCAATGCGCTGTTCGAACCGATATGGCGGCGCGAATATATCGACAGCGTGCAGATCACCGCTTCGGAAACGATCGGCGTGGAAGGGCGCGGCAAGTTCTACGAACAGACCGGCGCGTTCCGCGACATGGTGCCGAACCATCTGTTCCAGCTGCTCGGCATGGTTGCGATGGAGCCGCCCAATTCGTTCGACGCCGAAGCCGTGCGCGACAAGAAAGCCGAAATCTTCGACGCGATCAAGCCGCTGACGCCCGACGACGTCGTGTTCGGCCAATACGAAAAAGGCCCGGCCGGTGTCGGCTACCGTGAGGAGCCGAACGTCGCGCCGGACAGCAAGACGGAAACCTACGCCGCGGCGCGCGTGTTCGTCGAGAACTGGCGCTGGGCCGGCGTGCCGTTTTATCTGCGCACGGGGAAACGGTTGGCCGGGCGTCGCACGGAAATCTCGGTGCAACTGAAACCGGTGCCGTTCCGCCTGTTTCGCGATACACCCGTGGACGCGCTCACACCGAATGTGTTGACCCTGCGCATCGATCCCGCACACGGCACGAGATTCGACTTCAATGTGAAAACGCCTGGCCCGGTTATGCAGATCGGTGCGGTGCAATCGTCGTTCGACTACGGCGACTTTTTTGCGGAGCGCGCCAACGTCGGCTATGAGACCTTGCTCTACGACTGCATGCTCGGCGACGAGACGCTGTTCCAGCGCGCTGACAGCATCGAAACGAGCTGGTGCGCGGTGGACGACGTGTTGCACCCCGAATCCGGCGGCGCGATGCCGGTGCATGGCTATCCGGCCGGCAGCGAAGGTCCGGCGGAAGCAGACGCGCTATTGGCGCGCGGCGGTCACGCATGGCGGCCGTTGCAACGGGATGTCGTGGAGAAAAAGTAATTCGACGAGCCGCACCAACACAACCGGGGGACACCGTGGCAGCACGTAAGACGAAAGTGACAAGCACTACCGAACGAATTCTGGCGATCGACGTTGGCGGCACGGGTTTGAAAGCCGCGATCATCGACGCGGACGGCAAGATGAAAACCGAACGCGTGCGGGTGGCGACGCCGCATCCCTGTACGCCGGATCAACTCGTGGACGCGTTAGCGAAGCTGGTTGCGCCGCTCGTCGCGCAGGAGCCGCCCACGCGGATGTCGATCGGCTTTCCGGGCGTGGTGCGCAACAACCGTATTCTGACCGCGCCGCACTTCGGCGTTGAAGGCTGGCACGATATTGCGCTGGCTGATTCGCTGGCGCAGCGCCTGGGCGGATTGCCGGTTCGCATGATCAACGACGCCGAGATGCAAGGTTTCGCCGCGATCTCGGGTCAAGGCCTCGAATTCGTGCTGACACTCGGCACGGGTGCTGGTACGGCAATGTTTCGCGACGGAGAGTTGATGCCGCATCTGGAGCTTGCGCATCACCCGGTCAGCAAGAAGGGCGTGGCGTACGACGAATATATCGGCGATGCTGCGCGTAAAAAAGTCGGAAACAAGCGCTGGAACCGGCGCGTTCAGAAGGTTATCGGGATTCTGGCGGCGCTGGTGAACTACGACAAATTGTGGATTGGCGGCGGCAACGCCGCGCGCCTCACGATCGATCTCCCGGCAAACGTGGCGACCGTTTCGAACGATGCCGGCATTGAAGGCGGGGCGCGTCTATGGCATGCGAGGTCCATGCGTGAGACGCGCCAATTGCCGGAAGCGAATGAGCGGACGGGCCGCTTCAAATGACCTTCACGCGGCGCGGTGCGGGTTGCGCGGTTGCCGTCGCAACAGGTGACTCCGCTTAACGCGCCGCGTCGCCCCAACGGTATTCCACGCTCGCTTCATCGAGTTGCGTCTTGATCTGCGGATCGAGCACGAAATCGGCAGCCGCGAGCGTATCGCTCAACTGCTCGGCGCGGCTCGCGCCGATAATCGCTGACGTGATGAGCGGATTCGCCAGCACCCAGGCGAGCGAAACGCGCGTCAGCGATTCGCCGGTTGGCGCCGCGATGGCTTTCAGCTGTTCGATCGTTTCGAACTCGCGTTTATGCCAATACCGCTGGTGATACATTGCACCCGCCTTGCCGACGGTTTCAGTGAAACGGCCGGGCGCCGGCGTGACATCCAGTTGATGTTTGCCCGTGAGCAGACCACCCGCGAGCGGGTTGTACGGCATCACGGCTAATTGCTCTTCGCCGGCGAGCGGCAGCAACTCCCGCTCGATCTGGCGAAACAACAGGTTATAGCGAGGCTGCACGGAGACGAAGCGCGCCACGCGCAAAACATCGGCGCGACCCAGGGCGCGCGCGAGTCGATAGGCAAGAAAGTTCGATACGCCGATATAACGCGCCTTGCCCGAGCGCACGATCACGTCCAGCGCTTCGAGCGTTTCGTCGAGCGGCGTGTTCGCGTCGTCGGAGTGAAGCTGGTAGAGGTCCACGTAATCCGTGCCGAGGCGCTGCAACGACGCGTCGATGGCATCCAGCAGATGCTTGCGCGAGGCGCCCTGATCCCACGCAGACGGTCCCATCTTGCCCACCGCCTTGGTCGCCAGAATGAAGCGGTCGCGCTTGCCCTTCAGCCAGCGTCCGACAATCTCCTCCGTGCGGCCGGCAATACCCTCGCCGCCGCCGAGCGGATACACGTTGGCCGTATCGATGAAATTCACGCCGGCATCCGCCGCCGTGTCCAGAATGCGATGCGAGACGTCTTCTTCGGTTTGCAGGCCGAAGGTCATCGTGCCGAGGCATAGGCGCGAAACAGTCAGGCCGGTGCGGCCAAATTTGCGGTATTGCATGGTCAACTCCGGGGATGAACGGAACAGTTCGATATGCAGTGTTGCAAAAAGGATAAACCGTAGCGAGATTTAGTGTCGGCGGCGATTGCCACAAGCTGTTAGTTATTTGAAGGATTTCAGGTGACGCATTTGTCCCTTACGGCTCTGAAAGCCTTTTGTTTTCATGCATGTCGTATTACAAACAAGTAATAATCCGTGACGAAACGGGCATCAAATATTACATAAACCATACATTCGTAAAATATAGAAACAATTCTGTTACGAGGGGTAAGCGACTTCGCGATTGATGCAGATTTATGCGTGTGGAATGATAGCGATTCTCATTTAACCACAGCCAGCCATCCCGTCATCGGTGCCGTGCGCACGAGACCGGCAGCCAGCCAATTTGCGACTTCGTCATCGATTCCATCTCAGGTATGCGAATCGGGCAAGCGCATCTCTGACGGGATTTCCCATGTTCAACCACACGCCGCTTGCGACTGCGTTAGCGCTAGCCTTTGCCGTTCCCTTTGCGACTCCGGCGGTCGCGCAGACTGCTCCGCAATCCGCGTCGCAGCCGTCAACCGCGAATGCAAATTCAACCGCGACGACCACCGCCGACAGCGGTACCTTGCCGGCCATCGGTGTCTCGGCGCAGGCAGAACAACAGGACTTCCAGGCAGAGCGTTCCACGGTCGGCGCAAAGACGCCCACGGCGTTGCGCGATATTCCGCAGACAGTCACCGTCATCAACAAGGCTGTATTGCAATCGCAAGGCGCCACCTCGTTCCAGGACGCGTTGCGCAACGCGCCCGGCGTGACCATCGGCGCGGCCGAAGGCGGCCAGATCGGCAACAACATCAACCTGCGCGGCTTCACCGCACAGAACGACATCTATCTGGACGGTTTCCGCGATCGTAACCAGTACTATCGCGACACGTTCGACCTGGAAGAACTCGAAGTGCTGTACGGTCCGTCGTCGATGCTGTTCGGCCGCGGTTCGACGGGTGGCGTGATCAACCAGGTGAGCAAGAAGGCGAACCTGAAGGACTCCGCGGAAGTCACCGGCATGATCGGCACCGACGATAAATATCGCAGCACCATCGACGTGAACCACAAGCTGACGGATACGTCGGCGATTCGCCTGAACGCATTCGGCCAGAGCCTGGGTTCGACGCGCGATGAGATGAAAAACAAGGATTACGGCATCGCGCCGGAAGTGCGCTTCGGGATCGGCACACCGACCGAAGTCACGATCTCCGCGCTGATCCAGCACAACTACGACATGCCCGACTACGGCGTGCAGGCCTTGAACGGCCACCCGTCGCCGGTGCCGAAGAATACGTTCTACGGCTTGACCACCGACCGCACGATCCAGGACGTGCAGACGGTCACCGCCGCGGTCAAGCACAAGTTCTCGGACAACCTGATCCTGACCAACCAGACGCAGTTCTCACACTCGATGACCGACGCGCGCGAAACCGCCCCGCAATCGGTGTTGACGGGGCCGCTCGCCACCAGTCCCGCGTTGAGCAACGGCAATTTCACGAAGCTCTCGCCTTCGCAACTGTTCATCAAGTTGCAAAGCCACGACCGGGTGATCGAGAACCACTCGTTGTACAACGACACGATGCTCGAATACAAGTTCGTCACCGGCCCGATCAAGCACGACCTGATCGCCGGTGTCGATCTCGGTCACGACAGCTATTCGAATCAGGCGTACACGCGTAACAACCTGCCGGTCGTTTCGATGGTGAATCCGGCGTATCTGTCGTCGCCCGCGGGTGTGACGACGACGGTCGGCAACTACGCGGACTCCGGATCGAACGAAATCGGTGCGTACCTGAACGACACCGTTTCGATCGGCCGGCAGTGGAAGGTGATTGGCGGTTTGCGCTGGGATCGCTTCCAGGCGCAGATTCACAACTCGATCAGCGCGCCGGGCTACGCGACCCAAACCAACTTCTTCACCAGCGTGCGCGCTGGCGTGATTTATCAGCCGACCGACTGGCAGTCGTACTACGTGTCGTACGGCACGTCGTTCAATCCGTCGCTCGAAGCGCTGACAGTGACCAATCTCACGCAGAACCTTGCGCCCGAGTCGACCAGGTCGTACGAAGTCGGCGGGAAATGGGATCTGCTCGGCGGCAATCTCTCGGTGACGTCGTCGTTCTTCCGCGAAGAAAAGACCAACGCGCGAACGCAGGTTTCGCCGACCGAATACGAGCTCGACGGCGACGTCCGTGTCGACGGCTTCCAGGCCGGCGTGACGGGCCACATTACCGACAAGTGGCAGGTGTTCGGCGGCTACACGTACATGGACGCCGTCATCCTGAGCGCGCGCGACGGCACGCAGGGTCACGTGCCGGCCAACACGCCGCGCAATACGCTGACGTTCTGGACCACTTATGCGCTCACGCCGCATTGGGAAATCGGCGGTGGCCCGACCTATATGTCGCCGCGCTATGCGTCGAACACGAACTACGTGCAGGTGCCGGGCTACACGCGCTGGGATGCGACCGCCGCGTATCACGCGAAGAAATACGACGTCCGCCTGAACCTGCTGAACCTGACCAACAAGCAGTACTACGACGCGCTGATTCCGTCGGACGGTGGCCGTTCCGTGCCGGGTATCGGACGCACGTTGCTGGCGACGTTCGACTACCGCTTCTGATACGCGCTGGGCACATGCGTTAGGCTTGCCGTTTTCGAACGCGGCAAGCCGACGCGAAGGAAACATCATGTTGCTGCATATCCCGAATGTACTGAATGCCGAGCAGTTGCGTATCGTGCGCGAGCGGCTCGACACGGCCGGCGACGCGTGGGTCGACGGCCGCGCAACCGCCGGCTATCAGGGTGCACCAGTCAAGCGTAATCAGCAGATCGCCGAGCACACGCCGATTGCGCGCGAGCTCGGCGACGTGATTCTCGCGTCGATCGAGCGCAACCCGCTGTTCATCAGTTCGGTGTTGCCGAACCAGGTGTACCCGCCGCTCTTCAATCGTTACGAAGGCGGCATGCAGTTCGGCAGTCACGTCGACGGCGCAGTGCGCGTGCTGCCCAACGGCGTGAAGCTGCGCACCGACGTCTCGGTGACGCTGTTCATTTCCGACCCCGCGGACTACGACGGCGGCGAACTCGTGATCGAAGACACGTACGGCGTGCAGCAGGTCAAACTGCCGGCCGGTGACATGATCGTCTATCCGGCGACGAGTCTCCATCAGGTCACGCCGGTCACGCGCGGTGTGCGGGTCGCCAGTTTCTTCTGGGTGCAAAGCCTGGTGCGCAGCGACACGCAGCGCGCCATGCTGTTCGACATGGACACGGCCATTCAAAGGCTGAATGCCACCAACGCCGACGACGCCGCGCGCCGCAGCCTCGTCGGCATCTATCACAATCTGTTGCGTACCTGGAGTGAACCGTGAGCGTACCCGAGGCAATCGACATTCAATCGCCCGCGGGCATCGATCACGCGTCGCGTGAACCGCAGCGGCTCGACGAGGGCCAGTTGAAAGCACGGCAGCAGCGCTCGCGCCGCGCCACCTTCGTCAAATGGTTGCGCAAAGTGCATGGCTGGATCGGCCTGTGGGGCGCGGCGCTGGGTTTGCTGTTCGGCACCACGGGGTTTCTGCTGAACCATCGCGGTGGCCCGCTGCGGGTATCGACTGGCGAGCCGCAAGTCGCGCTGTTGCAGGTGCCGTTGCCGCAACCGGCGCCGCAAACGCCGCGCGAGCTCGGCAAATGGCTCAAGCACGAACTGAAACTGGCGGGCACGCCGGGGCGCGTACAGAAAGAGCCGGCGCATCCGGTCGCGTGGGGCGATCGCAGCATCGTGCAGCCGGAGCACTGGCAGCTCAACTTCGCGTCGCCTCGTGAGAACACGTCCGCCGAATATTGGGTGGGCAACGGTTATGTGACCGTCAAGCGCAGCGAGAACACCTTTCTCGCGATGCTGACGAATCTGCACAAAGGCGTCGGCTTGAGCGTCGGCTGGGTGCTGCTGATCGACACGCTGGCCGGCAGCATCATTCTGCTGTCGCTCACCGGTGTGCTGCTCTGGACGGAGCTGAATAAACGCAAGACCGTCGGTGCGGTACTGGTGCTGGGGTCGATCGTCGCCGCGTTGTGTGTCGGGTTGATATAAAAGCCGCTGCGGGCAGGGCCTGGTCGGGAGAAATCGACCGCCCTGTCTGACCTGCGATCGGGAAGATCGCCAGGCCTGCGCCTTTGCGTCAAGGTACGTTTTACCGGTATTTCAGTTCGCTTCGCGGCATCTCTCTCCGCCGACGCCGCCCCGTTCTGCATAAGCCTTCGCCGCGTGCCGCGAAAGGCCGGCTCATCGGGCCGCGGCGTAACCTCTCACCTTCCTCCCTCATCCCGCTACGTGCGAGAATCGCGCTACATCGGTTGCGCGATGATCGTTGGCCATCCGTCGTATCAGGCATCGCTTTTGCAACGGCGGTTTGCACGAATATGAGCCGTCGCGTCGAGGAGATCGCGTTGAAAGAGCCGGACCGCTTCGTGTCGGATGCATTGCCCGACGGCTTTGCCGCGCCGTCCTTCCTCGCCGGCGGCGGCGAGCTGGGTGCGCTCATCCGCGCTTACGACTGGACGCAGACTGCGCTTGGCGCGCCCGAGAACTGGCCGCAAGGGCTGAAGATCGCGATCCGTATCATGCTCACGTCGCGCCAGCCGATCTGGATTGGCTGGGGCGACGAGCTGCTCTATTTTTACAACGACCCATATAAATCGATCATCGGCGGCAAGCATCCGGCCGCGCTCGGCCAGCCGACCAAAGTCGTGTGGCGCGAAATCTGGACCGATATCGAGCCGCTTCTGAACACCGCGCTGGCGGGCGCCGAAGGCATCTTCGTCGAACAGAAGCTGCTCATCATGGAGCGCAACGGCTTTCCCGAGGAGACGTATTACACCTTCTCGTACAGCCCGATTCCCGGCGACGACGGCGAACCCGGCGGCATCATCTGCGCCAACAGCGACGGCACGGCGCAGGTGATCGGCGAACGGCAACTGGCGTTGCTGAAGGAACTGGCGGCGGTCAGCCCGAACGGCCGCGACTGGCGCGAGGCTTGCGAACTCAGCGCGCGCGCCTTGCAGGCTAACCCGCAAGACCTTCCGTTCGCCCTGTTATATGCCGCCGAGCCGGGCAGCGACACGCTCGCGCTGGTCGGCGCGTGCGGCATCGAGCCGGGCCACGCGGGGGCGCCGCAAACCATGAAGCTCGACGGCGAGGCGCCTTGGCCCGTCGTCGACGTGCTCGATACGCAAGCGCCGCTGCGGGTGGGCGATCTGACACAGCGGTTCGCCACCGCGTTGCCGAGCGGTCCGTGGCATCTCCCGCCGCAGCAGGCGGTTATCCTGCCGGTGTCGCCCGGCAGCGAGTCGGCGCAAACGGTGGTTCTGGTCGCTGCGCTGAATCCTTGCCGTCTTTTCGACGACGCCTATCGCAGTTTCCTGAACCTGGCCGCCGGTCAGATCGGCGCGGCGATCGGCTACGCGCGGGCGTACGAGGAGGAGCGGCGGCGCGCGGAAGCGCTAGCCGAAATCGACCGCGCGAAAACCACGTTCTTCTCCAACATCAGCCACGAATTCCGTACGCCGTTGACGCTGATGCTCGGCCCACTCGAAGAACTGCTCGCCAAGCCGCAGCTTGCCGCAGGCGGCGACCAGGCACGGCTAGGCAGCGACATCGAGGACCGCGCGCTGATCGAGATCACGCATCGCAACGGCTTGCGGCTGCTGAAGCTCGTCAACGCGCTGCTGGACTTCTCGCGCATCGAGGCGGGACGCATGCAGATTCACATGCAACCCACCGATGTCGCATCGTTCACGGCCGAACTCGCGTCGCTGTTCCAGTCCGCGATCGAAGCGGCCGGCCTGCGCCTCGAAGTGGAGATTCCGGCCGCGCCCGTGGTCGCGCAGCTCGACCGCGAGATGTGGGAAAAGGTCGTGATGAACCTGCTGTCGAACGCGTACAAGTTCACGTTCTTCGGCACGATTCGCGTCGCGGTTCGCGTGCTTGCCGGCGTTGGCGTCGAGGTCAGTGTGACGGATAGCGGCATCGGTATTGCCGAGGAAGAAGTGCCGCGCCTCTTCGAACGCTTTCATCGCGTGGCGGGCGCGCCGGGACGCTCGGTCGAAGGCAGCGGCATTGGGCTCGCAATGGTGCAGGAACTGGTCAAACTCCACGGCGGCGCGGTGCGGGTGGACAGTGTGCCCGGCGAAGGCGCGTGCTTCACCGTCTCGCTGCCGCACGGCGCCGTGCCGGTCCAACCTGATGAAGAAGCCGTGCATGCCGCCATGAGCAAGCACGCGCGCACCTATGTCGATGCGGCGTTGCGCTGGAGTCCCGAGAACGAGATCGTCGCCGACGCGCCGGCTGGCGCGACACCGGCTGGCGCGGCGCCGCCCGTGGTTGCGTCAGTCGCCGCCGCGCGGCTGCTGGTCGTCGACGACAACGCGGATCTGCGCGAGTACATGAGCCGTATCCTGCGCGCGGCGGGCCACGACGTGCGGCTTGCCACCGACGGGCAGGCCGCGCTCGAAGCCGCGCGGCAGGAGCGCCCCGATCTCGTGCTCTCCGACGTGATGATGCCGCGCCTCGACGGCTTCGGCCTGCTGCGCGCGTTGCGCGCCGATCCGGAGTTGCGCGACACGCCGGTGCTGATGCTGTCCGCCCGCGCGGGTGAGGAAGCGCGCGTGGACGGCATCGAGCACGGCGCCGACGACTATCTGACCAAGCCCTTCTCGGCGCGCGAACTGCTGGCCCGCGTGTCGGGCAACCTGCAACTCGCGCGCCTGCGCCGCGAGACCGAGACGAAGCTGCGCGAAGAATCGCGCACGCTGGAGATTCTCAATCGCGTCGGCTCGACGGTGGCCGCCGAACTCGATCTGAACCGCGCGGTGCAGATCGTAACCGACGCGGCCACCGAACTGACCGGCGCCGCGTTCGGTTCGTTCTTCTATAACGTGCTCGACGATAAGGGCGGCAGCTACATGCTTTACACGCTGTCCGGCGTGCCGAAGGAAACCTTCGAGCAGTTTCCGATGCCGCGCAACACGGCGGTGTTCGCGCCTACGTTCATGGGCGAAGGCATCGTTCGTGTCAGCGACATCACGCAGGATCCGCGCTATGGCCACAACGCGCCGCATCGTGGCATGCCGGAGGGTCATCTGAAGGTGCGCAGCTATCTGGCCGCGCCCGTGCAGTCGCGCAGCGGTGAAGTGGTCGGAGGGCTGTTCTTCGGTCATCCCGAGCCCGGCGTGTTTACCGAACGCGCTGAGCGGATCGTGGCCGGCATCGCCGCGCAGGCGGCCATTGCCATCGACAATGCGCGTTTGTACCGGGCCGCGCAAACCGAAATCGCCGAGCGCACCAAGGCGCAAAGCGCGCTGCGCGATCTGAACGAAACGCTGGAGCGCCGCGTGATCGAGACGGTGGCGGACCGCGACCGTCTGTGGGAGTTGAGCGAGGATCTGCTGGTGGTGGCCGATATCGAAGGCCGCTTGCAGCGCGTGAGTCCGTCATGGAGCAATGCGCTCGGTCACAATACGCATTGGCTGATGTCGCGTTCCTATGTCGATCTGGTTCACCCGGATGACGTAGAGGTGGTCCGCACCCATCTGGCCGAACTGCGGCGCACGGGCGTGCCGGTGCGTTATGAAAACCGCTTCAGGCGGATCGACGGCACGTGGCGCTGGGTTGCGTGGACGCTCGCGCTCGATCCCGACACGGCGCGCATTCACGGCGTGGGCCGCGACGTCACCGCCGACAAGGAAACCACCGAGGCCTTGCGGCACGCCGAAGAAGCGCTGCGCATGGCGCAGAAGATGGAAGCGATCGGCAAGCTTACGGGCGGCGTTGCGCACGACTTCAACAACTTGTTGCAGGTGATAGGCGGCAATCTGCAACTGCTGGCGAAAGACGTCGCCGGTTCCGAGAAGCCCGAGCAGCGCGTGCGCAATGCGCTCGCAGGCGTGGCCCGCGGAGCTAACCTCGCCTCGCAACTGCTGGCGTTCGGGCGGCGTCAGCCGCTGGCGCCGAAGGTCGTCAATCTCGGCCGCTTCGTGCGCGGACTCGACGACATGCTCAGACGCGCGCTTGGCGACGGCGTCGAAATCGAAACGATCGTGTCGGGCGGCTTGTGGAATACGCTGGTCGATCCGTTCCAGGTCGAGAACGCGCTGCTGAATCTGGCGATCAACGCGCGCGACGCCATGAACGGCCACGGCAAGCTCACCATCGAAGCCGGCAACGCTGCGCTCGACGACGCCTACGCCAAGCGCAACGCCGAGGTCACGCCGGGCCAGTACGTGATGCTGGCGGTCACCGACACGGGTGCCGGGATGCCGCCGGAAGTGCGCGAGCGCGTGTTCGAGCCGTTCTTTACGACCAAGCCCGAAGGTCAGGGCACGGGCCTCGGCTTGAGCATGGTGTATGGCTTCGTCAAACAGTCCGGCGGCCATGTGAAGATCTACAGCGAAGAGGGTCACGGCACGACGATTCGCATCTATCTGCCACGGGTGCGCCAGCAGGAAGACCTCGAAACGAATATCGACGCCGGTCCTGCCAAGGGCGGCACGGAAACCGTTCTGGTGGTCGAGGACGACGAGGAAGTGCGCACGACGGTGGTCGAAATGCTTTCCGATCTCGGCTACCGTGTGCTGAAAGCGAAAGACGCGCAAAGCGCGCTCGCGATCGTCGAAAGCGGTGTGCCGATCGACGTGCTGTTCACCGACGTGGTGATGCCTGGTCCGCTACGCAGCACCGAACTCGCTCGCAAGGCGCGCGAACGGTTGCCGGCGATCGCGGTGCTGTTCACGTCGGGCTATACGGATAACGCGATCGTGCATTCCGGGCGGCTCGACGAGGGCATCGAATTGCTCAGCAAGCCCTACACGCACGAAGCGTTGGCGCGCAAAATTCGCTACGTGCTGCAAACGCAGAATCCGCAGGCGGCTGAAATCGCCGAGGCCGGGCAGCATCTTCTAGAGATCGATCCGCTGGCTGTACCGGATAGCGCCGGCAGCGTCGCCGCTCAGCCGCGGCTGCGGATTCTACTGGTGGAGGATGACGAGCTGATTCGCGCAAGCACCGCCGAATTGCTGCGCATGTTCGACTTCGACATTCTGGAGGCCGAAGGGGAGCATGACGCGAAGCAGATTCTGAGCGAGCATGCGATCAGCGTGATGCTGACCGACGTGGGGCTGGCGGGTAAGTCGGGTGTGGATCTCGCGCTGGAGGTATGTGCCGTGCGACCCGATCTGCGCGTGATCTTTCTGACCGGCTACGACCTCGTGCTGACGCCGGCGCAGCGCAAGGTCTTGCCGCACGCTATCCTGCTGCGCAAGCCGTACGATCTGCTCGATCTCATCGACGCGCTGAAAACGCCGCTGCGCTAGAGCCGCTGCGCAAAGCTAGATCCACTGCGCAAAGCCGGTGAGGCCCGGCAGCGCTTGCCGGCCTCTCAGCGCACAAGTGCGCGCTCGCGCTAGAATTCCCGCAGACCGCCACATGCTCGCTCAGCCGGAATTCGCCGATGACCATACCCGCTAACGCCGTCGACACCGCGCTCATCACGCGGCGTTCCATTCGGGCTTTTCTGCCCACACCGGTGCCGCGCGCCGATATCGAAGCCATTCTCGAAGCCGCCAGCCGCGCGCCTTCCGGCACCAATACGCAGCCGTGGAAAGTCTACGTGGTGACGGGCGAATCGCTCGCGCGTCTTTCGCAGGCCTTGCTTGCCGCTTACGACGATCCGCAGCGCGATGCGCTGTACCAGGAAGAGTACCCGTACTACCCGCATCAATGGGTTTCACCATACATCGACCGGCGCCGCAAAATCGGCTGGGATCTGTATGGCCTGCTCGGCATCACGAAGGGCGACAAGGCGCGCATGCATGAGCAGCATGCTCAGAACTACCGCTTCTTCGGTGCACCGGTGGGCTTGTTCTTTACCATCGACCGGGTCATGGAGCGCGGCAGCTGGCTCGACTACGGCATGTTCCTGCAGGCGATCATGACGGCCGCGCGCGGCCGTGGTCTCGATACCTGTCCGCAGGCGGCGTTTACGCAGTTTCATCGGGTGATTGCGGAGCATCTCGGCTTGCCGCCCGAAGAACAACTGGTGTGCGGCATGTCGCTCGGTTTCGCCGACGAAGGCGCGCTGGTCAACACGTTGCGCACCGAGCGCGAACCGGTTGAGCGGTTCACGCGATTTCTCGATTGACGGCAATTGATCGCGATCGAGGCAAGTCCCCACCCCCAATCGGACCTATATGAAAACATCGCGCCGCCATTTTCTGCTGCTGGGCGTGAGCGCGGGCTCAGCGCTCGCACTCGCCCGTACTGCCTTCGCCGAGCCTGCGAACACGCTCAGCGAAAGCGATCCGAAGGCGCAAGCCGTCGGCTATAAGGAGGACGCTTCCAAGGTCGACAAAGCGAAATTCTCCGGCTACGCCGCCGGACAAACCTGCGGTAACTGCTCGCTGTTCCAGGGTAAAGCCACGGACGCATACGGCGGTTGCACGCTGTTCGGCGACAAGCAGGTCGCCGCGCGCGGCTGGTGCAGTTCGTATTCGAATATGTGACGTGCAAGGGGCGACGTGCTATCCAGTTCGCTGCGCGTCGCATTCACGGCGCTCAGTTCAGCGCGCTCAGTACCAGTTCGTGTGAATGGCCGATCCATACGGCTGCGTCGCGGTGATCGCGGAGCGCGTCGCCGGTATTCGGGTGCAGGAAGATATCCAGTGCGCCGTGATTCAGCGTGAGCCAGCCCACCAGGTCGGCGAACTGCTCCTGCGTGAACGCGAGCTGATACGACCACATGGGATGCGGTCCCACCGGGCGCTCATGAAAGCGGCCCAGTTGCAGTTTGCCGCTCCAGCGCGCTTCGATCTGCTCACGCAAGGTCCAGGCGGCGTCGCGGCTGCTCGCATCGAAATACACGTGGGCATGCCAGCTTGCGATGGCGGAGGTGTCGCGAAAGGTCATAACAGGTCCGTTGCGTATCAGTCTTTATCCGACATTCATTCTGCTTCAATTTCCGTCGACGCGCGTGGCGCGCGGCTCATGTAAAACTGTCTGTCATCTTCGCCGACGATCTCGAAGCCGAGCCGTTCGTACAGGCGCTGCGCGGGATTGCCTTTGAGCACCTTGAGGGTGACTGGCAACGCGTCGGCTTGCGCGGCGCGCAACACCGATTGCAGCGCGCGTTCGCCGATGCCGCGCCCTTGAAGCGATGGCGTGATCTGCAATTGCACGACGACCCATTCTGCTTCCGTGCGATGCGCTTTGAGCAAACCGGCCGGCTCGCCGTCGATGCAAATCACGCGCGCCGTGTCATAACGATGCAGCAGACGCGCGCGATGCTCGATATCGTCCGATGGTTCGCCGACGCGCGCCAGGTGCTCCGTCATGGTCGCCTTGCGCAGATCGAACAGGAAGGCCTCGTCCGTGTCGAGTGCCGGGCGCAGGGTGAAAGCAGGTTCTTGAACGGACATGTGGGTCACGTTGCCGGTGTGCCGGCGGCTAGTAAGAATGGTCGTGAATTGTCGCGCCAGCAGCGCTTTTTTACCACGCGGTTATGTTTGTGCCTTTCGACCTGACTGTTCACCGGTCGCGCCAATGCCGAAAGTGGGCAGTCCACGCGGTTGCGGATTCGCATGCTCGCGCGCGCGCCGCCTCAGGCGCGGCCGATGTTTGCGGCGCGCCGGACGCGGGGCGCGGCCTGTTTGCGGTGTGCGCGCTACGGTTCATGCTGCGCGGTTTGCGTTGATTGGCATGTGCTTTGCTTTTGCCTCATCCGCGAATTGCTGGCGGTGTGGGCTCGAAGCCGAACCGTCAGGCAACGATGCCGGTCTGGCATAACAACGACACATGCTGCATACGACGAAACCACACATTGTCACGTACGGGGTTGATGGCGACGCGATGACGCTCGTCTTTTATCCCGACACCGGTTGTCTGCGCTTTGCCATGCGCGCGGCATTGCCACGAGCGCCGGCCGCCGTATTCCTGGTTCACGACGTTTTCCGCATGGCGAGGTGCGCACTGTGGCTTTGCGTAGCTATTCAGTTTCTTCCGGTGTCGTTCGTTCAACACGGCGAGCGGCTTAACGAACTTTGCGAGGTGGGCTATGGAGATTATCGAGCTCGAACCAAGCGTCTCGGCAGACGGACGCGCGGTGATTTTCCAGCTTTCGACGCGAGGACGGGATCTCGAGTGCGCCGTCACGCGTGAGGCATTGGAACAGCATTTCTGGTTGCAACGCGACGCCGGCGAGGAACGCGTCTTGAAGACGTTCGCGGACGGACGCAAGCGCATTACCGCCGTGGCGGAAAGAAAAATGCTGGCACGTCCGGGCGAAAAAGTGCTGCTGACGATCGCCGATTTTGCCGCCCGGGGTTGACGAGCCAGCTCGATGCGATCGCGCGTTTCGTTTGCGTTCGCGTGATATGTCGTCGTGCAACCGTACATCCCCGAGATTCAGCAAGCGACGGTGAAGGTGCCGCTGCTCGCTGAACCTTGCCGATTTTTGCCGGTTCGATCCACTTCCTATAGGTCCGGCCGCTGAAGTCGGCGGCAACGATTCCGCGCAGTAAATAGCCGCATTTATCGCTGTGGGCGGCGCAGCGCGCATCCGTTCACGTCTGAGGAAATCGGCCTATTACGCCGATTCGCCAAACTGGCGTGCCAATTCCCCTCGCTTCGCGCAATTGCATTCGCAAGTGCGCGCATACACTGTTTTTCATGGAGCGACAGATGACCGAGCCCCATCGACGCGGTCTTCCCCCGCGTTGTTTTGAACCGTACCGTTGATGGCAGTTTGCCGCGGTTGTCGAACGCGGCGGAGCAGTAACGCAGTAGGTAGTAGAAGCAATGCGAATAGCGCGCGATCCATGCAATTAGCGCGTGAATCAGCAGGGGGTTGCAGCCAGGTGATGTTGAAGGCGAGGGACCAGGTTGTGATGCAGTGGCAGTTCAAGTAACAACAGCTTTGCAGATGTAGTTCAAGTAGCAGCTCTGATAGTTTGTGGTGGGTAAAAGTCGGCAAGCATCCACGCGCGAGTACGACTGTTCCATCCTGTCCGGCCCTGTTCCTTCGCGGGAACAGGGTTTTTTTTGTCTCGTTGCGCGGCACGACTTGCAATTGGCGGGTTCGAGCCGATATGCGGGCGTTGCATCGCGTTTTGCGGTTTTGTCGGTGAATATTCGACACCCGGCCGGCCGCGTGGTGTGAGACGCTGCACATGAACGGGACTTGATGTAGTTTAAGTCTGTCTTAATAGTTGCTTGCCATGATGGCTGCACAGACTCACATTAGGGCCTGTCAAGCCGCCGGCGTATCGGCGGCGTTTGCCACCGTAGAGCAAACGCATCCGGTGGCGAAGCCGAAAGCTAGAGAAGGAGTTTGAACCGATATGTCCAGTAAATCGCGAGTCCGCAGGCACAACCAGTCGGCCATGTCTCCGCTGTTGCGCGCGTTGACCTATAGCCGCACTGCCCATGAGCCGGTTACGTCGGCGATGCTTCTGCAGTGCTATACCGCCCTCGATGCATTCCGGCACGGCCACGGCTCGCGGAATCTGCACATGACCTTGAGCCGGCATTTGCTGGTGTCGCAAGAGCTCGCGCGGCTCGGCCTCGGCGAGGACGTGCTGTCAGACATCGAAAGTGCGCATGCGGCGATGGTTCAGATCGACACGCGTGAACACGGCGAAGGCGCATGGGCACTGCAAGATGGCGAATACGCCCGCCTGTGCACGGCGCTGGCGATTCTCGACGGCCAGCTGAGCGTGGCATCGTTGAGCGAGATTGCGAGCGCGGAAGCCAGGATGATAGAGGGATTGATGAGGTCCGCGCAGGTTCAGGCAATTGCGGAAGCCGTGGTCTGAGTCGCCCGCACGGGTTTCGCCTTTCTCCGGCACACAAATGAAACGCCCCACGTGGGGCGTTTTTTCGTTCAGCCGAGCAGATGCGCCGTTGCGTGGCGCTAATCGTTGTACTTCGTAATGTCGTAGAACGCGATCCCGTTCTGCCCGCCGCTCAATTGCACGAGCCGCGAATTCCCCGAGATCAGCGGTGGGAATGGGCAATTCGAGCAAGTCACCACGCCGAGCGAATCGACGCTTGCGCTCACCGTCGTTTGATACTGGCCGAACGTAGTGTTGTTCGGCGCGCCGACAGAAAAGCCGTCCACTTCCGTTACCGAACCCAAGGCCGTCAGACCGGTTGCCTGAATCTGCACGGACGTCACCGGATACGCGAGATCCCGTCCGTTCACGAGGCTCGACCACGTCACGCTCATCGCGTACTGAGTGCCCGCGAGCGAGCCGGCCGGCGTCAGGAATTCAGTCGCGAAATCCGGCAGCAGCGTCGGCCATGCGACCGAGCTGCCAGCCGCCGCGCTCAGCGGGCTACCTGGATTGATGATCGACGACTGGCCGAGTTGCGCGCCATTCCTGTCGTAGAACGTCACCGTGTAGGTCGAATAGAGCGGCACGCCGCTCGCATCGATTGATTGCGGCGAGTAATAGCCGCTCGCGGCAGGCGCCGTGAAGTTCGCCGTCGACGAAAGCGATTGCCATGACCAGCGGTACAGCGACGTGTTGCTGCTGGTCGTGGCAGGCGACACCGGCGCGGCGTTCAGAACTGCGTCTGAGAGACCCAGCGTGTTGCTGCCCACGGTATCGCGCTGCATCAGCCAGACCGGCGCGGCGAGACCGGGGCCGGTGACGGAGGCCGAATAAACCGTGGGATTCGACGCGGTCGGGATCGCGATCGTGAGGCCCGACTCATAACGGTTCACGTCGCTCAGTCTCGAATCGAGGAAAGTCCGCCGCGCGATCTGCGAGTCGATCGACACCGCGAATTGCGACTGATTGCCGATCAGATCCCAGTCAAGCTGCGTGCCGTCGGCTAGCGTGACGGGCGTCGCGCGTTGTTGCGCGATGCTGTAGAGCACGCCGGCCGCTGTGCCGCTCGCGAGCGTGAACGGCAATTGCACGAGCGCCAGCTGTTTGCCGTTGCGCGTGAAGAAGGCTAGCGTCTTCGGCGATCCGAAGACGGCGCCGGTCAAGGCCGCGTCCGTCACGCCGTGGCCGACGGCGAGATCGGTCGAGCCGTTTTCCAGATACGTGGCGTCGATGGCCGGCGAGCACGACGTGTTGAGCGTGCCGTTTGCCGCGCAGGCGGTGAGCAGCGTCGCGAGCGGGGCCAGATAATTCGCGGCCACTGGCGGCGCGGCGAGCGTTACCGATTGCGCGGTCTTGTTGTTCAGCGCCACGGTCATGCCCGGCGCGGCATTCGACAGCAGCGATAAGCCACCGTTAGCGGACGTGACGAGCGATACCGTGTCGATGACCGCGTCCGCGCCGGTATGGTTCGGTGTGAACGCTACGCCGATGGGATCGAAGCCGGCCAACTGCAAGCCGTTCTGCGCGAGGATGTTCGCCAGCATCGTGTCGAGCGTGATGGTCGCGATCTGCACGGCGGGCAATGTGACCTTGGTCAGCGCCGCGGTCGACGCAAGGTCGAGCGGGTTGCCCGAGGCCGTGAGCATCGCCGTAATCGCGGTGGTCAGCGTGGTGACGTTGACGACAGCCGGCGCGGTGCCGGTCGGCAACTGCGCGAGCACCGAGACGAGCGGGGCGGACAGACGGGCGGCGTCGCTCGCGATGATCAGGAACGGTGCGGTCATGCCCTTCACCGGGATCGAGTACGCGCCTTGCGCGTTGGTGGTCGCGGTGGCCTGCGCGCCGGTCGCATCGATCAGCGTGACGTTCGCGCCGACCAGGGCGCTGCCCGCGGCCACGGTCCCGCCGACTGCGGTCGCCGTAACGGCAGGCGGGTTCGACGATCCCGAACCGGAGCCGCCGCCTCCACAACCGCTGAGTTGGAAAAAGGCAAACGCCACAGCGGCGGCAACGCTGCTGCGCACTAACGATCGATGCATGAATTTCCCCGACGCTTTGATTATTCGATTGCTTGTGAATGGTTATAGATGGCCGGCAGCTTTTGCCGATGATTGCGCACGATCCGAATCGTGCGGCGTCGTTAAATTGAAAGCTGATTCCCCGCGCCTGCTAAAACGATAAAACGGCATTTTCACGACGCATCTTTAGCGCGAAGGGAGAATACTTCAACACGGCACTATCGTGTCGCGCGGTAAAAAAACATTGACTATGCCGCGCGGATATTACGGGTCTCCGTAAGGCGTCTGGCTGAGTGCCTCGCCAGCGCCGGATCAGGTTTGCCGGAGTCTTTCATGCTTGTTAGACTGCCTCTCGCCAACTCACCGCGAGCGCGATTTTTGCCTCTTACGCTTCCAGGGCGTTCACGTCTGCGGCGCGATCAAATCGGAGACGCCATGTCTTATATGCTGCTCATTGTCGAACCCCCGAATCAGCGCATTGAACGCGGTGAAACTGCGGGCCGCGAAGTTTACGACCAGATGGTCCGTTTCGCCGCCGATCTGAAAGCGCGCGGCAAACTGCTCGCGGTCGAATCGCTTACGTCCTCTAGCGACGCCGTGCGCGTACAGGTCCGCGACGGCCAGCCGAAGCTGCTCGACGGCCCCTTCGCCGAAGCCAAGGAAATGGTCGGCGGATTCTTCCTGCTCAATTGCGAGAGCCGCGAAGAAGCCGTGGCAATCGCGCAGGCCTGCCCCGCGGCAACGTGGTGCACGGTCGAAGTCCGCAAGCTCGGGCCTTGTTTCGCCTAGCCGGTTCGCGCATCCACAGCATGTGTTCTCGGGGTTTTCCCTGGCGGATCGACGCGCTTGTCGATCCGCCAGCGCATTGTTCGTCGTGTGAGTAAGAAGTCCAGCAACGTGCGCGGCTTTCCGTCTCACAACAAAAAGGAGTAACGGCGATGCGATTCATGATCCTCGTAAAAGCAACGGCTGCCAGCGAAGCCGGCGAGATGCCGGAAGCGTCCCTCATGGCCGCGATGGGCGCCTATCACGAAGAACTGGCCAAAGCCGGCGTGCTGCTCGACGCCACCGGCCTGCAACCGAGCTCGAAAGGCTGGCGCGTTCGCTACAGCGGCGGCCAGCGCTCGGTCGTGGACGGACCGTTTGCTGAAACCAAAGAGCTGATTGCCGGCTATACGCTAATCCAGGTGCGCTCGCGTGAAGAAGCCGTGGAATGGGCGCGGCGCTTTCCGGCGCCTTTTGGCGAGCAAGCCGACGGCGAAATCGAAGTGCGTCAGTTGTTCGAACTCGACAACTTCGAACCCGGCCCCGAGTTGGACCGGTTCCGCGAACTGGAAGCGGGCAAGCGCTGAGGCGCGACCGACCGGAACTCCGCTGAACGCGGCGCACGGCGGCTGAAGCGGCGCGACGCACTGGGCGTGGTGCGCTGAAGCCGTCCGGCTACAACCTCATCAACGGACTGCATCATGCATAAGCAGATCTACGTCAATCTCGCGGTGGACGATCTCGAACGGTCGAAGGCCTTTTTTAGCGCGATCGGGTTGAGCTTCGAGCCGCGATTCACGAACGGGCAGGCGGCCTGCCTGATCCTCGGGGAAAGCATCTACGCGATGTTGCTGGTCAAGGAGCTGTTCAAGTCGTTCACGCGCAAGTCGCTGTGCGACCCGAAGGAGAGCACGGAAGCGCTGGTGGGCCTGTCGTGCGAAAGCCGGCAGGAGGTGGATGCGCTGGTCGCCAGGGCGCTCGCCGCCGGCGGCACGGTCCCGCGCGCGCCGCAGGATTATGGTTTCATGTACGGGCACGGCTTCGAGGATATCGACGGCCACATCTGGGAGCTCATCTACATGGATCCGAACGCCAGGGCGGCGGGCTGAGGCTGTGACCACGACAGTCACTCACCGTGCCATCGAGGCAGTCTGGCGGATCGAATCCGCCAAGGTCATCGCCCACGCCGCGCGAATCGTGCGCGACGTGGAGCTCGCCGAAGAGCTGGCGCAAGACGCCCTGGTGGCCGCGCTCGAGCATTGGCCCGATGCGGGCGTGCCCGACAATCCGGGAGCGTGGCTGATGGCGACCGCAAAGAACCGTGCTCTCGACCGCTTGCGCCAGGAGGCGCTGCATGCTCGCAAGCATCAGGAGTTGGGTCACGATCTCGACGCGCGGGAGGCTCATCTCGTGCCCGATTTCGTCGATACCCTCGATGCCGCCCGCGCCGACGATATCGGCGACGACCTGCTGCGACTCGTGTTCACCGCGTGCCATCCGGTGTTGTCCGCCGACGCGCGCGTCGCGCTCACCCTGCGCCTGCTAGGCGGCCTCACCACGGAAGAAATCGCGCGCGCGTTTCTCGTGCCTGAGCCGACCATCGCGCAGCGAATCGTGCGGGCCAAGCGCACGCTCTCGGCGGCCAGGGTGCCGTTCGAGGTGCCCCAGGCGGATGCGCGCGCGCCACGGCTCGCCTCGGTGCTGCATGTCATCTATCTGATTTTCAACGAAGGCTATTCGGCCACTGCCGGCGACGACTGGATGCGTCCGGCGCTATGCGAGGAAGCGCTGCGGCTTGGCCGCGTGCTGAGCGGTCTCGTGCCCGATGAAAGCGAAGCGCACGGCCTCGTCGCGCTGATGGAGATTCAGGCGTCGCGCACGCATGCACGCACGGATGCGCAGGGCCGCCCCGTGCTGCTGCTCGATCAGGATCGCGGCCGCTGGGATCCGCTGCTGATCCGCCGTGGGCTCGCCGCGCTCGACAGCGCGCATGCATTGGGCGGCGCGAGCGGCCCCTACGCGCTGCAGGCGGCGCTCGCGGCCTGCCACGCCCGTGCGCGTCGTGCGGACGACACCGACTGGGTGCAGATCGTGGCGTTGTATGACGCGCTGTCACAGGTGGCGCCTTCGCCGGTGGTCGAGCTGAACCGCGCGGTAGCGGTCGGCATGGCATGCGGTCCGGCTGCGGGTCTGGAGATTGTCGACGTGCTGGCAGCCGACGCCGCGCTCGCGAACTACCACTGGCTGCCGAGCGTGCGCGGCGACCTGCTGGCGAAACTCGGCCGCGAGGAAGAGGCGCGTGCGGAATTCGAACGCGCTGCCGGCATGACGCGCAATGCGCGCGAGCGCGAGTTGTTGCTCGAACGCGCGCGGCATTGCGCATCGAGATTGACGGCATGCGATGCAAGCGCAGAACGCCGTGTCAGACGGCGCACGCCCGCAGCAGATAAAACTCACGCGGGCCATACGCTTGCGGCGGGTCGCCGAGCGGCTCGACATAGCGGGTAATGCCGATCCGATCGAATCCCGCGGCCACGCAGGCGGCCTCCAGTGCCGCTGCGTCATGCACGGTGAAGCCGTACTCGGCGAAAGGCATCTCGATGGCGGCCTCTGGCGTGATGGCCGCGATTACCAGCGTGCCATCCACCTGCAACACACGACGAATTTCCGCCAGGCCGGCCGTCAGGTCGGACCAGAAATAGGTGCTGTTGATCGTGACTGCCTTGTCGAACGAGGCGGCTGCGAATGGCATGGCGACGACATCCGCCGTTTCGAGTCTGACCTGGCCGTCGCGCACGAAAGCCGCGTTGCGGCAACGAGCGACGGCGATCATGGTGGGCGACAGGTCGATACCGGTGAAGCGCAACCGCGCGGCCTGACCGAGCACGTAGGCGATATGGCCGCCGTTGCCGAGGCCAACTTCGAGAACACGCTCGTTTGCGTGCAGATCGAGCAGATCGAACGACGTTGCGATAACCGCGCGATTCGAGCGCTCCAGCATATCGCCGACCGCTATGCCGACCTTGCCCGCGGGGCAGCCGAGTTGGGGAAGGAGAATGCTTTCCTCGAGGTTGGCGGCCGCCACCTCGCCTGACAATTCAGTAGTTTCTCTCACAGCGATTCCTCCATGACAGATCGTGCCGGATGCGGTGCTCGCCGTGGAAGCGAGAACAGTAATACGGCATCCTTAATTTATGTCATGAAGCCGCGCGGCGCTTATCTATTTAATGCCCGCGTTGATCGGGGCGGGATGGCGTGCAAAACAGTATTAACACTCATCCATCAAGCATCCATCAAGCCGAGAAAAACGCCAGGGCGCCGGTGATCACGCCGGCTCCCGCCACCACGAACGAGAGATTGCGCAGCCATTTCTTGCGGGTCAGCAACGTGATCGCGCACAGGGCGATCGCCACCTGAATCAGCGTGGTGGCCTGCGCCCAGCGATGGTGGCCGTGCAGGAGCGCTTCACTTCTGGCGTCGTTATCCACGACTTCCTTTTCGATCGCTTCAGCCTTCGCGCGGATCGGCTCTTTCTGCTGCTTGTACTTGTCGACGTCGGCGAGGAATTTCGCGTGCGCATCCGCGTTGCCGGCGGACAGCGCGGCGCCGAGTTCAGCGAGATTTTCCTTCTCGCCCTTCGCCTGGTAATAGTTCCACTGGTTCGACGCTTCGGTCTTCCTGATGGCGGCCTCGTTCTTGTAGTACAGCGCGAGGTTTTCGCTGTTGCCGCTCTGATAGGCGCACAGCGCGCCGATCGTCGCGAGGATGGCCGTGATCACGGCCATGCGGCTCGCGAACGGATCCGCGTCATGATGGCCCGCGTGTTCCACGGCATGGTCGTGCGGACCATGTACTTCGTATTCTTCAGGCATCTGATTCTCCGAGGCAAAGCTTTTCTTGTCGTTCCCGGACGGCGCACGGGCCCGTCGGGGCTCAATCTTAGCGTGCGGCGCACGGTGACAGAAAAGGTGACGGCCTGGAGAGCCTGAAGACGCGGTCGCGTTGGCTCTTTTGATCAACGCGCTGAGCTCAACGCGAACGACGCGCGGCGGCATGCAGCGTGTCAATGAATGCCCGACGCCAGCCACGTGCGCACCAACGGAATCACATGTTCGCCGCCCAGCATACCGAGCAGTCCGACCAGCGCGATGGTCGGCGGAGCGGGCGATTTCACTTCCATCACGCTGTAGAGAAGGCCGACCACCACACCGGCGGCCAGCGAGATCAAATACGCTTTCATGACTGTTGTACCCTGGTGAGACGCCTCGTAAAAAAGCGGGCCGCCACGCCTGCCAATCGCGACGGCGATTACATCGTGATCACGACCCGGCCGCGCGTGCCGGCGGCAACGGCGTCGTACGCTTCGCGAGCACGTTCGAGCGGGAAGGCCTGCGCGATGACCGGTCCGGTCAGCTTGCCGGTTTCGAAGCCCTCGACCAGCGCCGTCATCAACGGCGCCGAGTCCGCAACGCCGAGCTTCGCGCTATCCACGCCGAGCAGTTGGGTCTCGTTGTGATAGAAGTCGATCAGATCGAATTCGACGCGGCGCTTGCCGGTCGCGCTGATTTCCAGCACGCGGCCGCGTCGCTTGACGAGGCTCAATGCGGTCTCGAAGGCCACGCCGCCGACTGTGTCGTACACCACGTCCGCACCAGCGCCGCCGGTCAGCGCCCTCAAGCGATCGGTGACGTTTTCGTCGAACGGCACGTAGTCGTCGATCAGGCGGCCCGCCGGCGTATCCGCGTCGAGCGGATGACGGTCCACGGCGATCACACGGGCGCCGCGTGCCTTGGCGATCTGGACCACCGCGCCGCCCACGCCGCCGCCCGCGCCGATCACCGCGATGGTTTCGCCCGCTTGCAGGTGCGCGTACTCGACCGTGCCGAGCCACGCGACCACGAAGTTCACGCCGATCGCGGAGGCTTCGGCGTGGCTCAGCGTTCTGGGTTTGCGCGAGAGTGCCGCGAGCGGCACCTTGATGAATTCGGCATGTGTGCCGTCGCGCGTGAAGCCGATGTCGCCGCCCGTGCCCCACACTTCCGCGCCGAGCCATGTTTGCGGGCCGTCCACCACCACGCCGCTGAAGTCGCGCCCCGGCGTGCGGGGTAGGACCGTGTGTCCGAAATGCCCGGAGACGTTCTTGACGTCGCTCGGATTCACCGAGGCCGCTTTGACCTGTACCACGACGTTGTCCGCATCGGCTTGCGGCATCGGCAGATCCAGGTGTTCGAGCACCTCGGGGCTGCCAAAAGATTTGAACTGGATGGCTTTCATTGTATGTCGCTCCTTGCTGGATTCAGGGCTGTTTCGCGCAGCTGGTGAAACCTAGTCTAGATGACCGGCACTAAGGCATTAGGACAAAGACTTTCGAATTTCGGACAAGGCGGTTTGGTGATCCCTCGCGCGCGTGGCGGTGCGGATTGTGCTCGGTGCTACGGACTGCACAGGTGATCAGCGAAGACTGCTTTTCACCGGTTCGGGCGAGACGGCGTAAGCCGCTTCGCTCAGCGTGCCGCCCGGATCGAAGCCGGTCGGCGGCGCGCCCAGTTCGCGCCGGAACATGTCGCTGAAGCTGCTCGGCTGAAAACCGAGCGAGCGCGCGATGCTGCTCACCGGGCGTCCCTCGGCGAGACAGGAAACGGCGACCGCCAGTTGCACCTGGCGGCGCCATTCGGCAAAGCCGACGCCCAGCTCCCGTGTGAAGAGTCGCGCCAGCGTCCGCACGCTCGCTCCGACCGATGCCGCATGCTGCTCGAAACTGATCGTGATCGACGGATTGTCGATCACCGCGCGGCATAGCGCTTCGAGCCGCCGGTCCGAAGCATCGGGCAGTGCGATGCGCAGCGACGAACGCGGCGCGTGCCCGAGTTCCAGCATGGCGAGACGGTAGGCGGTGTCCAGATAGGTTTGATTGCGCGCGCCGGTGCCTTCGTATTCCGCGATCGAGGTGATCAGTTCGCGCAGCAGGCCGTTCACCTCGAACACGTCGCTGCGCCGGCTCAGATGGCCGACGTTGCGCTCGTGAAGGTAGAGGTTGCGCATTTCCACTTCGCTCATCATGTGGATGGAGTGCAGCGTGCCGGCCGGCAGCCAGACCGCGCGTTGCGGCGGCACGACCAGCGCTTCGCGGCCGACTTCCACCCACATCACGCCCGATACCGCATACAGCACCTGCGCCCACGTGTGCGAATGCGGGTCGATGCGCAGCCCGCGCGGATAGTGCCGCGCGAGCGAACGGGCGTCGGCGTCGTCGTGGAGTTCGGGTGGGCGGGCTTTGGGCACGGCGGGTCGGTTCGGGCTTCGCGCGAGAAGGTCGCGGACCGCGGCGGTCCGTGTTCGAAGCATAACGCGAGGCGCGCGCCGCCGGATACTCGCGCGCCGGCCGGCGCGCTCAGATGCGCTCAGGTTCGATGGCCCATCAGCAGCAACAGCAACGACAGGGTCGCGATCGAGCCCACGGTCGACAGCAGGATCGTCCGCGAGGTGATGTGCGCTTCACGTTCGTAGAACTCGGCGAGCATGAACGGGCCGGTGCCGGTGGGCAGCGCGGCCAGGACGACCGCCATTTCGACCAGTGTGGGCGGGAGTCCGAATACGCGCGCCGCGAACCACCACGTCAGCGCCGGCTGCACCAGCAGCTTGACGCCGGTCAGCAACCAGGAAATGCCGCGAGCGCCAGCCTCCGACGGGCGTTTTTCCGCGAGGAACAGGCCGAGGCTCACCAGCGCGCACGGGCTCGCCGCGCCGCCCAGCAGCTTCAGGAAAGTCTCGACGCTGGCCGGCATCGCGACATGCAGACTGGCAAACAGCACGCCCACAATCGGCGACACGATCAGCGGATTGCGCGCCAGCGATCCCAGCACTTTCAGAGCCAGCTTATGCGGCGTGCGCTCGCTCTGCAGGCCCACCTCGATCAGCACGATCGCAAACGCGAACAGCACGCAGGCGACGAGGATCGTGGCGATCGTGGTCGGCGTCAGACTGGCCGGACCGAACGCGATCACGCCCAGCGGGAAGCCGATGTAACCGGTGTTCGGATACGAGGCCGCGATCGCATCCACGCTCGCATCGGCGAGATGCCGGCCGTTTATCAGGCGCAGCGCGAGAATCAGCACGAACACGCTGACGCACGCAATCGAAAATGTGGCGACGAAGGCCGGTTGATAGAGCTGCTGCCAGGTGGCGTGCGCCATGATGTCGAACAGCAACGCCGGCAATGCCAGCCAGACCACGAAGCGGTTCAGTTCCGACGCCGAGTTCGGCCCGAGCACGTTACGCCGGCGGCATGCAAAACCCGCGAAAATCAGGCCGAAGACGGGAAGCAGAATCTCGAGGGTGGCTAACATCGACGCGGGAAAATTTCGGAAAAAAATGGCAATCCGCCAGCTTAATGACTGGCGTTGATACAATCCAATACTGTTTTTCGCACCCGATAATACCTTTTTTGCATTGTCGTTTTCGCGTGAGTGCATCGTGATCGATATCAAGCCGCTGCGCTACTTCGTGACGCTTGCCGAGACGCGCCATTTCGGCCGGGCGGCGGCGCGTCTGAACCTGTCGCAGCCGCCGTTGAGCCGGCAACTGGCGGCGCTGGAGGCGAGCGTCGGCGTGACGCTGGTCGAACGCAGTCCCCGCAGCGTCACCTTGACCGCCGCGGGCGAGCGCTTTTACGCCGACGCGAAGGCGATTCTCGCCGCCGTCGAACAGGCGGTCAGTAACGCGCAAGCCGCCGCGCAGGGCGATGCGGGCAAGCTCGCCATCGGCTTCACAATGTGTGCGGCGTATAGCGCCGTGCCGGGCTATGCGCGGGCCTTCGGTGCCGCGTTTCCCGAAGTCGCGCTGAACCTCCGCGAGGTCGTCTCGAACGATCTCGCCGAACAGGTGCTCGCCGGCCACATCGACGCGGCCATCATGTTCCCCAACGTGCCGGACAAAGGGCTCGCCACGCGCACGATTGTCAGCGAGCCTTTGTGTGTCGCGCTGTCGCGCAGCCATCCACGCGCCCGGGCGCGGCGCCTGAAGATCGCGCAACTGGCGGGCGAGCCGTTCGTGCTCGCGTCGGCGGAAGTAGCACCCATTTTGCGCGCGACGATCCTCGAACATTGCCGCTCCGGCGGCTTCGAACCCGACATACGCTTCGAAGTGCAGTTGCAGCAAACGGTGCTGAGTCTCGTCGACGAAGGGGTGGGCGTGGCGCTCGTGCCGGCGTCGATGCGCAAGGCGCAGCTCGCGGGCGTGGTGTTCCGGCCGCTGGTCGATGCGCCGTTGATCGAGCAGGTGCTGGCCTGGTCGCCGGCGAATCGCAATCCTTGTCTGGCGCGTTTTCTCGAACTGGCGTGAAGGTGGTGCTGGTCAACTGGCGAGGTGGTTTGCCTCGCTCACGGTGTCGTCCGGATAGCGCAGCGCGTCGCGTTTGATGAGCCGGCGGCACCAGAAAGTCCAGGCCGTCAGGCCGGCATAGACGCCGTACCTCAGCACATTCGAGGCGATGGCTGAGCGCGGGTCGCCGGGCCATTGCCAGACGATCAGACTGCGCAGGACATTCTCGCCCGTCATGCCGATGCCCCACACGAGCGTCATCAGGCGGATATAGGCGACGAGCGTGGGCCGCTCGCGCCAATGCCGCTCGAAGCTCTCGACGCTACGATAATCCTCGCGTGACATGGTCGAGCGGGCGAGATAAAACACCAGTGGCCGCGGCAGCGCGAGCGATACCAGGAACGACACGCCGACCATGCCGGATACCATCGGTTCTTCGATCGCTCGCAGCCGGGTGTTGCCGGCGAGGCTGATGCTCATTGCCAGCAGCGAGAGCACGATGCCGACCAGCACGAGCGCGCTGAGCGCGTCGAAATGGCGATAGCGCAGCAGCTCCCAGCTCATCCACGCGAGCAGCGGCAGCGCCGATGCAGCCAGCGCGCCGAGGTGGCCCCAGTGCGGGAAGGCGAGCCGGTACACGAGCCAGGGCAGGGCGACGTTGACGATCAGCGCGGTGAGGTAGCGCGGGCGGAGTTTCATCGGCGGAGCGTGGTGAGCGGCGCAACGATGCGCGAGGCGCGCGACCCGTATCGATGCGCTTATCGCGCCGACCCGGTTGCGCAGACGTACCGGGGAGTGTATGGCGAAGTCTCCTCTCCTGCCATAGCTTGGGGCGTGCGCGATCAGGAATTTGGCCACGCCCCTCACGCGGAAAAAATCTGCGATCATCGAGCGCACTGCTTGCCGGGCCACTCCAACCACTATCCGCTCCTACGCAATGTCCACCCGTCCCCCGCTCCTCACCACCCCGCGCCTGTCCCTGCGTCCGCACACGCTCGACGATTTCCTCGATAGCTACGCGATGTGGTCCGATCCCGAGGTGATCCGCTACATCGGCGGCAAGCCCTTTACGCGCGAAGAAGTCTGGGCGCGTCTGCTGCGCTACGCGGGACATTGGACGATGCTCGGCTATGGCTATTGGGTCGTGCGGGACAAACAGAGCGGCCGCTTTCTCGGCGAAGTCGGCTTTGCCGACTACCATCGCGAGATCGAGCCGTCATTGATGGGAACGCCTGAGGTCGGCTGGGCACTGGACCCGGCCGTGCATGGCCACGGCTACGCAACCGAAGCCGTGCGTGCCGCGCTGGAGTGGGCCGATCAGCAATGGCCGGGCGGCGAAACGGCCTGTATCGTCGCGCCGGAAAACCTGCCGTCGCTGCGGGTTGCCCACAAGTGCGGTTATCGGGAGCAACT
Source organism: Paraburkholderia sp. USG1 (assembly GCF_031570135.1). NCBI lineage: Bacteria > Pseudomonadati > Pseudomonadota > Betaproteobacteria > Burkholderiales > Burkholderiaceae > Paraburkholderia > Paraburkholderia sp. USG1. The sequence continues at coordinate 8,656 of NZ_JAMWXW010000008.1, read as the reverse complement.
TCGCACCACGTACAAAGGCAAACCGACCATCGTGCTGCGTCGCCCGGCACCCGCGGTCTGAGCCGCCGCGCGACGGGCGACGCGGCTTGTTACGGCCCGATTGCGTCGAGCTAGCCGTTTGCCGGCCGGCTCGACACGCGCCCTATTACGCGTCGTTGCTCGCCGCTGCCCGCTGCTGTGCGATCAGATCCGCCAGCCGTTCAACCTGCTGGCCTTGCGCATCGAAGTTGCCGGCATCGAGCCAGCGCTCATAGCTGGACCGCAGCGCGGGCCATTCGCTGTCGATGACTGAAAACCACGCAGTATCGCGATTGCGCTCGCGATAGACGATCGCCTGCCGGAAGATCCCTTCGAACGTGAACCCGTAGCGTAAGGCCGCCGCGCGCGACGGACCGTTCAGCGAATCGCATTTCCATTCGAAGCGCCGATAGCCCAGTTTGTCGAACACTTGCGTCATCAGCAGGAACATCGCCTCGGTGGCGATGCGCGTGCGCTTCAGCCGCGGCGAATACGTAACGTGGCCGACTTCGATCACGCCGTTGGTGCGGTCGATGCGCATCAGCGCCAGCGTGCCGACTGCCTTGCCGGTCGCCAGATCGATTACGGCGTAGTGGAGCGGATCGGTGGACGCGGCGGCGCGCGTCAGATGCTCGCGATAGGCGGCGAGACTCTCGAACGGACCCACTGTCAGATAGGTCCAGTCGCGACCATCGGCGGCGGCGCTGTACGCCTCGTACAAGTCCTCGGCATGACGCTCCACGTCCACCGGCTCGATCCGGCAATAGCGCCCCACCAGCGGCTCGCGGCCGGGCGCCTGAGCGCCGTTCCAGCCCGGCACGGGGGCGCCGATCGGCTGCTCGAACGCGTTGCGTCTGGGTTGCATGGCTCTTCTCCTCTCGGTTGCGAATGATCGTCGTTGATGGAGAACGATACGGCAAACGTGGTATGTTAAAAAGATCCATCGCTAACCCATTTGATAGATCCAGCCACGATGATCGAGATCATTGGCCCGCTCACCAGCCCGCTACGATCGGCAGCCGCCGGCAGCAGTGCGAAGCCTGAGCCGCTGCAAAAACAGTTGATCGAGCGCTTGCAGCGGGCGATTCTCGCCGGGCGTTTGCCGGCCGGATCGCTGCTGCCTTCGTCACGGTTGCTGGCGGCGGAAATGGGCGTGTCGCGCAATACGGTGGTGATCGCATACGAGCATCTGGCCGCGGTCGGTTACGTGGTTGCCGACCAGCGGGGCACGCGCGTGAGTCCGCTCTCCAGCCCGTCCGCGCGTGGCGAGCCGCAAGCGCAGCCTGCCGTGCCGGACGTGGCCTACGCCGCGCGCGTCGGGCAGTTCGCGGCTACGCTCAGCTACGCCGACAACACCTTGCCGCTGACGCCGGGCACGCCGGCGCTGGACCGCTTTCCGGTGACTGCGTGGCGGCGCGCGCTCGAACGCTCGATGGAGCGCACGTTGCCCCTCGCGCTCGGCTACGGCACGCCGGCCGGCGAGCCGGCGTTGCGCGACGCGATCGCCGCGCACCTTCGCATGGCCCGTGGAGTGCGCTGCGAAGGCTCGCAGGTGGTGATCACCGAGGGCGCGCAGGAGGCGCTGAACCTGTGCGTGCGACTCTTCACCAATCCCGGCGAGGTCGCGTGGGTCGAGGATCCCGGTTATCGCGGCGCGAAGGCCGCGTTCAATCAGGGCGACCTGACCACGCTGCCCATGCCCGTCGACGCCGAAGGCATGGCAGTGCCGGCCGACGCGTGGCGCACGCAGCCGCCCAGGCTGATCTACACATCGCCCGCGCATCAGTATCCGACGGGTTCGGTGCTGTCCGTGGCGCGCCGCCTGGAATTGATCGCGCAGGCGCGGCAGAGCGGCGCGTGGCTGATCGAGGACGATTACGACGGCGAGTTCCGCCACACCGGCGAGCCGATCGCCAGCATGCAAGGGCTGGTCGAGGACGCGCCGGTGTTGTACGTCGGCTCGTTCAGCAAGACGATGTTTCCCGCGCTGCGCACCGGTTTCGTGGTGCTGCCGCGCGCGATCGCCGTGCATACCGCTGTCGCTTTGCAGGAGATGCTGCGCGGCGGGCACCGGCTGGAGCAACTGGCGCTTGCGCATTTCATCGAGAGCGGCGAGTTCGGGCGCCATCTGGGGCGCATGCGGCGCCTGTATCGCGAGCGCCAGCAGGCGTTGCGCGACGCGCTGACCGCGCATTTCGCGGCGTCGCAAATCCTTGGTGGGAATTGCGGCATGCATTTGACGCTGCGCCTGCCGGCTCGCATCGACGATCGAGTCCTCACTGAACACGCGCTTGCCAAAGGGCTCAATCCGCGCGCGCTGTCCGGCTTCGCGTTGCAGCCGCGCGCCGAGACCAATGGATTGGTGATCGGTTACGGCAATACGCCGGCCGAGCAACTTGCGCCCGCTGTGCATGCGCTGGCCGGGCTCGCGGGCGAGATGGACGGCAAGCCGAAGCGCCGGCGCACCGCGGCGCCGGCCGCGACGCTTCGCGTATAACTTTTGCGTTTGTCCGCGCGGCCCATGTCGCGCTATCGTGTCGCTTATGCGCGGCGATTTCGAGGTGTGCGAGATCGACGGATCGCCCGCAACTCATGCCGCGCGCGCCGCACTGCAACATCGCGTGACATGCGGTGCTCCCGAGGCGCTTCCTTGCGGCGTGCGCCCGCAGGCCGTGGTTGGCCTCGGCATGAAGAATGCCTTTGTTGTAGTTATCTATGACGATTTATCCGAACGGAGACGACATGAAGGAAATCGAACCGACCCCGTGGTTTGAGCTTGCGGCCCACACGCCCGTCCGTGAAGGCTGGTATGAGGTGCAATTGACGAGCGGGGACACGGCTTTTGCAAAGTTTGGCGACGGCGCATGGACCGAGAAACCGTTGCTCGTGTTTACGCACTGGCGCGGCTTGTCCGCTGATCCATCGAAAGCCGGCGATGGCGAAGCCGAGTCGATCGGCGCCGAGGCCACCGCCGCCCAAGGCGTGCGCGCCGCGTGGAACGCGTTCTTCCCCGGACTCGGCGAAGAACAGCACAAACCACTGGACGCCATACCCAACGGTAAAGCGCCCCACTGAGGGACGCCGGGCGGCGGCTCGCGGGTTGCCGCCCTGATTTGCCTTACGTGCGCTTGAGCGCCCCGGCAGCCAGTCTGCCGATTTCTGTATCGATGTCCGGCATCTCGCCCGTTTCGAGAATCCACGCCGCGGACAAACCGGACCACGCCAGTATCCATTGCAGCAAACGGTGCCGGTCGAGCCCTGCAATCCGCGCGACCCGTTCGACGCGACGCTCGAACCATCCCGGTATCAACGCCACCTCTTCGTCGGGATTGCAGAAAATGTTCGCGTAGTCGAATCCGCGTTCGCCGTAGAGACCTTTCGGATCGATGGCCAGCCAGCCGCGCGGGCCGAAATCGAGTACGTTCCCGTGATGGATGTCGCCGTGCAACACCACCGGGTCTTGCGGTGCGGCAAGCAGCGCTTGCGCGACGGTCGCGCTGTCCTGCAACCAGCCGCCGTAGTTTTGCCCGGCGGGCCGCAGACTCGCAAACCAGCGCGGCAAACCGGTCAGATCGGGCAGCGCCTTGCTTCGCGACGCGTGAAGCCGCGCCGCGGTGGCGCAGAGAATGTCGATGGCGCGGTCGTCGGCATCGCTGTTGCCGGTGCGTGACAGGTCTGCCAGCGCGTGACTGTTTTGCGCGCGTTCGAGCAGTAGTGCGTCTTTATCGTGCGCAAGTACGCGGGCCGCGCCTTCGCCGTCCCACCACACCATCAACCGCGCGCCGGATTTCTCTTCGGGTTCCTGCGCGATTTTCAGCATTGCCGGTACGCCGTTCTGGCGCACGGGCAGCAGCCGGCTGCTATGCGTGCGAATCGGCTCGCCGTCCTGCCGCAGATTCCATTTGACGATGTATTCGGTGAACATTGCGTGTCAGCTCGTGAGCGCGGCGGCGAGAGCTGCTTCGCCGAATACGGCGATGTGGTTATCAGCGTTATGCAGGCGGACGACGGGCACGGCCTCTCCAACGAGCTTGATGGTGTTTCATTCTCGCCTGGATCGACGGGAATGGCACGCGCAGCGCGCATCGAGCCCCAACGCTACAATCGCTCTCATTCATCTGACGCGGAACATACGTATGAAAGTCACCCGAGAACCCGTGGCGTTGCCGCGGGCCACGCAGTTACTCAATCATGGACCGGTCACGATCATTACCAGTGCGTACGGTGGCCGGTCGAACGTGATGGCGGCGTCATGGGCAATGCCGCTCGACTTCAATCCGCCGAAGGTGGTCGTGGTTGTGGACAGCCGCACCCTCACGCGGCAACTGATCGAAGCGAGCGGCGTATTCGGACTGCAACTGCCGAGCCGTGGATTCGCCGCGCAGACGTTGGCGGTGGGCACGAGTGCGGGCACCGAGCTCGACAAGTTCTCCGCCTTCGGCCTGGAGACGTTCCCCGCGCAACAGATCGACGTGCCCATGCTCGCGGGGTGTATCACGTGGATGGAGTGCAAGGTGATTCCGGACGATAGCCAGCGTCACGATCTGATCATCGGCGAAGTTGTCGCCGCGTATGCGGATAGCCGCGTGTACTCGAATAACCGCTGGCATTTCGGCGACGATCCGGACTTGCGCACCTGCCACTATGTGGCAGGCGGGACGTTCTTTGCCACCGGCGACGCGTTCGAGGTGAACGCCGTGGCGAATGGCGCGGTGGATGAGTGAGGCCCAGACGAACTAACGCGCTGCTTACGCTTCACCCTCCGCAAACTTCTTGAGCGCATCTCCCGCCAACCGATAGCGCACCCATTCGCTTTGCGCGCTTGCGCCGATCGATTCGTAGAAGCCGATGGCCGATTCGTTCCAGTCGAGCACGCTCCATTCGAAGCGGCCGCAACCGGTGTCGCACGCAATGCGCGCGAGGTGGCGCAGCATCTGTTTGCCCGCGCCGCTGCCGCGCGATGCCGGCGACACATACAGGTCTTCCAGATAAAGCCCCTGTTTGCCGAGCCAGGTCGAATACGAAAAAAAGTAGACACAAAAGCCGATGGGCTCGCCGTTCATCTCGCAGATCAGCGCCTTCGCACTGGCGCTTGCGGAAAACAGACTCGCTTCGATGTCCTTCACGGATGCGACGACTTCGTGCTCCGCCTTTTCGTACACCGCGAGTTCGGTGATGAAGCGAAGAATCAATGCGGCGTCGGCTGCGTGAGCGGGACGAATATGGATAGTCAAGGTCAAGAGCTCGGTAGATCAGTTGAGTTGCAGACCCGGGTTTCGCGAACGTGCGTGTTCTTCGGGTCAGACATGCATCGTATCGTTTAACGTGCTGTTCTGGCCAGCAAGTGACGTTCTCGTTTGCCGATGGTGTCGAGCATCTGAGGCTGGCCGCGCGCCAAACCCGCGCGCACGCCTGAGCTCGCAGCTGAAAGCAAGCAGGGAAACGAGACCAGTGCGGATAATCGTCGGGCTCGGGTCGTACCCGTTGATGTCGGTCTATCCGCTCGAAACCCGTCACTCAGCGCAACAACCCTGCGGCGGATTCCAGAAAGCGAAAACGCGCAGATAAATCTGCGCGTTTTAACGTTATTCCCTCAACAGACCAGCGACGTCTGCACACCGCCCAATCAGCGGCACGAGACTGTAATCAATCCGGTCGATTTACGCGCCACCGAAAAATACGGGCTTCATTCCATCATTCGGATCGGGGCGAATGGAGCCTTGAATTTTATGTTCCAGGTGGGACACAGCGGTGCCGAACGAACGCAGGTGAGGATGGCTGCCTGACGCTGAAGTACCGTCAGCGACGCCGCCACGGCTAGTTTGTGCGGCCTGAACATTGGTCGGAGCGACCGCGTCGTTCGATTGGGCAAAAGACGACACGGCGGGAATTGCAAGAGCAGCTGCGACGATGAGCGATTGAACGAGTTTCATGATGCTTACCTCCAGACTTTGTTTGTCCGCAAACACCCGTTTGCGTTTCAGTGATTGCAGTCTAGGCCGGGGGCCGCTCGCAATTAAGTATCTGCAAAACAAAACAATGTTGTGGAAATAAGTACAAACCCTTAGAGCCGACCGCGGCGCGCGCAGCAGCTCGCGTTCGTCATCACACCAGTACTCCCTCGCCGCCGATGTTTGCCGGGCGCTTAGCGCTTAGCCTCCTCTGGCCTGGAGCCCGCGGTCGCGGCAATGCGGCCCTGCGCCGAGACGAGTTGATCATCAGTCGTCGCCACCAGCCACAGACGTGCGTGCTCCGCGATCTGGCGGTTATGGTCCTTCAGCGGGCCCAGCGCGGAGGCGGCCTTCCAGACCACCGAGCCGACGCGACTCTGCCTGCCCGACGGCGCGCCCACGAGCAGGCAGTAAGGTCCCAGCGGAAGCGATACAAACGGGAGTGCAGGGCTGATGCGCACGCGCCAGTCGATGAAGGGCGACTCGCTGATCAGCAGCGGTGTGGGCAAGCCGTAAAGCACGCTGAAATCGTACAGCGCCAGTTGTTCCGGCATGCCGGCGTAGATGCGCCGGATATCGTCGACAACGGCCGCGCGGATCTCGTCCTCGAACATGGGTTCTTCCGCGTAGCGGGCCAATGCCTCACGAGCCGCATGTTGATATGCGCTGAACAGGCCGAGTTCGATGCAGTCCTGCACGGCGCGTTGAACCTCCGCTACAGAACCGGCTTCCGCTGGCGTTCCCAACTGCGCGGCTCGCAGAAATCGGGCGAGTCCCGCTTCCTGGATCGCGGGACTATCCTTGGATGCATCGTCTTGAGCGTCCTTACCAACGGGCACGTAGGTGTATTTCTCGGCTGCGAAATGCGATTTCTTGCCTTCGTCGAACTTGATCTCGCCATCGACGCAGTCCAGATAGCGAGTGCCGATTCGTCCATGCTCCCAAATCCAGTTTTTCAGGAACGGGCGTAGTGGATGCGGTTTTTCGTGATCGGCCATTGGCACCTCCAGGTGTCCCAGTATAGTTCCAAGTTGAAGTCGGCCTGTGGAGGGCATGGCGATGGTTCAAACCGACGGCCTGGTTCTTTCCATCAAGTCAGGCGGGTTTTTCGCTCAGGCTTAGCGGCGGCCGGCGCTAAGGGCCGACATCACATCCTTTGCCGCAGCCTCAGGTGGCTTTCGTTAGAATCTGTTGTAGAAACTTATATTCGTCCATAACCGGAGACAAACGTGCCAGGCTTACTTCCCGATGTCGACCGCGAGGGGCTCCTCGAATATTCAGTCGTTTACACCGACCGATCACTCAATCATATGTCGCAGCTCTTTCAAGGAGTCATGCGCGATATTTCCAATTCTCTGAAGAAGGTCTACAACGCGAAGTCGGCCGTTGTCGTCCCCGGCAGCGGGACTTTCGGCATGGAAGCCGTTGCCCGGCAGTTCGCAACGAACAGGAAATGTCTTGTCATCCGCAATGGCTGGTTCAGTTATCGCTGGACGCAGATTTTCGACATGGGCGGCATTCCGTCTGAATCGATCGTGCTGAAGGCGCGCCCGGTCGAACAAGGCAGACAGGCCGCCTATGCACCGCCGCCGATCGAAGAGGTGGTCGCTGCGATCAGGGAAAACAAGCCGGATCTGGTCTTTGCGCCGCATGTCGAAACCGCATCCGGGATCATGCTGCCGGACGCTTATTTGCGTGCGGTGGCCGACGCTGTGCATGCCGTCGACGGTATGTTCGTACTGGATTGCATTGCGTCCGGTACGGTCTGGGTCGATATGAAGGCGAGCGGCGTCGATGTCCTGCTCAGCGCGCCGCAGAAGGGATGGAGCGCGTCGCCTTGTTGCGGGCTGGTTATGCTTAGTGAGCTTGCTCGTGAAAGAATCGAAGGGACGACTAGCACTAGCTTCGCTTGTGATCTTCGCAAGTGGTTGCAGATCATGGAAACCTACGAGAACGGTGGATTCGCGTACCACGCGACGATGCCCACGGACGGGCTTGCGACGTTGCGTGATGTTATGAGGGAGACTGAGGCTTATGGCTTCGATAAGGTGAGGGCGGAGCAGGTTGAGCTTGGGAGGCGGGTTCGGTCAGTTCTTGCGGATAAGGGGTTTAGGAGCGTGGCGGCTGAGGGGTTTGAGGCGCCGGGTGTTGTTGTTAGTTATACCGATGATGATGGGATACGGTCTGGGAAGAAGTTCGCTGATGCCGGGTTGCAGATCGCGGCTGGGGTTCCGCTTCAATGTGATGAGCCGCAGGATTTTAAGACCTTTCGGATTGGGTTGTTTGGGTTGGATAAGCTGCATGATGTTGAGGGGGCGGTGGGGAGGTTTGTGAAGGGGCTGGGTAGTATTCTTTAGGGTGAGTTTTTGCGGAGGATGTACGTGTTGTTCGTTATCGTAAACGGCTCGGGGAGGAACCCGAAACCTAGCGGAGAGGCTATGCGTAATATCCGGCCAAAGCGGTCGTTCCTCGTTTAACGGTGATCGCGATGAATGTCGGTTTTCAGGTTGTTTGGCGTGGGGCAGCAGTCGGCCATACTCTGCCGCTCACGCGCGGTTTGGGGCCTGTCATAAATTTTGTGTGTAAGGCATAACATGTAGCTCAAGGAGCATGTATGCCACGCAAACCGAAGACGGCCACCGAGGCCCAGACGGCGTTGCCGTCGATTCCGAAGGAATTGATTGACC
>NZ_JAMWXW010000089.1:0-766 GCF_031570135.1 Paraburkholderia sp. USG1 | reverse complement strand
CCGGATACAGCCCTCACGCTCGTATCCAAGACCACCCAGAAAAGCCAAGCCTCACTTCCATCTTACGTACAAACTTGCTTGAGGGAGTGGGGCTTAAGTTGAGAGCATTGCTGTGCGGGGCGGCACTTACTTTCTTTGCATGCCGCAAAGAAAGTAAGCAAAGAAAGCGGCTTCACACCGCCAGCTCATAAGCGGGCCCCCTGGCTGGGAGGGGCCAGTGGTGCATCTGGAATCTGTGTTCTCGTACATTCCGCCCCAGTGACAAGGCCGTCATTCTTCCGGCGGCGCTCCGCGCGCCGTCGCGGTAGTTCGTTAAAACCAATTGGTCGTTTCTAACGCCAGTGGGCTTCTCAAATCGCAGACCCTCTGACGCCGGTCGTAGTTCTCCAACTTCCAGTCGCCTCTTGCGTCGGCCACAGTTCCCAAGCCGCTAGTCGCCTTGCGTCATCCCCAGTTTTAAAGCCACTAGTCGCCTTGCGACGGCATTTTCGGCGCCACGCCGAGGCGAAGCCGACGGCCCCCACCACACACGCAGAACCACTGGTGTTTTAAGCGGACCGTTCCGGCGAGCACGCAGTGCGAGGCGGGAGGTATGACTGCCTTGTCACTGGGGCGGAATGCGCGAGAACACAGATTCCAGGGGAGTGTCTGAATTTTTGTGTGCAAGGCAGATAAAAGCCTGCCGTCTGGCAGGTCGTCAATTGCATTCTACAAATGAATCCTGGTGAAGCGATCCTCGTAGAGGATCGCGAACTGGTTCATCGCG
>NZ_JAMWXW010000088.1:0-825 GCF_031570135.1 Paraburkholderia sp. USG1 | reverse complement strand
TGACCGACGACGGTCCGCTACGCCTGGAGATACCGCGCGACCGCGACGGCAGCTTTGCCCCGATCCTGATTCCGAAGCACGAGCGGCGTTTTACGGGCTTTGACGACAAGATCATCGCGATGTACGCCCGCGGCATGACGGTGCGCGAGATCCAGGGGTTTCTGGCCGAGCAGTACGGCACCGAGGTGTCGCCGGAGTTCATCAGCTCGGTAACTGACGCCGTGATGGACGAGGTGATGGCCTGGCAGGCACGCCCGCTCGAGCCGATGTATCCAGTGGTGTTCTTCGACGCGCTGCGGGTCAAGATCCGCGAGGAAGGACTGGTACGCAACAAGGCGATCTATCTGGCGCTGGGCATCCTGCCGGACGGCACGCGGGACATCCTGGGACTGTGGATCGAGAACACGGAGGGCGCGAAATTCTGGATGAAGGTGTTCAGCGACCTGAAGGTGCGTGGCGTGCAGGACATCCTGATCGCGGTCACCGATGGACTGAAGGGTATGCCTGAGGCGCTGGGTGCGGTGTTTCCGGCCACCACCCTGCAGACTTGCATCGTGCACCTGATCCGCAACTCGCTGGACTACGCGAGCTGGAAGGATCGAAGGGGGCTGGCTGCGGCCATCAAACCGATTTATACGGCGGCCAGCGCTGAGGCTGCCCAGGCCGAACTGGACGCGTTCGAGCAGGGCGAGTGGGGCAAGCGATTCCCGACGGTAGTAGCCGCCTGGCGTCGGGCCTGGGATCGCGTGATTCCCTTCTTTGCGTTTCCGCCTGCGGTGCGCAAAGTGATTTACACCACGGATGAAATCGACAAGCCCCTGCTTG
>NZ_JAMWXW010000087.1:0-917 GCF_031570135.1 Paraburkholderia sp. USG1 | reverse complement strand
AGAGACCGTTTCAAAAAGACTGCTCCGTACGTCTGAAGATGTTCCAGCAGACGAGGGAGCAACCGAGTTTGAGGAATGCTTCGTGAATGTCGGCGCGACGCTCAAAGCGAATGCGAAGACGACGAAAGTTGTGGAGCCATGCGTGAGTACGCTCGACCACCCAGCGAAATTTACCGAGACCACTGCCGTGCTCGGTCCGGCGCTTTGCGATCACCGGCTTGATGCCACGTTCGCGAAGTTTCCGGCGGTGTGGTTCGGAGTCGTAGCCGCGATCGGCGTAAATGACTTTGGGCTTCTGAAGCGGCCGGCCACGTACACCGCGAATCGGCGCAATCGCATCGACAAGCGGCAGCAACTGGGTGACATCGTTGCGGTTCGCGCCAGTCAGGATCGCGGTGACGGGGACGCCGTTTGCGTCGACGAGGATGTGGTGCTTGGAACCGGGTCGCGAGCGATCCGTGGGGTTCGGGCCAGTTTTTCGCCCGCCCCAACGGCTCGCACCGACGATGAATCGACGGCTGCGCGTGAGAAATCGAGCTGGCCGGCCTCGCGTAACTTCGCGAGCAGCAGCTCGTGCAGCCGGTCCCACACGCCGGCCTTTTGCCAGTCGCGCAGGCGACGCCAGCAGGTCGGGCCCGAACCAAATCCCAACTTGATCGACAGGTCGCACCAGCGTATCCCGGTCTTGAACACGAACAGGATGCCGTTCAGTGCCGCCCGGTCCGAAACAGGGCGGCGGCCTGGATATTTCTTGCGTCGCGGCTTTGGCGGCGGCAGCAAAGGTTCGATCAATGCCCACAGTTCGTCATCAATGATCGGCGTGCCCATCCCCTTGGTTCCTGTTGTTCAGATGGCCAAGGTTAACAGCTTGCCGAAAAGGTTAACAGCCCCCTCGGGGTCTTTTTGAAATGGTCTCT
>NZ_JAMWXW010000086.1:0-1027 GCF_031570135.1 Paraburkholderia sp. USG1 | reverse complement strand
GTGAGAACAGGCGTTGATAGGTGCGCTCGGCCTGCTCGGCTATGGCCCGTTCCTGGTCGCGTACGCTCTTCAGGCTGTAAGCGGCAGCCGATCCTTTGCGCGAGCCATGTTGTGCCGGCATGCCGGATTGCAACTCCAGGGCGCGCAGCTTGTGTGCGGTCAGGGCTGGACGATCCCAGGCGAACGGCTCATTGCGCGTGAGCACGTACCACACGATGACCGCCAGTTTGCGCGCCGTCGCGACAATGGCGACCTGCTGGCCGCGACGGTCGCGTACGCGCAGGAAGAAAGCGCGCAGAGGGCCAGGCGCCTGTGCTGCGCCCCAGGCTGCCTCGACGAGCAATCCTCGCGCGTACGAACGTCCCCGCCTGGTGATGTGACCGTGCCTGGCGGGCGTTGGGCCCGACTGATAGACCGATGGGTTCAGCCCGAAGTAGCTCACCAGCTTCTCCGGATTGGGAAACCGTTCAACGGCGCCGATTGCCGACAGCAGGCCGATTGCCACAGTGCTATTGACGCCGGTGATGGTCAGCAGCCTGCGCAACCGCTCGTCGCCGATACTGGCTTGCGCCAGGGCCCTGTCGACCTCGTGCAGATCCTCCCCAAGACGGTCCAGCTCCCGCAGGCGTTGCTCGACGCCCAGACGCTCGTCCATCGGCAGCGGTTGGGCCGTGAGCCATACGCGTCCCTTCCTGCCGAACAGATCAGTAGCGGGGCACCGCTCGATCAGATGCGCAGCCAGCACCGCATGCACTTCGTTCTTCAGCCTGGTGCGTTGCCGCACGAGTTGTGACCGGCGCGAGACCTGTCGGCGTAGCGCCAGGGTGCTCTCGTCGGGCATCCAGACTTCCGGCAGAAAATGGCTTGCGTACAGTTGGGCCAGCACTGCCGCATCAATCTTGTCCGTCTTGACGCGTGCCTCGGCGATGAGCCGTACCAGCAGTGGATTCGCAATTGCGACACGCGCGACGCGAGGGCGCAGTACGTTGACGATGGCGGCGGTATTGCCCGTCGCTTCGAGCACCAC
>NZ_JAMWXW010000085.1:0-1031 GCF_031570135.1 Paraburkholderia sp. USG1 | reverse complement strand
TTCAAACCGAAAAAATCCGTCGCCCTGTCGGGCGTGACGGCGGGCAACACGGCCCTTTGTACGGTCGGCAAGACCGGCAACGACCTGCACTACCGCGGCTACGACATTCTCGATATCGCCAGCGCCTGCGAATTCGAAGAGATCGCGTACCTGCTGGTTCACGAAAAGCTGCCGACGCAAGCCGAACTCACCGCGTATAAGACCAAGCTCAAGGCGCTGCGCGGCCTGCCCGCCAACGTCAAGGCCGCCCTCGAATGGATTCCGGCCGCCGCGCATCCGATGGACGTGATGCGCACCGGCGTGTCGGTGCTCGGCACCGTGCTGCCGGAAAAAGACGATCACAACCTGCCGGGCGCGCGCGACATCGCCGACAAGCTGATGGCCTCGCTCGGTTCGATGCTGCTGTACTGGTATCACTACTCGCACAACGGCAAGCGCATCGAGGTGGAAACCGACGACGATTCGATCGGCGGCCACTTCCTGCATCTGCTGCACGGCGTGGAGCCGTCGAGCGCATGGGTCGACGCGATGCACGTGTCGCTGAACCTGTACGCCGAGCATGAATTCAACGCGTCGACCTTCACGGGCCGCGTGATCGCGGGCACGGGATCGGACATCTATTCGGCGATCACCGGTGCGATCGGCGCGCTGCGCGGACCGAAGCACGGCGGCGCGAATGAAGTCGCGTTCGAGATCCAGTCGCGCTACCAGAACGCTGACGAAGCCGAAGCGGACATCCGCCGCCGCGTCGAGAACAAGGAAGTAGTGATCGGCTTCGGCCACCCGGTGTACACGATTTCGGACCCGCGCAACAAGGTCATCAAGGAAGTCGCGAAGACGCTCTCGAAGGAAGCGGGCAACACCAAGCTGTTCAGCATTGCCGAGCGGCTGGAGTCGGTGATGTGGGACGCGAAGAAGATGTTCCCGAATCTGGACTGGTTCAGCGCGGTCTCGTATCACATGATGGGCGTGCCCACCGCCATGTTCACGCCGCTCTTCGTGATCGCGCGTACGGCGGGCTGGAGCGCGCA
>NZ_JAMWXW010000084.1:0-1109 GCF_031570135.1 Paraburkholderia sp. USG1 | reverse complement strand
TATACGCATTCTGCGTACGCAGAGTCCCACATATTGTAGTGACCCAGCGTCGGTGACGGTAGCCAACCTGTGCCGGTCTCTTTTTCAAGTCTACAAAACCGCTTGGCATCGTCCTCTGCCTTCATGTAGGCATCAAGTAAGTCCCGATTTTTATTTCCTTGCGGGATCGTTTTTCTGATCTCTTCGTAGGTTGCTTTCATATCTGCCGCGACCTCCTTCGTGAGTGCTTCGAAGCACGCTATGTCGTAGCTGGTACCGCCAAGTTGTTTAAGGCACGACTCATCCACTTTCGCAAAGGTTGCCGTGCTCGCCAACAACAGCAGCGCTAGTCCGCCCCACTTCCTAGTGCTTTGCATGATGGACTCCCGCTTGAAACATCTTTGTCTCCGTGTATCCCCAATGAGCGAACGTATTCTTGGGCCTTGGCCCGTCACCTATAACTCAGGTGTCCGCCGAGCTCGGCAATCTGATCGTCGACCTGCCCTAGGCATTCGTAGCCTGCTGCGCACACCATCGTCGGATTGACCGGACGCTTTCATCGAAAGCGCTCCCCGTTACGGGCCATGTGTCGCCAATTGTTCAGCTTTCGGTGGGGATCACTCTTTAAGGTAACGCCCGCCGCATGACAGGCAGTCGCACTAGACCCGCCCGCCAGTGGGACCTGCTGGCTTCCCTCACCTGAGTGATACCCGTGGGAACGGGCACCTTTCGGCGCGAGCTCGGTGGGTCGACCACAGGAAGTATTTTCCTAGAATCCTTTCGCTTATCGCTCTAAATTCAATCAGCATCGATTCAGTCCAATATTGCCGTGAGACGTTCTCGCCCGTGGATAAAGTGCATCTAATTAGTTATATTCACCCCGGTGTCATCGAAAGGCCAAGCCATGGCATGCGCTTGCCATGGACAAGCAATGTCGGCATGAGTGCTGGCGCATCCAGTCAGTCACACCTTATGTTCTTAGGCCGCAGCAAACTCGGGAGAAAGATCATGAGCCAGCCGATCGCGACTGGAGCAACGAACAGCGATCCAAATTCGGTCGTTACAGGTACAAGTGAGCGACTCGCAAAGCCGTGGCACGCGTCCGACCGCGTGTTGCCATTCTTAGCCGA
>NZ_JAMWXW010000083.1:0-1335 GCF_031570135.1 Paraburkholderia sp. USG1 | reverse complement strand
TGGGGCGGCCCCCGTGAAAACCGGACACGAGGAACGCTTAAACTTTGAGGTAGTCTTACGCCTATGTTTAAGCCCAGCTCTAACGTGGAACCCATTGAAGTTTTGACCCAGCCCGAACAGCGCCGCAGGCGCTCTGTCGAGGAAAAGCTTGCGATAGTGCGCGAGACCTTCGAGCCCGGCGCAACCGTTTCCGGAGTTGCCCGTCGTCATCAAGTGAATGCAAACCAGGTGTTCGCCTGGCGCAAGCTCTATCAGGACGGAAGCCTGTCAGCGGTCAGTGCCGGCGAGCATGTGGTACCGGCATCGGACCTGGCCGAAGCGATGAAACAGATTCGTGAACTCCAGCGATTGCTGGGCAAGAAGACGATGGAAGTGGAAATCCTCCGCGAAGCAGTGGAGTACGGCCGGGCAAAAAAATTGATTGCGCGCTCACCATTGCTGCCAGGGGACGACCGATGAAGACGGTCTGTAATGTCCTGGGTGTGTCGCGCTCTAATCTCGCAGTGAAAATAAAGCGCGACGCCGAATGGGTCGACAAGCGCAAGACACCCGCCCGTGACGACATGCCGCTCGTTGCCGAGCTCCAGGAGTTGGTTGCTGATTTGCCTACTTACGGCTACCGGCGCGCCTGGGCTCTCCTACGCCGAAACCGGGAGGCACAGGGACAGCCTCGGGTTAATGCAAAACGGGTTTATCGGGTCATGCATACCCACGGCCTGCTGCTTGAGCGCCGCCCTCGACATCCCGAATCCAGGCGCCGGCACGATGGAAGGGTCGCGGTGGACCAGAGCAATGCGCGCTGGTGCTCGGACGGCTTCGAATTCCGCTGTGATGACGGCTCGCCGCTGCGCGTCATCTTTGCACTGGACTGCTGTGACCGGGAAGCCATGAGCTGGGCTGCGACCACTGGAGGCTATACCGGAGACATGGTGCGTGATGTCATGCTTCAAGCTGTAGAAAACCGTTTCGATGGTGCGTTAAAGGCCGACAACGAAATCGAATGGCTCAGCGACAACGGTTCCTGCTACATTGCCGAGGAGACGCTGACGTTCTCGAAAAAAGTGGGCCTGAAACCCATCACGACGCCGGTCAGAAGTCCGCAGAGCAACGGAATGGCCGAGAGCTTCGTCAAAACGATGAAGAGAGACTACGTCTCGTGGATGCCCAAGCCGGACGCGAGAACGGCGTTGCACAACCTGGCCATCGCGTTTGACCACTACAACGAGTCGCATCCGCACAGCGCCCTGAAATACTGCTCACCACGCGAGTTTCGCCAGCGAGCAGATTCACCAACCTAAGCGTGACCGCATGTCCGGTCATGCAGGGGCAAGTCCA
>NZ_JAMWXW010000082.1:0-1368 GCF_031570135.1 Paraburkholderia sp. USG1 | reverse complement strand
GCAATGCTCTCAACTTAAGCCCCAAAGAGCTTGTAAACGAGGCATCGTCCCTGTAAACTTCATCGCATAACTCACTGATAAATCAACGATATGAACTCAAATACCAGCGTCCTCGCGGCTTCTGGCTGAGTTCTCCGACTTCCTGCTCGATCCGGCGCTCGCCGATCGGGTACGTCGTTCTCCCACCGCCTTTACCCGCAATCGCACCCTGACCTTGCCGCGCATGGCCGCGCTGATGATGTCCGGGATGTGCGCCAGTGTGCAGGCCGAACTTGATGCGCTATTCGGCGCACTGGAAGGCAGCGGCGGGCGCACCCGCGCTGTTAGCGCACAGGCTTTCAGCAAGGCGCGACGGGGAGTGTCTGCCGAACTGTTCGAACTGGCCCGCGCCCGCCTGATCTCGCTGGCCCAACCCCATATCGATTCGATGCGCTGGCACGGCCTGAGGCTGGTCGCTGCTGACGGCAGCCGCCTGCGTGTGGGCACGCGTCGCGGCCATGAACTGCGCGCCGATCACTACGCATTTGCACTGTTCCTGCCGGGCCCCGAGCTGACCCTGCACGCTGCACTTCATCCGGCCGATGGTGCCGAGCGGCAGATGCTGTTCGAAGCGCTCGATGTACTGCAACCGCATACCGACCTGCTGCTGCTCGATCGCGGCTATATCGGCAACGCGATGGTGGCGGCGCTCGCACAGCGCGAAATCCCATTCTGCATGCGCGTCGATGCGCGTAACTGGAAATGCGTCAGCGCCTTTGCCCGCAGCGGTAAAGCCGAGCGTGTGGTGACACTGGACGCGCCCGGCGAACTGGATGCCCGCGACTATGAACTGGCGCGTACGCCCACGACTGTGCGCCTGATCCGCGACGTCACGCCGGGCGGTCGCGTGCGTGTGCTGATGACCTCGCTGCTCGATGGCGGGCGTTATCCGGCGGCATCGTTCGGTACGCTTTACCACCAGCGCTGGCGGGTCGAGGAAGCGTTCAAGCGACTCAAGCACCGGCTGCGGCTGGAAGCCGTCACAGGTCTCGATTACCTGGCGTTGCAGCAGGACTTCGGCGCAAAAATCCTCGCCGACAACCTGTGCACGCTGCTCAGCGATCTGGATGCGCCGCACGATGATGAAAAGGCCAGTCGTCCTAACCGGGTGTATGCACTGGGTGCACTCAAACCCATCCTCGGCGCGTGCCTTCTGCGCATCCGGCGCTGTCTGGACGGCCTCTCCGGTGTGCTGGAGATGATCCACCGGACCCGATGCCGGATACAGCCCTCACGCTCGTATCCAAGACCACCCAGAAAAGCCAAGCCTCACTTCCATCTTACGTACAAACTTGCTTGAGGGAGTGGGGCTTAAGTTGAGAGCATTGC
>NZ_JAMWXW010000081.1:0-1402 GCF_031570135.1 Paraburkholderia sp. USG1 | reverse complement strand
TCACGCCTCGTGGGCGCGCAGGAAACGGAAGAATTCGACGCCCTCGCGCAGGCGCCGTTTCATCATGTCCCAGCTCGTCAGCATCTCCCGCAGGATTTCCCAGATCTTCGACGGCCGGAAATAGAAACGCTTGTAGAAGTTTTCGAGCTGATGGTAAATCTCGTCGCGCGACAGATGCGGATAGCCGATCGCCGCCAGTTGCACGCCTGATTTGCTCACGAGGTTGATCACCTTGTTCTCTTCGAGCCAGCCGTTGTCAACCGCCTGGTTATAGAGCGTCGTGCCGGGATACGGCGCCGCGAGCGATACCTGGATCGTGTGCGGATTGATCTCTTTGGCGTATTCGATCGTCTTCTGGATCGTGTCCTGTGTTTCGCCGGGCAGACCGAGAATGAACGTGCCGTGAATCTTGATGCCGAGTTTGCGGCAATCGTCGCTGAAACGGCGTGCGATGTCCGTGCGCAGACCCTTCTTGATGTTCAGCAGGATCTGGTCGTCGCCCGATTCATAACCGACCAGCAGCAGGCGCAGGCCGTTTTCCTTCATGATCTTCAGCGTCGAGTACGGCACGTTCGCCTTCGCATTGCACGACCACGTCACGCCCAGTTGCCCAAGACCGCGGGCAATTTCTTCGACCCGCGGCTTGAAGTCGGTGAAGGTGTCGTCGTCGAACATGATCTCCCTGACTTCAGGCATGTTGTCGCGAATCCACTTCACTTCCGCCAGCACGTTTTCGACCGAGCGCGTGCGGTAGCGATGTCCGCCCACGGTTTGCGGCCACAGGCAGAAGGTGCATTTCGAGCGGCAACCGCGGCCCGTGTAGATCGACACGTACGGGTGCTTCAGATAACCGATGAAGTAGTTGTCGATCTTCAGATCGCGCTTGTAGACGGGCGCGACGAACGGCAGCTCGTCCATGTTCTCGAGGATCGGGCGCGCTTCGTTGTGCTCGATCGAACCGTCGGCGGCGCGATAGCTCAGACCCTGGATCTGCGCAAACGGCTTGCCTCCGGCGACTTCCTGACAGGTGAAGTCGAATTCCTCGCGGCAGACGAAGTCGATCGCTTCGGTAGCCGTCAGCGAATTGTGCGGATCGACGGCGACCTTCGCGCCCACCATGCCGATCAACACGGACGGTTTGCGCTTCTTCAGGTCTTCGGCGAACAGGGCGTCGGTGGGAAAGGACGGCGTGCTGGTGTGGATCACCACCAGGTCGTATTGCTGCGCAATGTCCAGCGTTTGGTCGACCGACAAACCATCTGCCGGTGCGTCGAGCACGCGGCTGTCGGGCACGAGTGCGGCGGGCTGTGCGAGCCACGTGGGATACCAGAACGAGCGGACTTCACGTTTGGCCTGATAGCGCGAACCCGCGCCACCATCGAAGCCGTCGTACGACGGCGCC
>NZ_JAMWXW010000080.1:0-1410 GCF_031570135.1 Paraburkholderia sp. USG1 | reverse complement strand
ATACATGGACGCCCCCAGTTTGCACAGCCGTCATTCGGTGATCGTTAGCAGATGAAGGATTGCAGCCATACATCCGGACTTGTGAGGACTTGCCTCTGTCCCTGATGGAATGTGCAGATCGGTTTCTCGTTAACCCATCGCGCTCGAAGCGCGTGGCAGACCACAGAATTTTCCCGATCCCGGTCTCACCTGTTTTGCCATCACGTCATGATTGCCCGCGCAATCGCTGGAAGCTACCACCTATTCATTAGTTAGTTATCCTGTATCATCTAATATCCGTGTCCATGTGTCAGACGACCGGTGCTGCGCGCCCATAGTCGGAGCAGAACTCCCGGTGATGTGCGAGTAAGGCCCAGGCGATGCGCGCATTGCGGTTGGCAAGTGCCACGGTTGCGATGTTCGTATGTCGCCGTGCAAGCAGACGACCTAGCCAGCTTGTGGAGGTGCCGTCTTTTTGGCGTACGGCGCTGATCACAGCCCGTGCACCGTGGACAAGCAGGCAGCGCAGATAAGCGTCCCCACGTTTGCCGATGCCGAGCAGCACCTGTTTGCCGCCACTTGAGTGCTGGCGCGGCACCAGACCGATCCATGCCGCTAGTTGCCGGCCGCTTGCAAAGCATCGCGCGTCGCCCACTGATGCGACCAGCGCAGTAGCGGTGATGGGTCCGACGCCGGGAATCTGCGCAAGTCTGCGGCTTGCTTCGTTCTCCCGATGCCAGGTCTTTATTTGCGCTTCGAGCAGTTGCACCTGGTGGTCCAACTCCCGCAGATAGTCGAGCTGACGCATGACCAGTTGCCGGAATACGCCCGGCAGTTCGTTACTGGCGTCTTCCAGAAGATCAGGGACATCCTGATGTAGATGATGAATACCTTGCGGCACAACCAGACCGTATTCTGCGAGCAGACTGCGGATCTGGTTGGCGTGGGCGGTACGCGCGGTAACAAATCCTTGCCGGACCCGGTGCAGTGCCAGTATCGCCTGCTGCTCGACGCTTTTGACGGGTACGAACCGCATGTTCGGTCGCGAGACGGCTTCACAGATTGCCTCTGCATCCGCGGCATCATTCTTGTTGCTCTTCACGTAAGGTTTGACGAACTGTGGCGCAATGAGCTTCACCGTATGCCCATACGCCTGCAGCTTTCTCGCCCAGAAGTGTGCACCGCAACAGGCTTCCATGCCGACAAGGCAGGGTTCCAGCGTGGCGAAGAATGGCAGCACCTGAATGCGTTTTAGCTGCTTCCTTAAGACGGGGACGCCGCGCGGGTCGACGCCGTGGACCTGAAAAACGTTCTTGGCAAGGTCAAGGCCAATGGTCGCGATCTTCATGATGCTCTCCTTCGCGCTAACGTTTGAGACCCTTACTTTGGCATATCCGTACCGCAGGAGAGGGGGCGTCCATTCCATTAACC